>ONHI01000270.1 GCA_900317565.1 uncultured Eubacteriales bacterium
CCTTGGTGATGCCCAGCAGCACGCGCTTGGCGGTGGCCGGACGGCCGCCCGCCATGATGGTGGCCTCGTTCTCGCGCTCGAACTTGAAGATATCCACCATGGAGCCGGGCAGCAGGTTGGTGTCCGCCGCGTCCTGAACCTTGACCTTGCGCATCATCTGGCGCACGATGACCTCGATGTGCTTGTCGGCCACGGCCACGGCCTGGGAGCGGTAGGTGCGCTGCACTTCGCGCAGCTGATAGTCCTGCACCGCGCGCACGCCCAGGATGCGCAGGATGTCCTGCGGGTTCTGCGCGCCGTCGGTGAGGGGGGTGCCGGCCTCGATGACCTGGCCGTCCGTCACCTTCAGCTTCGCGCCGTAGTTGATGGCGTAGGGGCGGGCCTCGCCGTCCGCCGAGCGGACGATGACTTCCCGCTTCTTCTTGGTGTCCGTGACGGACACGGTGCCGCCGATCTCGGCCAGCACGGCCTCGCGCTTGGGCCGGCGCGCCTCGAACAGCTCCTCCACGCGGGGAAGACCCTGGGTGATGTCGTCGCCGCTGGCCACGCCGCCGGAGTGGAAGGTACGCATGGTCAGCTGGGTGCCGGGCTCGCCGATGGACTGGGCCGCGATGATGCCCACGGCCTCGCCCACGTCCACCAGCTTGCCGTTGGTCATGTTCGCGCCATAGCACTTCGCGCACACGCCCACGTTGCTCTGGCAGGTCAGCACGCTGCGGATGGAGACCTCCGATGGAGACCTCCTCGATGCCCGCGCCCACGATCCTGCGGGCCAGGTCATAGGTGATCAGCTCGTTGGTGGACACGATGACCTCGCCGGTGGCGGGATCCAGCACGTCCTCCGCCGCCACGCGGCCGCGGATGCGGTCCTCCAGCTCCTCGATGATGTCGCCGGGCTGGCCGATGGCGCGCACCTTCAGGCCGCGCACGCGCTCGCCGCGGCTGGCGAAGCAGTCCACCTCCCGGACGATGTTCTCCTGGGAGACGTCCACCAGACGGCGGGTCATGTAGCCCGAGTCGGCGGTCTTCATGGCCGTGTCGGCCAGGGATTTGCGGGAGCCGTGGGAGGACAGGAAGAACTCCAGCACGCTCAGGCCCTCGCGGAAGTTCGCCTTGATGGGCAGCTCGATGATCTTGCCCGTGGGCGACGCCATCAGGCCACGCATGCCGGCCAGCTGGCGGATCTGGTTCGTGGAACCACGGGCGCCGGAATCCGCCATCATGTTGATGGGGTTGAACTTCTCCATCTTCTCCAGCACCTGCTTGGTGACGTCGTTGGTCGCCTGCTCCCAGATGCGGATGACGGAGGTGTAGCGCTCGTTCTCGGACATACGGCCGCGCTTGAACTGGCGCTCGATCTGGTTCACCTGCGCCTCGGCGTCGGCCAGGATCTGCTTCTTCTCCTCGGGCACGGTGATGTCCGCCACGGAGACGGTCAGGGCCGCGCGGGTGGAATAGCTGTAGCCCAGGGCCTTGATGTCGTCCAGCATGGTGGCGGTCACGGTGACGCCGTGGGTGCGGTAGCAGGTATCGACGATCTTGGCCAGCTGCTTCTTGCCCACGACCTCGTCGATCTCCAGCTTGAACATGTCGTCCACGGTCTCCCGCTTCTGCATGCCCATGTCCTGGGGAATGGCCTTGTTGAAGATCACGCGGCCGATGGTGGTCTCCACGATGCGGGAGTACTCCACGCCGTCGATGGTCCGGGTCATGCGGATGTGGCAGGGGGCCTCCAGGGCCAGCTCGCCGGTGGCGTAGGCCATCAGGGCCTCGTCCACGTCGGTGAAATACTTGCCGGTACCCTTCAGGCCGTCGTGGATCATGGTCAGGTAATAGCAGCCCAGAACCATGTCCTGCGTCGGGCAGATGACGGGCTTGCCGTCCTGGGGCTTCAGTATGTTGTTCGCCGCCAGCATCAGGAAGCGGGCCTCGGCCTGGGCCTCCATGCTCAGCGGGACGTGCACGGCCATCTGGTCGCCGTCGAAGTCGGCGTTGAAGGCGGTGCAGCACAGCGGGTGCAGCTTCAGGGCCTTGCCCTCCACCAGGATGGGCTCAAAGGCCTGGATGCCCAGGCGGTGCAGCGTGGGCGCGCGGTTCAGCAT
>ONHI01000269.1 GCA_900317565.1 uncultured Eubacteriales bacterium
TCATCAGCGCGCCGCAGACGCGCACCACATTGCCCACCAGGTGGCACAGTAATCGCTTGTTCATCTTCTGATCTCCGTAATGTCAAAGGCGTCTTCCAGGTTCACGACCGTGCCCGCCTTCGCGGTGAGGATCACGGTGTCCCCGGCCTCGATGCGGTCGCTGCCGAAGGGGATGATGCACTTGCGCTCCCGCACCAGCACGGACACCAGGATGCCCTTGCGAATGTTCAGCTGGTTCAGGGGGATGTTCAGGTAGGGCGCGCCCTCCAGGGCGGTGAACTCATAGGCCTCCACCTGGCCGCCCAGCATGCCGTAGACCTTCTCCACCACGGAATTGCGGCTGTCGTTCAGCGCGCGCACCGAGCGGAGGATGGCGTTGGCGGTGGTCAGCTTCGGGCTCACGGCGCTGTCGATGCCCAGGTCCTCCATCACGTCCATGGCGTTCAGCCGGTTCACCTTCACGATGACCTTCTTCACGCCATGGCGGGCGCCGTACATGCCGGTGATCAGGTTTTCCTCGTCCCGGTTGGTCAGGCAGATCAGCGCGCCGCAGTCGCCCACGTTCTCCGACTCCAGCACCTCCTGGTCCGTGCCGTCGGCGTTGATGACCATCACGCCGTCCAGCTGGTCCGCCAGCCGCAGGCACTTCTTTTCGTCGATCTCGATCAGCCGCAGGTACACGCCCATGCCGGCGATGATCTTCGCCAGGTAGTAGCTGATGTGGCCACCGCCAATCAGCAGCGCGGACTTCAGCCGCTGGGTGTCCTTGCCCAGGTGCTTGAAGAACTGGGTCACGGACTCCCGGTCGCCGGTGGCGTACACCCGGTCCCCGGGCAGCAGTATGCTGTTGCCGTCGGGGATGAAGGCGTCGCCGCTGCGCTGCACGGCGGTGAACTGGATGCGGGGATAGCGGCTGTGCAGCCGGGACAGGGGCGTGTTCAGTATGGCGTCCCGATCCTCGGTGCGAAACTCGACCATCTCCACCCGGCCGTGGGCGAAGGATTCGATGTTGATGGCGAAGGGGAAGCGCAGCAGCCGGGAGATCTCCTGGGCGGTGGTGCGCTCCGGGTTGGCGATGGAATACTTCGCGCCCAGCTGCTTCGCCGCCAGGCAGCACACCATGTTCAGCTCGTCGTTGCCGGTGACGGCCACGATCACGTCCGCGGTCTCCACACCGGCCTCGATCAGCGTCTTCACGTTGGCGCCGTTGCCCCGCACGCACATCACGTCCAGCGTCTCGCTGGCCCGGTTCAGCGCCTGCTGGTTCCGGTCCAGGATGATGATGTCGTGCCCGTCCTTGCTCAGATACTGGGCCAGCGTGTAGCCCACCTTGCCATTGCCGACGATGATGATGTTCAAGGATATACCTCCCTGCGATGTTGTACAAAAAACAATTTTTGGCGGGTGATCGAGAGTTTAGAGTTCAGAGTTCAGAGTTTAGATTTAAGCGAATAGCCATTATCTGAATTCTGAACTCTAAACTCTCAAGTCTCTCATGTACTGTACCGCGATCTGCGCGTCCTCCGCAAAGCTCTCCGTAATGATGCCGGTGAGCGTCACCCCGCCGTCATACCCGATGTCACGGAGGGTCTCCAGCAGGCGGGCGTAGTCCTCGCCGTCGCCGGGGCGGGGAAGGGCGCGGGTCAGGGCGTTCTCCACGCGCACGTGCCTCAGCAGCGGCGCGGCCCGCCTCAGGGCGCTCATCGGCTCACTGGCCATGCCCATGCTGCCGAAGTTGGCGCAGACGGCGATACAGTCCAGCTGCAGAAGCCCCGCGATCAGCGTGGCCTCGGACACCAGGTTCAAAAGGTTGCAGTCCGCCTTGCGCAGCGGCTCCAGCGCCACGGTCATGCCGCAGTCCCGGGCGTGGCCCTGGAGAAGGCGCAGGAAGTTGCCCAGCTGCCGCCAGGCGAAGGGAAAGTCGCCATCCGCGGGCGCCTGGCGGGATTTCGCCCCGTCCAGCACGACCACCTTTGCGCCCAGACGCTGGGCCCTGCCCAGGGCGTGCTTCAGATAGCCGTGCAGCGCGGTGGCGTTCACGCCGTCCCCGGTGATGGGCAGGTCCTCCGGCAGCATGTCGGAGCAGGCGCCCACATGGATGCCGCTGCCCTCGACATACGCCACGAAGGCTTCAAAATCCGATACCGGCAGCGCCGCCAGGGCGTTCAGGGGGATCTCCACGTAGTCGAAGCCCAGCCGCGCCACCTCCGGCAGGTTCACAAAATCGGTGCGAATGCCCAGCCTCACGCTTCGTCCCTCCCGTCGCACTACTTATCCACAATATAGGAATACATACAGTATACCCCTCTTTGGCCCTTTCGTCAAATCCCGGCGCATTAAGAAAGCGCCCGGGTACGTTATTTTTCCGTATGGATGATTCTTGACGGGGACTGTCCCGGGATGATATACTCCCAGTGT
>ONHI01000267.1 GCA_900317565.1 uncultured Eubacteriales bacterium
AGCAGGGGCTGGGCTTCCTGTTGTCCACAAGGCGCTGCCTGCTGGCGGACGAGATGGGCCTGGGCAAGACGGTGCAGGCGCTCGCCTTTTTGGCGACCACCGCCGCCTACCCGGCGATCCTGGTGGTGCCGCCCCACCTGATCCGCAACTGGCAGCGGGAGGTGGAGCGGTTCCTCTCTCCCGACGGCCGCCTGCGGGTGCACGTCATCCGGGGGCTCACCCCCTACGCCCTGCCGGAGGCGGACATCTACATCATCCACTATCTGCTGCTGCGGGGCTGGAAGGACGTCCTGCCGGAGCAGGGCTTCAGGACGGTCATCTTTGACGAGATGCAGGAGCTGCGCCGAAACGGCACCGGCAAGTATTCCGCCGCCAGCCTGCTTTCCGAGGCCTGCGAAAACTGCATCGGCCTGTCCGGCACGCCCATCTACAACAACGGCGGCGAGATCTGGAACGTGGTGAACATCATCGACTTCCACTTCCTGGGCGACTGGGAGAGCTTCAGCCGCGAGTGGTGCTACGGCTACAACACCGCCGTGGTGGCCAAGCCGGAGCTGCTGGGCGAGCATTTGCGCAGCGAGGGACTGATGCTGCGACGGCTGAAAAGCGACGTGCTCACCGAGCTGGCCCCGAAGCGGCGGCTGGTGCAGGAGATCGACTGGGACGACGCGGTGTACCGGGAGCTGATGGCCCCCGTCGCCCGGCAGCTGCAGCTGCTCCGCGCCACCGACGATCCCTCCCGGCGGGCCATCATCGAGGACGCCATCTCCCAGACCCAGCGCCAGGCCACCGGCATCGCCAAGGCCCCCTTCGTGTGCGCCTTCGTGCGGGCGCTGGTGGAGGGCGGCGAGAAGGTGCTGCTGATGGCCCACCACCACGCCGTGATGGACATTTACAAGCGGGAGCTGAAGTCCTGCCGCCCGATGTTCATCACCGGAAGGGAGACCGACAACCAGAAGGACGAGGCCGCGGCCGCATTCATGGCGGGAAGGACGGATCTGCTGTGCATCTCCCTGCGCTCGGCCAGCGGGCTGAACCTGCAGCGGGCCACCTGCGTGGTGTTCGGGGAGCTGGACTGGTCCCCCGCCCAGCCAGGCGGAGGACCGCGCCCACCGCATCGGCCAGCAGGATTCCCTGCTCTGCTACTATCTGGTGTCCCCCAAGGGCTCCGACCGGGACATGCAGGACGCCCTGGGCCTGAAGGTCAGCCAGTTCGTGGCCATCATGGGCGACGCCACGCCCAGCCGGGAGGATCAGTTCATCCAGCAGTCCGAGGCACGGGAGCGCATCCGGCAGCTGGTGCAGCGGCTGGAGGACGAGGCCGGGAATTAATTACATCATCAAAAATTTAATATTTCCCACTCCCAGGGGTTGCAATTTATGCCGGTATGGGGCATAATAGTTTTGTATGGTTTAACATGGATGTAATGAGATTCCATGATCCATCCAATCGGGGAGCAGCATGAGTTTACTGAAGGATTTCCTGCGCCAGAAGGCGCCGAAATCGGGCAAGGAAATGCCCGCATACTACCGAAAAGCACTGAGCAACACCGCAGTGTCGTTCTGTGTTTACTATTTGGCGAGCTTTCTGCTCCTGGGCCTGACCGCGGGCTGCTGGGAATGGATGCCGCTGGTGGCGGCGGCCTGCATGGGCCTGCTGCTGGTGGGTCTGAAGCACATCGGGCCCCGCCTGGCCGGGCTTTGCGAGAGCCTCGTGATCGAGATCTGGTGCGTCTGGTGCATCCACAACTTCGGCTGGAGCGCCAGCACCCAGCAGTTCCTGGTGACGCCGCTGATACTGGCGTTCTTCAACGTGTCCGAGCTGCCATGGATGAAGCTCTGGTTCTGGTCGAGCCTCGTGGTGCTGCGGCTGGTGCTGTACGCCTATTCCACCCACCATCCGGAGGTCCACGTCCTGGGCGAACAGGCCCGCCTGTACTTCCAGATCCTCAACACGGTTTTCATGTTCGTCATGCTGGCCGTGCTGTGCATCCTGTTCAGCTCCAGCATCCAGGACACCGAGCGCCAGCTGCGCCTGAGCAACGAGGAGCTGCACCGGGAGGCGGGCACCGATCCCCTCACCCAGCTGCCCAACCGCCGCGCCATGCAGAATGCGATCGCCCGCACCCTCAAGAAATCCCCCGACACGCCCTTCAGCGTGGCCATTGCCGACATCGACTTCTTCAAGAAGATCAACGACACCTACGGCCACAGCTGCGGCGACTACACGCTGAAGACCCTGTCCGCGAAGTTCCGGGAGCTCTGCGGCGAGGACATCACGGTGTGCCGCTGGGGCGGCGAGGAGTTCTGCTTCTTCATGCCCGGCATGAACCTGGACGAGGCCGGGGCGAAGATGCAGGACGTGAGCTACGCCGTCCGGAGGATGCCCCTGAGCTTCGAGGGCATCGACTTCTCCATCACCATCACCATCGGCGTGTCCGAGAACGACTTCCGCTCTCCCCTGGAGGCCATCCTGGATGAGGCCGACCGCAAGCTCTACATGGGCAAGGACAGCGGCAGGGACAAGGTGGTCATTTGAATATCGGCCATATGAAACGGCCCCGCATATGCGGGGC
>ONHI01000265.1 GCA_900317565.1 uncultured Eubacteriales bacterium
AAGCCGCCACCATCACCCCCGCCGCAAAGCCCGTCAGCGCCCGCTGCACCATCGGGTTCAGCTTGCCCCGCATGACGAATACGCAGGCCGCGCCCAGCGAGGTTCCGATAAAGGGAATCAATATCCCCCGAAGCACTTCCATGTCCATGCTCAAACCCCCTTTGGTTCGTTCTGGGTCATCATAGAGTGTGTTTATAAAATCCCGAACGTGCATTTTCGGCGTCTCAGACTGCATTTCCGTGTTGCTTTTCCTTGACTTGCATCCACGGGCCTGCCGGCCCCATCTCGCTGAAAACAGTCCACTGGACTGTTTTCCAGGCGCTCGATGCCACTAAGCCTGCGGAAAAGCGCCTTGAAATGCAGCCTGATACCCTCGAAACTGCACATCCTTGACTTTATAAGCACACTCTAGCACAAAACAGAAGTTAGATATATCTAACTTCTGTTAAATCATGCGAACTTTTCAGGATATTGTATGATTGACGGCCGCGCAGCGTTCCCGCTTTACGGCGCGACACGCTCCCCGTTCACGAACACGGAAACGATCTTCCCCTGCATGTCGAACAGGCTGCCCTCGGTGAGCACGATGTCCGCGTCCTTGCCCGCCTCCAGCGAGCCCACCCGGTCCTCCACGCCGATGTGGCGGGCGGGGTTCAGGGTGATGCAGCGCAGGGCGTCGGCTTCGGGCATGCCGCTGGCAATGGCCATGGCGGCGCAGAAGCGCAGGTGGCTCTGCTGGGTCACGGGGCTGTCGGTGATGATGGACACCCGGCACCCGGCGGCGTTCAATACCACCGGCGTCTCCCAGCTCTTGTTCTTGAGCTCGATCTTGCTGGGCTGGCCGAAGGTGGGCCCGATGGCCAGGGGCACGTCCGCCTGGACCAGCTCGTCCACGATCAGCGCGCCCTCGGTGACGTGCTCCAAGGTCAGCTTCACATCGAACTCCCGGGCGATGCGCAGGGCGGTGAGGATGTCGTTGGCCTGGTGGGCGTGGGCCTTCAGCGGGATCTCCCGCCGCAGCACCGGCAGAAGCGCCTGAAGGCGCAGGTCGAAGGCGGGCTTTTTGGCGGGGTCGTCCCCGGCGGCGTCCAGCTTCTCCATGTACTCACGGGCCTTGAACAGCGTCTCCCGCAGCATTGCGGCGTTGCTCATGCGGCTGGAGATGCCCTTGTCCTTGTAGCAGCGCTTCGGGTTCTCACCAAAGGCGCACTTCATGGCGGCCTCCGGCTTCAGGCACATGTCGTCGATGCAGCGGCCCACCGGCTTGAAGGCCGCGAAGGTGCCGCCCAGGACGTTGGTTGCTGCTGCCGGGGCCGGTGCACAGGGTGGTGACCCCGCCCCGCACCGCGTCCCGCAGGGATTCGTCGAAGGGGTTGATGGCGTCGATGGCCCGCAGCTGGGGCGTCACCGGGTCGTTGTACTCGTTGTAGTCCCTGCCCTCGTAGCCCACCGCCCAGCCGTCCAGGCCGATGTGGCCGTGGGCCTCCACCAGGCCGGGCCAGGCATTGAGCCCCGAGGCGTCGATGAGCTCCGCGCCCTCCGGGGCGGCGAGGCCCTGGCCGATGGCGGCGATCTGGCTCCCGTCGATCAGGATATCGCCGACGCGGGCTTCGTCGTGGACGGCGTCGTGGATGGTGGCGTTGCGTATCAGTTTCATAGTTGTGCTCCTGTGTTTTTGTTCATTATAGCATGGGGGAGTTGCCGAATCAACTCCCCCATGCTATAATGATAGCCGGCGAACCATGGAGGGACGAACATGAAATGGGATATTGGCATCGACCTGGGCACGCAGAGCGTGCGGGTCGCTGAACTGAAAAACGGGCCGACGATGAGCGCCCCGGCGGCGCTGGCCTTCCGGGAGGGCAACCGCGTGCCCATCTGCGCGGGGGAGATCGCCGAGCGCCTGGTGGGCCGCACCTGCCAGGGCGTGGAGGTGGTCTATCCGCTGCGGGACGGCGTGCTGGAGAACAACCTCTACGCGGCGAGCCTGTTCCAGTGGCTGTTCAAGCGCTCGGAGGCCGTGGGCGGCCGCCGGCGCTTCGGCGCGATGATCACCTGCGCGCCCTTTGCCCGGCCCGTGCAGCGGGAGGCCATGCTGACCGCCGCCATCGACGCGGGCGCGGCGGAGGCCGTGCTGGTGCGCAGCGACGCCGCTGCGGCGGTGGGCGCGGGGCTGGACCTGAACGGCCCGGAGGCCAAGCTGCTGGTGGACGTGGGCGCGGGAAAGATCACCTGCACGCTGTTCACCTTCGGCCGGGTTGCCGCCTTTGGCTATCTGCCCTACGGCGTGAACCGCATCGACGACCGGGTGCGGCGCATCCTGCGCAGCGACTACGGCTATCGCGTGGGCAAGGCCGCGGCGGAGGAGATCGTGCACACCCTGGGCAGCGCCCTGCCCGACAAGGCTCCCCGGGACATCATCATGCACGCCACCGGCATCGCCATGAAGGAGCGCATGCCCGTGACCTTCGACGTGGAGACCAAGCCGGTGCTGGACGCCTGCGAGGACGTGGTGGCGGAGCTCTGCCGCCTGGTGGGCACCGTGGTGGACAACGCCCCGGAGGAGCTGTCCGCGGACCTGAACGACGCGGGCGCGGTGCTCACCGGCGGCGGCGCGGCCATGACGGAGCTGGACCGACGCCTGGGCCAGGCCCTGGGCATCCCCTGCCGGGTGGCCGACGCGCCGGAGACCTGCGCCATCCGCGGGCTGTGGAGGATCATGGAAAACCCCGCCGCCTATGCCGCGATGCTGCAGGACAGGCAGTCAAGGCAGGTTTGGTAAGAGAGTGGAGAGTGGAGTGTGGAGAGTGGAGTTAGAGTTTGCCGGGGAACCGGATTGCCACGGCCTGCGGCCTCGCAATGACGTGGAACGGGGATAGTTTGAAGCGTTTCTATAGGAATGCAAGCGTTCAACTCGTGTTACGTCATTGCGAGGCCCGTAGGGCCGTGGCAATCCGGTTCCCCAAGAATAAAAAGAAACCCGCAGGGTTT
>ONHI01000264.1 GCA_900317565.1 uncultured Eubacteriales bacterium
GTGCAGCGGAGCGCCGTAGTACTTGCCGTCCTTGGCGTAGATCTCCAGGCGGGCCTGCACCAGGTCAGCCATGTAGGGGCTCATGGCCTCGGTCAGGTCAACCAGCTTGTCGGAGAAGGCCAGGATGTTCGGGAACTGGCCCAGCTCCACGTCGCACATGTCGGGCGCGCCTTCGTCGGCCTGCAGGGCGACCTTCAGCTTGTTGTGCATGTCGTCATAGCCGATGGTGGTCACTTCCACGGCGATGGGACGGTCGGGGTTGTCGCCGTTCCAGCGCTCGGCGGCCTTCTCAAAGAACTCCTGATGCTGGGCGATGAACGTCCACATGGTCAGGGTGGTCACTTCCTCCGCGGACGCCACGGCAAAGGTGCCGATCAGCATGCAGAGAACCAGAGCCATAGCAAACAGTTTCTTCATGGGGATTTCCTCCTTCATTATTTGAATAGCGGCGCTGCCGCTAAACAATTCAACGGGGTTCAGGGACGTGGGTTTAACCAATCCTGTAGATTTCTGGCAAATCTGCCAATTCCTAATCGATAACATTAACGTTAATGCTCTTGACTGTGATAATCATAGCATGCTATTCTAGTGCTTGTCAAGGGGGTAATTTACGTTTTTTATATAAAAATGTATTTTTCCTTGACGGATTTTAATATTGATCCCTTATACTGTTGACAGATGATCCCAAATCCTTGCACAGGGTGATAGATATGAAGCGATCCAACGGCATCCAGCGCGTCACCATGCAGGACATCGCACGCCAAACGGGCTATTCCATCAACACGGTCTCCCACGCCCTTCGCAACAAGGACGACATCTCCCGCGAGACCCGCGAGCGCATCCAGAAGGTGGCCCGGGAAATGGGCTACATGGGCAACGCCATCGCCAGCTCCCTGCGCTCCGGGCGCACGCGCACGCTGGCGGTGATCCTGGGCAACATGTCCAACCCCTTCTACGGCATCATGGCCGACACCATCCAGGATGCCGCCGCCATGCGGGACTACAGCCTGCTGTTCATGTGCTCCCGCGACCGGCCCGACCTGGAGGAGCAGATGGTGGAGGCCGCCGTGGCCCGCCGGGTGGACGGCATCCTGCTCTTCCCCACCAACGAGAGCCTGCGCACCATCGAGCGCCTGAACGCCCTGGGCATCCCCTTTGTGCTGATGTCCCGCGCCCTGGGCGATGGCGTGGCCGACAGCGTGACCAGCGACGAGGCGCATGGGGCGTACCTGGCCGTGAGCCACCTGATCCAGAACGGGCGGCGCAACCTGGCGTACCTGTCCCACCTGCGCATCGTCTACAGCTATGAAAAGCGCCTGGAGGGCTTTAACCGCGCCTGCGACGGGGCGGGCATCCTCCCGGAGGACCGCCATTTCTACATCCACTTCGACCCGACGCGGGGCGAAGCCCCGGTGCTGGACTGGTACGCCTCCATGACCAACAAGCTGCTGCGCTGGCGGGAGGAGGGCGTGGACGGCCTGTTCGTGTTCTGCGACGAGGAGGCCTGGCACGTGCAGTCCGTGCTCCAGCAGACCCCGGCCCTGCAGGACTGGGACGTGGGCATCGTGTCCTTCGACAACATCCAGGGCACCCAGCACTTCCCCGCCGGCCTGTGCAGCGTGGACTGCAACTTCTCCGAGATGGCCCGCCAGGGCATCGACCTGCTCCGGGACCGCATCCACGGGGACGACCGCCCGCGGCGGAACCTCGTCTGCCCCGTCCGCCTCGTCTGCCGGGGCAGCTGCCGGCCCAAGGCGTGACATCGGAATACAGAAACAGGCGTCGTCCGGATTCCCGGACGACGCCTTTTGTCTCCCTTTTCCAGTATTTTGCAGGCGACGTCGACACAGCAAACAAGAATCTCTGCCGGTTTCTTCATATCAGCAGAGATTCTTGCGTTTGCGGGCTTTGTCAGCGGTCTGAGGCGTCGTCCGGATTTCCGGATGACGCCTTTTGTCTCCCTTTTCCATGATTCAGCGGGTCATTCCGCCCTCACCCAGACCCGCATCTCCCCCACGCCCCGGTTGGCCCAGGCGTAGTAGGGGATCCAGCGCAGCTTCACCGGCCGGGCCGCGGGCACGCCGGCGAAGTCGTACAGCGCGCCGTCCCAGCCATCGTCCGTCTCCCGCAGGCCGTCGGTGGTCAGCGTCACCACGCCGCCCAGGGTGTCCGGCTCCCAGTTGATCTCCGCCGCCGCGGCGCTTCCCACGCGCACGCTGTGCAGCGCGCTTCCGTTGTCCGCCTCCTCCAGGCAGTACACCACCGGGCCCCGCTGCAGCGCCACCTTCCCGGCGTCCTCCCGGACGCGCGGGTTGGCCCGGACCCAGCGGGCGGGCATGGCCAAGGCCAGGGCAATCACGTCGCCGTCCCGCCATGCGCGGTCGATGACGGCATAGCCGTCCTGCACGGCAGCCTCCGCGGCCTCGTCGTTCACCGCCAGGCTCCACTCCCGGCACCAGCCGGGGATGCGCAGCGCCACCCGCTTTCCTTCGGGCGCGTCTCCCAGGACGGTGAGCTTCACGTCCCCCTCCCAGGGGTAGTTGGTCTCCACCTTCAGCGTCAGGCCATCCGCGCGGATCTCGCCGCCCGCGTACAGGTTCACGTACACGGCGTCCTCCGTCTCCGTGGCCACATACTCCTCCAGCGAGGCCAGCGTGCGGATCAGGTTCGGCGGGCAGCAGGCGCAGCCGAACCACTTCTGCCTCTCGGGCTTCACATGGCGCTTGTGGGCGTCCCACTCGCAGGCCTCCGGCACCACCTCCAGCGGGTTCACGTAGAAGAACCGCTTCCCGTCCAGCTGCATGCCGCTGAGGATGCCGTTGTACAGCGCCCGCTCCATCACGTCGGCATATTCCCCCTTCGGCTCCAGCAGCAGCATCCGCCTGGCGAAGAAGGCCAGGCCGATGGCGGCGCAGGTCTCGCCGTAGACGGTGTCGTTGGGCAGGTCGTAATCGAAGGTAAAGGCCTCGCCGTGCTCGCTGGAGCCCACCGCGCCGGTGACGTACATGCGCTTGTGGGTGGCGCTCTCCCACAGGGTCCTGCAGGCGCGGATCAGCTCCCCGTCGTCCGTTTCCCGGGCCACGTCCGCCATGCCGCTGTAGAGGTACATGGCCCGCACGGCGTGGCCCTCGGCGTCCTTCTGCTCGCGCACGGGCTGCTGGGCCTGGTAGTAGCGATAGCGCAGGGGGCTGTCCTTCCAGTAGAACCGGTTGCCGTTGCGCGCGTCCTCCGCCTCGAAGAACAGCGGGCTCCGGCCGCGCTCATCCACGAAGTACTTCGCCAGCTTAAGGTGCCTCTCATCGCCGGTCACGCCGTACAGCCGCATCAGCGCCATTTCGATCACCGGGTGGCCGGGATAGCCGTGGAGCTTCCCCTCCTCCGGGCCGATGGCGCTGGCGATGCAGTCCACGAAGCGGATGGCCACGTCCAGGAGCCTGCGCTTGCCGGTGACCTGGAAGTAGGCCACGGCGGCCTCGATCATATGGCCCGCCACATACAGCTCGTGGTTGTCCTTCAGGTTCGTGAACCGCCGGTCCAGGCCGTTGATGATGTAATAGGTGTCCAGGTAGCCATCCTCCCGCTGGGCCGCGGCAACGGTCTCGATGGCCTCGTCGGCCACAGCCTCCAGCGCCGCGTCCGGATGCCAGCGCAGGC
>ONHI01000260.1 GCA_900317565.1 uncultured Eubacteriales bacterium
TACATCATGGGCCAGCTGACGGAGGGCCGGGGAAAGCAGTTTGACCCGGAATACGCGGATATCCTGATCGATCTCTGGAACCAGGGGCGGCTGGAGGAGAGCCTGAAGAGCGGCTCCGGGGCGGATGACGCCAGCCAGGAGATCGAGGCCTCCTTCCACCAGGCCGTGAAGATGTTCGTCTCCGAGAATACCCCGCCGGAGCAGCTGGTCGACGACCTCCGGCACAAGGGCGTCTATGAGGGCGCGCTGAACGTGGAATACCGCCAGTTTGCCCAGCTGTACGACTACATCGCCAACCTGGGGAAGCGGTTCAGGCACCCCTTCAAGCTGGTCCTGATCACCCTGGAGCAGAACACCGGGGAGAGCGCCCTTACGGCCAGCCTGGATAACGCGATGTTCTTCATGGACCGCGCCGTCCGGATCAGCATCCGCGACGTGGACATCGTCACGCAGTGCAACCGGCACCAATTCCTGGTGATCCTGCTGGGCGCGGACCGCTCCGGCGTGAAGACGGCGATGGACCGGATCTTCAGGAGCTACTTCAGGATGAACGGGAGCAACGCCTTCTCGCCGTCCTACATGATCCTCGAACCGGAAAACGCGGACCCGGACGGGCTTGCGCCATGAGCCCTCCGTTCACAAAGGTAAGCCACTGACAAGCACGGGAGATGGACCTGACCAAATGAACCGCAGTCGAGATGCCAGGGCGCAGTACAGGCGCATGACCGAGGACTCCGTCATGGGGCTGATCGCGAAGCTGTCCGTTCCGACGATCCTCAGCATGCTGGTGACGAACATCTACAATCTGGTCGATACCGCCTTTGTCGGCCGGCTGGGCACCAGCCAGAGCGGCGCCGTCGGCGTGATTTTTGGATATATGTCCATCATTCAGGCCATCGGCTTCATGTTCGGGCAGGGCGCGGGGAGCATCTCCGCGAGGCTGATGGGCGCAAGGGACGAGGACAGGGCCTCCCGGGTCGCCTCCGCGGGCGTGCTCTGCTCCTTCTCCATCGGCCTTCTGATGTCGCTGATCACCATTCCCTTTCTCGACGCCATCGTCCGCCTGCTGGGCAGCACCCGGACCATCGCCCCATACGCCAGGCAGTACCTGACCTATATCCTGATCGCCGCCCCGGCGATGACGGGCGGCTATACCCTCAACAACCTGCTGAGATACGAGGGCAAGGCTTCGCTGGGCATGGTGGGCCTGATGGCCGGCGCCCTGCTGAACATCGTCCTGGACCCTATACTGATGTTCGCCCTGGATATGGGCATCGCCGGCGCCGCCCTCGCGACCGCCGTCAGCCAGATCCTCTCCTTCCTGATCCTGCTGAGCATGTTCACCCGGAAGAAGACGACGGCCCGCCTTTCGATTCGGGAGGCGGATCTGCGGCCCGGGAGCGTGGCGAACATCATGGCCACGGGGCTGCCCAGCATGCTCCGCCAGGTCCTGAACAGCGTGGCGACCATCCTGCTGAACGGCAGCGCCGCCGTCTACGGGGATGAAGCCGTGGCGGCGATGAGCATCGTGTCCCGGATCGTGTTCTTCGTGTTCGCGCTGGGCCTGGGGATCGGGCAGGGCTTCCAGCCCGTCAGCGCCTTCAACTACGGCGCGAGAAAGTACGCGCGCCTCCGGCAGGCCTTCCGGGTGACGGTGGTGATGGCCGAAGCGGTGCTGGTCGTGATGTCCGCCGCCTGCCTCCTGGCTTCCAACGGGTTGATCGCACTGTTTAGGGACGACCCGAGCGTCATCGAAATCGGCACCCGGGCTCTGCGCCTGCAGATGCTGACGATACTGTTCCTTCCGTTCACCATGGCGGTGGAGATGCTGTACCAGAGCACCGGCCATCGCGCGGGGGCTTCCCTGCTGTCCTCCGCCCGCAGCGGGCTGTTCTTCATCCCCACCCTGCTCCTGCTCTCCCGGCTCCGCGGCCTCTCGGGCATACAGGAGGCCCAGCCCGCGGCCTATGTGCTCTCCTTCCCGCTGGCGCTGTTCTTCGCGATCCGCTTCATGCGGCAGATCCCCCGGCAGGATGAACC
>ONHI01000259.1 GCA_900317565.1 uncultured Eubacteriales bacterium
GAGAAGCGCCGGTTTCTGTCCCCGGCGTTCCCTTTGGCCCGAAAATGCCGTCATTCCCCTCCGCCGGTCGTCCGCCGCCGGTATTCCGTTGGCGTCATGCCCAGGGTATCCCGGAAAACCTCGCCCAGGCGGGCTGCGGAGGCGTAGCCGCTGGAGATGGCGACCTCGGTGATGGTCAGATTGGCGTCGCTGAGCAGATGCTTCGCCCGCGACAGCCGCAATCCGGCCAACAGCTGCCGCGGCGACATCCCGGCATAGTGGCGGCACACCCGGAACAGCTGGCTGCGGCTCAGGCCCACATAGGCCGCCGCATCCTCAACGCGATAATCCGCCCGCTGGAAATTGGCCTGCATGGCCCACTGGGCGCGCTGCCACGAGCGGCTGCCGGAGTCGCCGCTGCGCTGGGGCGAGGCGTCCAGGTGCGCCTGGGCAATGTAGGCCATCAGCCGGCAGAGGCCGCCCCCGGCCGCCTTCTGGTTTTGATCCAGCAGCGCCATATCCTCGCACAGGTCGTGGCATATGCTCAGCGCGGTGGCGGCATAGCCGCCCAGATCGAACACGGGATGCTCCCGGGTGATGCCCGCGTCGTCGATCAGCGCGGCCACGCCGTCGCCGGAAAAGCCGACCCACGTGTAGTCCCAGGGCAGCGTGTCGTCCGCCACATAGACGGTGACGTCTTCCGGGAAGATCATAAAGCCCTGGCCCGCGCGCAGGCGCCATTGCCGGCGGCCGTCGTCGAACGTCCCGTGTCCGGAGGATATCAGGTGCATCAGATGGTACCTGCGCACCGCGGGGCCGTAGCGGTGCCCCGGCGCGCAGGCCTCCCGGCCGCATTCGGTGATGTAGATTTCAGACATGGCGCATGCCCCCCTGCCCTTCATATTATCACTTCGACCCACGGATGGTCAATCCAAACATGCAACATTTTTCGCATTGTATACAACCTGCCGCCATTGCGGAGCAGGACGGTATATGCTATGATATTGGCGTGGATGCGGGTGGAAAACCGCCCGTTCAGGAAATGCAACATGAGGGAGGAATACAACCATGCCGAAAATCACATTCATGGGCGCGGGCTCCACGGTATTCGCGAAGAACGTGCTCGGCGACAGCATGATGACCCCCGCGCTGGAGGAGAGCACCATCGCGCTGTACGACATCGACGCGACCCGGCTGAACGAATCCGCCATGATGCTGGAGGCCATCAACCGCAACAACGGCTCAAAGGCCCGCATCGAAAAGTATCTGGGCGTGGAGAACCGCCGCGAGGCGCTGAAGGGCGCGAACTACGTGGTCAACGCCATCCAGGTGGGCGGCTATGACCCCTGCACCATCACGGACTTTGAGATCCCGAAGAAGTACGGCCTGAAGCAGACCATCGCCGACACGCTGGGCGTGGGCGGCGTGTTCCGGGCGCTGCGCACCATCCCGGTGATGCTGGACTTCGCCCGCGACATGGAGGCCGTGTGCCCCGACGCGTGGTTCCTGAATTACACCAACCCCATGGCCATGCTGACCGGCGCGATGCTGCGGCTGACGAACGTCAAGACCGTGGGCCTGTGCCACAGCGTGCAGGTGTGCGCGTCCACGCTGCTCAAGGAGCTGGGCCTGCCCTATGACGACACCGTGCAGTGGAAGATCGCGGGCATCAACCACCAGGCCTGGCTGCTGGAGCTGACAAGGGACGGCGTGGACCTGTACCCCGAGGTGAAGCGCCGCGCGCTGCTGTACAACCAGGGCAAGCTGGACATCGGCACCCTGGAGGAGCGCATCGCGGTCCTCACCCAGGGCGAGGAGCTGCCCGGCAAGTGGATCGAGCGCCTCAGGGAGGAGTACCAGCTGTACAAGACCAAGGGCGTGCACGGCGACATGGTGCGCCTGGAGCTGATGCGCCGCTTTGGCTACTACATCACCGAATCCAGCGAGCATAATTCCGAGTACTGCCAGTGGTTCATCAAGGACCGCTATCCGGAGCTGATCGACCGCTTCAACATCCCGCTGGACGAGTATCCCCGCCGCTGCATCCACCAGATCCAGGAGTGGAAGGAGCGCGGCCACGAGCTGACCCAG
>ONHI01000255.1 GCA_900317565.1 uncultured Eubacteriales bacterium
AGCGATCCGGTCCCCGCGCCGCAACCTGCGCCGTCCCGTCCCACCACCGCCCGCCCCGCGGGCAGCCACGCCCTGTACAGCGCCGTCATGCGCAGCCACGACCGCATGGGCACGCGGCACCTGTAGCCTCGCTTGAAAACCGGATTTGCAGGCAAATCCGGTTTTCAAGCCGCATACCCATGAACGAGGAGGGATGGCCATGAACAAGAACGACTACCGTCGCGCGTTCATCATGCTGCGCGCGGCGATCCAGGGATACGGCGGCCACGTCCGGCTGGAGCGGCGCACGCTGACGGGCAGCATGTATTTCATCGTCACCGCGCCGCAGGATTCCGGGCCGCTGGCGGCGGCGCTGGCGGGGCAGCGCAACGGGGAATACTACGCCGCGCCCATCGGCCCGCTGACCCGGGACCGAAGGGGCCAGTTGACGCTGGCCTGGCAGTTCGACCCGCGGGACATCGCCGGGCGTCCGCTGGAGGCCTACGCCTGGGTGGTCGTGGCGCGGACGGACGCGCCTTGCGCCGTCGCGCTGAACGGCAACGTGGAGGGCTCCCGGACGCTGGACCCCGTTGCGCTGTCCCGGGTGGTGTGCGCGCTGTACGCCCCGGCGGAGGAGCCCGCCGCGGACCTGCCCGACCGGGGCGAACCGGAGGATACACAGTCCGATATAAAGATATATACGGGGTCCCGCTCCCGGCTATTCGCCCGAAGGGCGGGGAATGAGGCGGCCCATCCGGACGACGGCCCAGCGCCGGAGATACCCCCGGAGCCCGTCGCGCCCGTGCAGGCACCGGCTGACCCGCCGGCGGTGCCCGCGAACGCGGAGGTTTACATCGATCCCCCCGCGGAACCTATCCCCGAGCCGCCCGCCGACCCGTTGCCCGCACCGGAGGAATTGCTGGCGGAGACAGCGCCCGTGGAAGAAGCTCCCGCCGTTGAAGCGCCAGCGCAGGACGCCCCCGTGGAGACCTTCGACACCTCCGCCTGCGTCCGCTTTCCCACCGCGGCAAAGCTGCTGGGGCTGGACATCACCGAACCCTGGCCCGGGGAGGCGGAGGGCCTGCGGCGGCTGTTCGCCACCCAGCCCCCGGCGAAGGACCCGCCGGACGACGGATACACCTACGTCCTTGCGCCGATGCCGGGCGGCAGCGGCTACGCCGGGTACCTGGCCGGGCTGAGGGTCGAGGGCGGCAGGATCGCCGCCGCGCGCTACGCGCTGCCCGCCCGCTACGCCCCCGAGCCGCCTGCCGGGCTGGAGCGGTACCGCTGGTCGGGCGGCGGGGGAGAGGGCTATTGGGTGCTGGACGCGGACGTGCCTGATCTGAATTAACATTTACATGTTGAAACCCGCGCCAAAATCTGCTAACCTTTATAGGAAACGGGCAGCCCGACGCGGCTGCAAATAATACGGTAAAGAGGGTAGCGGAATGGCGAAGCTGACAATGGACAAGCTGGTGGCGCTGTGCAAGAACCGCGGCTATATTTTCGCGGGCTCCGAGATCTACGGCGGCCTGGCCAACACATGGGATTACGGCCCGCTGGGCGTGGAATTCAAGAACAACGTGAAGAAGGCCTGGTGGCGCAAGTTCGTGCAGGAGAGCCCCTACAACACGGGCCTGGACTGCGCGATCCTGATGAACCGCGAGGTCTGGGTGGCCTCCGGCCACGTGGGCGGCTTCAACGATCCGCTGATGGACTGCCGCGCCTGCAAGGCCCGCTTCCGCGCGGACAAGCTGATCGAGGACTTCACCAAGGGCGAGGAGACGGGCGACGGCTGGACCAACCAGGAGCTGGAGAGCTTCATCGCCGAGCATGACATCGTGTGCCCCGTCTGCGGCAAGAAGGAATTCACCGGCATCCGCCAGTTCAACCTGATGTTCAAGACCTTCCAGGGCGTCAACGAGGATTCCGCGGCGGAGATATACCTGCGCCCGGAGACCGCCCAGGGCATCTTCGTGAACTTCCAGAACGCCATGCGCACCACCCGCAAGAAGCTGCCCGCGGGCATCGCCCAGATCGGCAAGAGCTTCCGCAACGAGATCACCCCCGGCAACTTCATCTTCCGCGTGCGCGAGTTCGAGCAGATGGAGCTGGAGTTCTTCTGCAAGCCCGGCGAGGAC
>ONHI01000254.1 GCA_900317565.1 uncultured Eubacteriales bacterium
AGGTACATGATCATGCGCTCGAAGCCCATGCCGAAGCCGGCGTGCTTGGCGGTGCCGTACTTGCGCAGCTCCAGGTACCACCAGTAGTCCTCCGGGTTCATGCCCAGCTCCTCGATGCGGGCCTTCAGCACGTCGTAGCGCTCCTCGCGCTGGCTGCCGCCGCAGAGCTCGCCCACGGCGGGCACCAGCAGGTCCGCCGCCGCCACGGTCTTGCCGTCGTCGTTCATGCGCATGTAGAAGGCCTTGATCTCCTTGGGCCAGTCGGTGACGAACACGGGCTTGCCGAAGTGCTTCTCGGTGAGGTACCGCTCGTGCTCGGTCTGCAGGTCCTCGCCCCAGCCCACGGGATACTCGAACTTCTCGCCGCTGTTTTTGAGGATGTCGATGGCCTCGGTGTAGGTGCAGCGCACGAATTCGCTGTCCCGCACGAACGCCAGCCGCTCGATCAGCCCCTTGTCCACGAAGCTGTTCAGGAAGTTCATCTCCTCCGGGCACTCCTCGAGCACCGCGGCGATGATGTACTTCACCATCTCCTCCTGCAGGTCCATGTCCACGGCCAGATCCGCAAAGGCGATCTCCGGCTCGATCATCCAGAACTCCGCGGCGTGGCGGGGGGTGTAGCTCTCCTCGGCGCGGAAGGTGGGGCCGAAGGTGTAGACATTCCTGAAGGCCATGGCGAAGATCTCCGCGTTCAGCTGGCCGGACACGGTCAGGGACACGGGCTTGCCGAAGAAGTCCTTGCTGTAGTCCACCCTGCCCTCGTCGGTCAGGGGCAGCGCGTCCGGGTCCAGCGTGGACACGCGGAACATCTCGCCCGCGCCCTCGCAGTCGCTGCCGGTGATCAGCGGGGTGTGCACGTACAGGTAACCCTTGTCATGGAAGAAGCGATGGATGGCCTGGGCCGCCACGCTGCGCACGCGGAAGGCGCACTGGAACAGGTTCGCCCTCGGGCGCAGGTGCTGGATCGTGCGCAGGTACTCCAGGGTGTGGCGCTTCTTCTGCAGCGGATAGTCGCTGGGGCTCTCCCCCACCACGGTCACCTTCGCGGCCTTCAGCTCAAAGGGTTGCTTCATCTCCGGGGTCAGGGCCAGCGTGCCCTCCACCTCGATGGCCGCGCCGGTGGTGATGGCCTTCACCAGCTCGGCGTAGTCCGCCAGCTTGTCTGCCTCCAGGATGATCTGCAGGTTTTTGAAATACGTGCCGTCGTTCAGCTCCACGAACGCGAAGGCCTTGCTCTCGCGGATCGTGCGCACCCAGCCGTTCACCACGACGCCCTGAACGTCCGCCGCGGGCATGTTCGTGTACAGTTCCTTGATCAAAACGTGTGCCATAGGTTCTCCCTCTTTCAAGCCGGTTTCCAAATTGTAGTATACCCTATTAGAGCGGATTGAATGTTAAGTGTAAAGGCCGCCGAGTCCCTTCTCTGCATGGCTGGCCCCCCATTTCATGCCGTCTTAACGCGAAATCCGCGCAAGTACATTAAACTTGACATGAAGTGCCTTTTCAAGGCGCGCATTCCATGATAGAATTTTCTGGATAGAATATGATAGACAGATGGGGAGGCTGCCCCTTTTGAAGCTGATCACCTTTACCGTGCCCTGTTACAACTCCGCCGCCTACATGGACAAGTGCATCCAGTCGCTGCTCCCGGCGGGAGAGGAAGCGGAGATCATCCTCGTGGACGACGGCTCGACGGACGAGACCGGCGCCATTGCCGACCGCTACGCGGCGGAGCATCCCGGCATCATCCGGGTGATCCACCAGGAAAACGGCGGCCACGGCGAGGGCGTGAACCAGGGCATCCTCAACGCGACGGGCCTGTATTTCGAGGTCGTGGACAGCGATGACTGGCTGGACGGCGAGGCCCTGAAAAAGCTGATGGCCCTGCTGCGCACGTTCCCGGCCATGGCCACGCCCGTGGACCTGATCATCTGCAACTATGTGTACGAGCACTCCCTGGACCACACCCAGAAGTTCATGCGCTATCGCAAGGTGCTGCCCATCGGCGAGCCCTTCGGCTGGGATCGGCTGGGGCATTTGAACGCCGGTCAGTTCATCACCATCCACTCCGCGATCTACCGCACCCAGGCGCTCCGGGACAGCGGCACGACGCTGCCAAAG
>ONHI01000251.1 GCA_900317565.1 uncultured Eubacteriales bacterium
ATCATCTCACAGATCTGGTCGCCCACGGTCTTCACGGGGTCCAGGGATGTCATCGGATCCTGGAAGATCATGGCGATCTCCTCGCCTCGGATGGCCCGCATCTCCCGGTCGCTCAGCGCGAAGAGATCCTTTCCCTTAAAAAACACCTTGCCGCTCAGCACCTTGGCCGGCGGGTTCGGCAGGATCCGGAGGATACTCAGCGCCGTCGTAGTCTTGCCCGCACCGGTTTCACCCACAAAGCCCAGCGCCTCGCCCTCGCCCACCTGCAGATCGAGATCGTTCACCGCATGGACGCGACGGCTGCCGGAACGGTATTCCACCGTGAGGCCTTCTATTCTTAAAAAATCATTCATGCGCTCTGTACCTCATTCTTACTGTCTGAGCTTGGGATCCAGTGCGTCCCGGAGGCCGTCACCCAGCACGTTCAGGCTGAAGATGGTGATGGCAATGGCGAGGCCCGGGAACAGGCACATATAGGAGTAGTCGCGGATATAGGTCCGGGCGTTGGAGAGCATGGCACCCCATTCCGGTGTAGGCGGTTCAATGCCGAGGCCGATGAAGCTCAGGCCCGCCGCCGTCAGGATTGCAAAGGCGACGCCCAGTGTGGCCTGTACGATAATGGGAGCCAGGCAGTTCGGCAGGATGTGCTTGCACAGGATCGTGAAATCCCGTGTTCCCACTGCCCTGGCCGCCTCGACGAATTCCTGTTCCTTGATTCCCAGCACCGACGCACGGACAATCCGGGCGTAGGTGGGGATGGACGCGATGCCTGTGGCGATCATCAGGTTCGTGAGACCGGCGCCCAGCGCCGCCGCAATGGAGATAGCCAGCAGCGTCGCGGGGATGGACATGATCACGTCCATGGCACGCATGATCAGGTTATCTGTCCAGCCGCCGTAATATCCGGCCACTGCGCCCAGCAGGCCGCCCGCCACCACGGAGATGCTCACCGCGATGAAGCCGACCTTCAGAGAGATGCGGGAACCGTAGACAACCCGGCTGAAGATGTCACGGCCGAACTCGTCTGTCCCGAAGATATGGCCCTTGCAGGGGGGCTGATAGGCATTGAGGAAGTCCATCTCGTCATAGGTATACGGGGCGATCTGATCCGCAAAAATGGCAGTCAGCACCAGCACGCACAGCACAAAAAGCCCGAACATGGCAAGCCTGTTTTTCATCAGCCGCTGGAAAGTCTCCCTCGCGAAACTGTAGCGTTTTTCCTTTTTCTGTTTCATGTTCCGCCCTCCCCTCACTTATACTGCGACTTGATCTTCGGATCAAGGAACGAGTACGCGATGTCGATGAGCAGGTTGATAAGACAGAAAGCCAGGGAGATGAACAGCACGCCCCCCTGTACCACGGGGAGATCTCTCTGCTTGATGGCGTCCACCATCAGGCGGCCTACGCCGTTGATGGAAAAGATGGTCTCGCAGAGCACCGCGCCGCCCAGGAGGTTGCCGAACTGGATGCCGACCACGGTGACAATGGGGACCAGTGCGTTCCGGAGCACGTGATCCAGCGTGATTTTCGTCTCGGTCTGGCCCTTGGCCCGGACCGTGCGGATGTAGTCCTGGCGGATGACCTCCAGCATGCTGGAGCGGGTCATGCGGGCAAATACGGCGATCGACTGAGTGCCCAGTGTGAACGCCGGCAGCACCACATGACGGAAGCTGGTGAGGCCCGAGGGCGGGAACCAGCCCAGCCGCACCGAGAACAGCAGGATCAGCAGGAGGCCCAGCCAGAACACGGGCATCGAGATGCCGATGAGCCCCAGGATCATGGTAAAGTTATCGAAGAAGGAATACTGCTTCGTGGCGGAGATGATGCCGATCGGGATGCCGATCAGGATGGCGATCGTAATAGCCGCCAGAGACAGCCGGATGGTAGACGGCAGTGCGCTGGTGATCTCCTTCATGACGGGCAGGCCGCTCTTATATGACGTGCCCATGTTGCCATGCAGGAACAGATCGCGGACATAGCGCAGATAGCGGATGAAGAAGGGATCGTTCAGGCCCATGGACTCCCGCATCGCTTCGACTGCCTCCAGGGAGGCGGACTCACCCACCACGATGCGGGCGGGGTCACCCTTGGTGATGGACATGAGAAAGAAGACGATCAGGGTCACCAGGAGCATTACGGGAATCAGAT
>ONHI01000246.1 GCA_900317565.1 uncultured Eubacteriales bacterium
CCTGGTGTTGATCCACCTGAAGGGCCGGGATTTGAAGATCGGGTTCTCGGTCTCCGGCAAGGTGGGCAACGCCGTCACGCGCAACCGCATCCGCCGCTGCCTTCGGGAGGACGTGCGGAGGCTGCGCGAGGAGATGAAGTGCGGCAAGTATGTGTTCATTGCCCGCACGAGCATCGTGGGTGTGCCCCATGAGGCCGTGACGCGGGAGCTGAAAAAGCTCCTGAAGCGCGCGAACCTCCTGAAGGACGCGCCCGACCGCACAAGCGAGGTAAACTGACTGCGCTGGCTGCGTTCCCTTCCGAAGCGCCTGCTGCTTTGGATGATCCGCTTTTATCGCGCGAACCTGTCGGCCCTGCACCCGGGCTGCTGCCGCTTCACGCCCACCTGCTCGCAATACGCGCTGGAGGCCGTGGAGAAGTACGGCGCCCTCAAGGGGGGCTGGCTGGCGGTTCGGCGAATCCTGCGCTGCCATCCGTTTCACGCGGGCGGCTATGACCCCGTACCCTGACACGGCGATGCTCCGCAGCCACGATGCGCGGCGGGGCGTTTTCTGTGAATGGGCCGGCAACAACCCAATGGAGGCCAACGAATGACGGGCTTATTTATCAACCTGCTGAACTGGATCAACAGTATCGTCCACAACTACGGCTGGTCCGTCGTGCTCTTCACGCTGGTGATCCGCATGGTGCTTCTGCCCCTGGACATCAAGAGCAAGAAGAGCATGCGCCAGATTTCCAGGATCCAGCCCCAGCTGCAGGCGCTGCAGAAGAAGTACGCCAATGACAAGGACAAGCTGAACCAGAAGACCATGGAGCTCTATCGCAAGGAGCACGTGAGCCCCACCGCGGGCTGCCTGCCCATGCTGATCAGCCTCCCGATCCTCTGGATCATGTTCTCCGCCATGCGCACGGTGGGCAACGAGATGACCATCCAGATGCTTCTGGACATGAAGAACACCGGCGTCCTGCCCCAGCTGCCCAGCTGGCTGTGGATCAAGAACGTGTTCCAGCCGGATTCCTTCGCGGCCACCATCCTGCCCGCGGTGAACAGCAACCTGGCGATGATCCGCCCCACGAACGCCTCCGCCATCCTGACCGAGGCGAACATTACCGCGGTGCTGGAGTACCTGAAGTCCAGCGACTACAGCCATCTGGCCGCGGCGGTGGCCCCGGCGAGCGCGTTCACCAACGTCTCCATCCCGATCATCTTCACGACCATCCGCATGACCGTGCCCAACAGCCTGGCCAATCTGTTCCAGTATGGCAACGGCCTGTTCATCCTGCCGATTTTGGCGGGCGTGAGCCAGCTGTTGATGACCAAGCTGATGAACGGCAAGCAGACCCCGGAGCAGAAGGAGCTGGCCGAGGCCGGGAAGGCCGACCAGCCCCAGAGCAACCCCATGAACAGCCCGGTGATGAAGTGGTTCTTCCCGATCTTCTCGGTCTGGATCTGCGCCACCTCCAACGCCGCGTTCTCCATCTACTGGATGGCCGCCAACGTCATCCAGATCGTGCAGCAGCTGGTCCTGAACTGGTACTTTGAGCGCCAGGACGCCAGGGAAGCCGACGCTGCCCGGAAGACCGAAGAGTAACAGTAAAATAAGGAGGCATACCGCCTTGAAATCCATTGAAGCCACCGGTAAAACGGTGAACGACGCCATCCGCAACGGCCTGGAACAGCTCGGCCTGGAGCGGGACGACGTCGACGAGGGGGCTCATGAGCGTCGGGCATTGCGGGCGCCAGAAGATGATGTCCGCGTAGCGTTCGACGTCCTTGTCGCCTTCCTCGGCGACCGCGATGATGAACGCGCCGCGCGCCTTGACCTCCTCGATGCCCGAGATGACCTTCGCGTGCAGGATGTTGCGCCCGCGCTCGGGCGGGACGATGAACACGACCGGCTCGCCCTCGTCGACGAGCGCGATCGGGCCGTGCTTGAGCTCGCCGGCGGCGAAGCCCTCGGTGAACGTGTACGCGATCTCCTTGAGCTTGAGCGCGCCCTCGAGCGCGACCGGATAGCCGACATGGCGTCCGAGGAACAGGAACGAGTTCGCGTCGGCGAGCTGTTCGGCGGCCTTCGTGACGCGCGGCGGCTGCGTGTCGAGCACCCACTGGATCTTCTGCGGCATCGCCTTGAGCGAATCGAGCGTCTGGTGGATCTCGTCACGGAAC
>ONHI01000244.1 GCA_900317565.1 uncultured Eubacteriales bacterium
CCTGCAAACGCAAGAATCTCTGCTGATAGAAAGAAACCGGCAGAGATTCTTGCTTGCTGTGTCGGCGTCGCCTGCAAAATGCGGTCACTTACGACCGGGAGCCGCAGCGCGGCTCCCCTTTCCCATGGAATAGGGCTATTCGGTTAGCAAGGTTAAAATATCGTCGATTCCCGTTGTTTTCCCGTTGCCTGCGTTGACAATAAATCGCGGGCAATGCTATAATTTCCTCATATTCATCGGAAGTATTCAGATCATCAGGCCGCGGGAATCGCGGCGCGGAGGTTGGACCTATGAAGAAGATTGTGGCGCTGCTGCTGGTGCTGCTCATGCTGGCGGCGAGCCTGACCACCCTGGCGGAGGACAACGCCAGCATCGTGCGGATGAGCGACATATCGCTGTCCTATGTGAGCGGCAATCGGGCCAGGAGCGCCCGCTTCGGCAACGCCAGCCTGACGCTGGCCCTGGGGCTTTCCGAGGGCGCGCCGACCCTGCAGATGATGTTTGAGAATGACTTTGGCCAGGCGGTGGACGCCGTGGTGCAGCTGGCGGGCGAGGACGTGCTGTTCTCCATGGGCGGCATCAGCGCCACCTTTGCCCTGGACCTAGACCACTTCTCCACGCCCGGCAACAGCGGCGAGGACATCGCCAAGGGCCTGAGCGCGGCGCTGTCCGTGGCGGGTTCCCACCTGGACGTGGTGCTCTACGCCCTGACCCGCGACGAGGGCAACGGCATGCGTTCGGTGACGGCCCCGCTGCCCATGCCCCAGTTGATCCGCGCCGCCGAGGCCATCCTGGCCGTGGGCGACGGCGAGGACAATCAGGACGCCACCCTGGAGGAGCTGCGCGGCAAGGTGACGAGCCTGGAGGGGGAGGCCATGATGGGCTTCCGCTACAACCCCGACAACGGCCAGTTCGAGCTGTCCGCCGTCCAGAATGGCACGGGCATGCGCCTGTCCGGCACGATGGCGATGACCTTCGAGCCCATGACGTTCATCGACATCACCCCGGAGTACGGCGAGGTGTGGGACCTGATGAACATGACGCCCCAGCAGCAGGAGACCCTTCGGGGCGAGCTGCAGATCCTGTTCCCGAAGCTGCTGGACTATGCCAATGGCACGGGGATGGACGGCATCATGCCGTGAGGGAATGAGGGCGCTTCACAAAAGCCTGTGGAAATCCATGCAATGCGGTTGAACGCTGCGATGTACAGATCCTTCGCTATGCTCAGGATGACAACGAATCGAAGTCCTGTCATCCTGAGCGCAGCGAAGGATCTGTGCGTTTCACTGGCGGGCAGCATGGACGGGGTTCATTTGCGAAGGGATTTGTCCCGTCCCGCGCTCCGCCGCGAGGATTCTTTATGCCCCGGCAGGCCATGTTATTATTTGGTGAAATCCCGCGGTTTTGCATGACAAATTCATCTAAAAGGGGTATCATCAAGGATGGCTGAGAAGCCCGCGCAAGCGGCGAACGCTTCCAAACCCCGCCGGATCTCCGGCGATCAATCATAGCATAGGACAGGTGAAAGACAATGACAAAGGTAAACATCATTTCCGGTTTCCTTGGCGCGGGCAAGACCACGCTGATCAAGAAGCTGCTGGACGGCGCCTTTGAGGGCGAGAAGGTGGTATTGCTGGAGAACGAATACGGCGAAGTGGGCATCGACGGCGGCTTCATGAAGGACACCGGCGTGCAGATCACCGAGCTGAACAGCGGCTGCATCTGCTGCACCCTGGTGGGCGACTTCACCGAGGCCCTGGGCCAGCTGATCGACACCTATCACCCGGACCGCATCCTGATCGAGCCCTCCGGCGTGGGCAAGCTCTCCGACATCCGCCGCGTGGTGGACGACGTGGCCAGGACCCACGCCATCGAGCTGGCGGGCTGCGCCACCGTGGCGGACGTGGGCAAGTGCCGCATGTACGCCCACAACTTCGGCGAGTTCTTCATCGACCAGATCGAGAGCGCCGAGACCATCATCCTCAGCCGCACCCAGACCACCACCCAGGACAGGATCGAGAAGTGCGTGGCCCTGCTGCGCCAGCACAACGAGAAGGCCCGCATCATCACCACCCCCTGGGACGAGCTGGACAGCGTCAAGATGCTGGAAACCATCGAGCATCCCACCTTCCTGCTGACCATCGACGATCTGCCGGAGCCGGATCACCACGATC
>ONHI01000242.1 GCA_900317565.1 uncultured Eubacteriales bacterium
ACAAGAGCGCCCATGTGAACGCCCCGATCATCGAGGAGTTCCCGCTGACGCTGGAATGCAGGGTGAAGAGCTGGGACACCGGGACCGGCTACGTCATCGGCGAGATCGTGGCCTCCCAGGCCGACGAGAGCATCCTCACCGACGGCAAGGTGGACCTGGGCAAGCTGAAGCCCATCATCTTCGACCCCTCCTTCAACGCCTATCGCGTGGTGGGCGAGGTCGTGGGCAGGGCCTTCAGCGACGGGCTGAAACTGAAATAAAAAGCACAGGGGGAATGCGGGATGAATATCAATCGCTACCTGGCCTCGCTGGCCCGGTACGGCATCGACAAGGGCCTGATCGAGGCATGCGACCGGACCTGGGCGATCAACCAGATCATCGACGCCCTGGGCCTGCACAGCTATGAGGACGCGGAGCCCGTCCAGGCGCCGCTGGAGGAGATTTTGAAGGTGCTGCTGGACGACGCCGTGGAGCGGGGCGTCTGCGAAAGCGACGTCACCAGCCGGGACCTGCTGGACACCAAATTGATGGGCGTCCTGACGCCGCCGCCCCGGGAGGTGCGCTCGAAGTTTGCCGAGCTGTACGCGAAATCTCCCCGGGAAGCCACGGACTGGTACTATCAATTCTGCCAGGACACCGATTACATCCGCCGCGCCAGAACCACCGCATCATTCCCGTGACCGTCGGCGGCAGCCACTGGTTCTTGCAGTACAGCCCGTATGTGTACTACAACGAGCACTGCATCGTGTTCAACGCGCAGCACACGCCCATGGTGATCGACCGGGCGGCGTTCATGAAGCTGATGGACTTCGTGACGGCGTTCCCGCACTACTTCGTGGGCAGCAACGCGGACCTGCCCATCGTGGGCGGCAGCATCCTCAGCCACGAGCACTTCCAGGGCGGCCACTTCACCTTCCCGATGGAGGTGGCCCCGACGGAGCGGGAGATTCAATTTGTCGGCTATGAGGACATCCGCGCGGGCATCGTCAAGTGGCCGCTGAGCGTCATCCGCATCACCGGCGCGGACCCGGAGCGCCTGGCGGACCTGGCGGAGAAGATACTCGCGAAATGGCGTGGCTATACCGACGAGGCGGCGTTCATCCTCGCCGAGACGGAGGGCGTGCCCCACAACACCATCACGCCCATCGCCCGCAGAAGGGGCGAGGACTACGAGCTGGATCTGGTGCTGCGGAACAACATCACCACCGCCGAGCACCCGCTGGGCGTGTACCATCCCCACGCGGAGCTGCACCACATCAAGAAGGAGAACATCGGCCTGATCGAGGTGATGGGCCTGGCAGTGCTGCCGGCGCGGCTCAAGAGGAAACTGGCTGATCTGGCCGACGCGCTGGTCGCCAATTCGCCGCTTACCGGAGAGTTGGAAAAGCACGCGCCCTGGGCGGAGGAACTCAAAGCAAAGTACACCTTCACTTCGGAGAACGTGGACGACATCCTGCGCCTGGAGGTGGGAAGGGTGTTCGCGAAGGTGCTGGAGCACGCGGGCGTGTACAAGCGCAACGAGGATGGAAAGGCCGCGTTCATGCGGTTTATCGACTGTGTCAACGGGGAGGAACGCATATGAGGATACTGGTGACGGGCGGCGCTGGGTATATCGGCAGCCATACGGCGGTTGAACTGATTCAGGCGGGCTATGACGTCGTCATTGTGGACGACCTCTCCAACGCGAGGCGCGAGGTGATCGACCGGATTCAAGCGATCACAGGTAAAAGACCTCTGTTCTATCAAATCAATTGTGCGGACAAAAAGGCGCTTCAGGCGGTATTTACCCGGCACGAAATCGATGCCGTCATCCACTTCGCGGGCTTCAAGGCCGTGGGCGAGAGCGTGAGAAAGCCGCTGCAGTACTACCGCAACAACCTGGACAGCACGCTGACGCTGCTGGAGGTCATGGAGGAATACAGCTGCAGGAAGTTCATCTTCTCATCCTCCGCGACGGTATACGGCCCGGAGAATCCCCATCCCTACAAGGAGGAGATGCCCGCCATCCAGTCCTCCAGCCCCTATGGATGGACGAAGGTGATGATCGAGCGCATCCTGACGGATTACACAACTGCTCATCCCGACTTCTGCGCGGTGCTGCTGCGCTACTTCAACCCCATCGGCGCCCACGAATCCGGCCTGCTGGGCGACGACCCCAACGGCATCCCCAACAACCTGATGCCCTATATCGCCCGGGTCGCGGCGGGACAGCTTGAGCAGCT
>ONHI01000238.1 GCA_900317565.1 uncultured Eubacteriales bacterium
GGATTCCAGCCGGTGCAGTGCGAACCGAGCAGATAATATTTGCCGTCGTGACGGAACACGACCGGCGCTTCGTAGGATTTCCCCTCGAGGATGCGCCACCAGCGTCCGGTGAATCCCGTGTACTCGTCGTTCAGCTCCACGACGTGCATGGTCTGGTTGTTTTCGGACGCGCAGAAGATGTACGCCTTGCCGTCATCGTCCACATACACCGTCATGTCGCGGCTTTCCTGCCCGGACTGGTAATTCTCCACGAGGCGCGCATACTGACGGTCATAGGTCTGCGATTTCCCCTCGGCGTAATCCTTCAGCCCGGCGGGCATGTCGGCGGGCCAGGTGCCCGGCGCGGTGCGTCCGCTGTAGAGGTGCTTGAACGGCCCGGTCGGCGTGTCGGCGATGCCGCATCCGACGAACGCGGAGTTGTAGTTGCCGCCGGATTCCTGATGGAACCACAGCACATACTTTTTCGTTTTCGCGTTGTAGACCACCTTCGGACGCTCGATGTTGGCGAATCCGCCGAATCCGCCGAATCCGCGCCGTCCGCCCTGCCCCTGCTGCGTCTGCATGGTCGCGGAATCAAACACCAGCCCTTCGTCTTTCCAGTTGTACAGGTCCTTCGAGCTGTACGCGTGCACGCCGGTCTTCCGGTCGCGCATGCGATGTTCGCCGTACCAGTAATACGTGTCGCCGACCTTCAGCATGCAGCCGCCGTGCGCGCTGATGTGCGCGCCGTTGTTGTCCGGCCAGACCGCGGCGTGGTTCGTGAATTCGCTCAGCTTGGCAGCTCCGGTCTGCGCGGACGCCGTGAACGCCGCGAAGGACAGCACCATGGCCAGCACGACCACGAGGGAAACGAGCTTCTTCATTTTACAAACCTCCTTAAAGCTTGGGTTCAACCAAACCTGATTATAGCACAAAACGAAGAATATGTAAAGTTTTGGCGCATCACTTTTTCAAAATAAAGTATTTGGGCATGAAACACAGCCGCCCGGAAACCGGGCGGCCGTGTGGTAGAAACCTTTGAGGCTTACTTGATGACCTTCAGGGCCTTGCGGTCGATGGTCAGGGCCACGAAGATCAGGAAGATCACGCCCTTGATCAGCTGCTGGGTCTGGGGATCGTAGCCCAGGATGGCCAGGCCGCTGTTCAGCACGGCGTACATCAGCGTGCCAACCACGATGTTGGAGAAGCGCACCTTCGCGCCGCCGGTGATGGGCAGGCCGCCCAACACCAGGGAGATCAGGATCTGGGTCTCCAGCTGGTTGCCCGCGGTGGCGGTGATGGAGCCGACCTTGATGACGTTGACAAACGCCGCAAGGCCGGTCAGGGCACCCGCCGCCACGAAGGCCAGGAACTTCACGCGGTCCGTGTGCACGCCGGAGAAGCGCGCCGCGGTCTCGCCGGAGCCGACGGCCTTCACATCGTTGCCGATGCGGGTGAACTTGAACAGGAACCAGGCCACGATCAGCACCGCCACGGTGATGCCGATCTTCAGCCCGTCGATGTCCAGCGCCTTGATGGCGGCGCTGGCGGGCACGGCGGTCTCTGTGGTGAAGTAGGCGCAGACGCCCCGGAAGAGGTACATCGTGCAGATGGTGACGATGAAGCTCTGCAGCTTGAACTTCACGTGGAAGAAGCCGTTGATGGCGCCGATGGCCGCGCCGCAGAGTATGCCGCCCAGCACGGCCAGCGGGACGCTGATGAACGACAGCGCGCTGACCACCAGAGAGGCCACGCCCAGCGTGGAGCCCTCGGTGAAGTCAATGGAGCCCAGCGTCATCACAAAGAACACGCCGGTCGCCACGATGGTGGGAAAGTAGATTGAGGACAGCAGCAGCCGCAGCTTCTTCGGGGTCAGGATCCGGCCCTGGGTCATGATGTTCAGGACGATGATGATGATCGCGAAGCCGATCAGCGGCAGCAGTGCCTTGAAGGTGTCTCCGGCAAAAAAGGCGCGGAGCCTGGATTGCTGGTTGTCACGGTTGTTCGTCTTTTCCATGTTCCTCGCCTCCTTAAACCATTTTCGCGATCAGGTCTTCTTCGCTGAGCGCCGGATCGCGCATGAACTCGCCGTTGATGCGGCCGTCCTTCATCACGAAGATGCGGTCGGACATGCCCAGCAGCTCCGGGATCTCCTCGGAGATCATGATGATGGACTTGCCCCGCTTCTGCATGTCGGCCATCAGCGCGTAGATCGCCTGCTTCACCTTCACATCGATGCCGCGGGTGGGCGAATCCAGCACCAGTATGTCGCTGTCCTTGCCGATCCAGCGCGCCAGGACCACCTTCTGCTTGTTCCCGCCGGA
>ONHI01000237.1 GCA_900317565.1 uncultured Eubacteriales bacterium
ACCGCACCGGATTGGGTGTACGATACCTGTGAGCGCCTGCCGGAGATGTCCGAGCTCGACGCGTACAAGATCAGGGTCGAGAAGGTCAAGCGGGAGGACGGCACGCCCGCCCTGTCCTTCGTGGGGGATTATGGCATCGGCGCGGGCATGGTGCGCTACAGGCTGTTCAAGAAGGACGAGGAGACGGGACAGTTGCTGTCCATGGGCATCATGCCGACTTATTTCGATGAATCCGTCGGCGAAAACGGCGAGTATTCCGCCCTTGAGCCATGGCTGTGGCCGGCGCTGGAGGGCCAGACGGTGGCCTCCTACGTCAACAGCCTGGTGGAGCCGGGCTCCATCAACTACCTGGGCAGCATCCCCATACGGATCGAAAACAAGGAATGGTTCCTGCGCTACGGCTACTTCGGCGCGGAGGACCGCTATACGGTGTACGGCCTGTGGGAGGGCTACGACACGGACAGCAGCCAGTTCAACCGCAACGTGAAATCCCTGTCCCAGATGGTCGGACAGGAGTATTCGGTGCTGTATCCCGTGTACATCGACGAGTATGACCCCTGGGCGGAGTTCGTCGCGGCGGAACCGCAGACTCTCTATCGCTCCATGTACCTGGAGGACAAGCCGCTGCCGCCCGGCACCTATTACATGCAGTACATCGTGTACGATATGTTCATGCGCCCGATGCCGCTGGAGACGATCGAGGCGGAGTGGACCGGCGACAGCATGATCATGCCGGAGGATTATTCCTGGGAGGGTGTAGAGGAGCTGACAATCCCCGAGGAATACTGGTAAAGGATCGGAGGAAAGAAAATGAGCTATTTGGCGGATCGCGAGGTCAACAGAGGCCGACAGCCGGAAATCGACTGCCTGAAGGCCTTCTGCATCTTCTTCATGATCTTTTTGCACGGCTTTGAGGAGCTGGCGGAGCAAGAGACGCTCGTTCACCACATCATCACCCTCATCGAATGCCTGACCGGCGCGGGCGCCTTCATGCTGTGCATGGGCATCGGCACCCGCTATTCCCGGAAGCAGGAGCCCAGGGACTACCTGATCCGGGGCTTCGAGCTGTTGACCGTCGGCCAGGCGCTGAACCTGGTGCGGGATGCCCTGCCCAATCTGATCGCCTGGTGGTGCAAGGGGGAGCCGACGTTCATCGCCATGTCGCTGCTGGTGGTGCAGACGGACATCATGACCTTCGCGGGTTTCGCGTTCATGCTGCTGGCGCTGTTCAAGAAGCTGAAGCTCCCGGACGGCGCGATCATGGGCGTCAGCATCGCCATGAACGCCTTTGCCTTCGTACTGTCCCACTTCTTCCTCACCACGGGCAGCTACCTGGCGGACCAGCTGCTGGGCTTTATCGTGGTCACGAAGGCGGAGGCCTATTTCCCGCTGTGCTGCTACTTTGTGTTCGTCGCCTTCGGCTATGTCCTGGGCGGGATCTATCCCCGGATCAAGGACAAGGATGCGCTGTCCACGCGGGTGTTGATGATCTGCGGGCCCCTTGCCGTCGCCTATTACCTGCTGCGGGCGTTCGTGCCCGTCCCGCTGCTGCCGGAGTTTGACAGCACGGAGATGTACATCATGAAGCCCGTGACGGACGCCCTGGCGAACTGCCTGATGTCCCTGGCCCTGCTGGCGCTGTTCCACAAGCTGCTTCGCCACCGGGACGCGCCGAAGCCGGTCAACCATCTGTCCGGGCACATCAACCAGTACTACTGCTACAGCTACGTGCTGCTGACGCCGGCGAGCGTGCTGCTGCTGGCCACCCGCGGCGAACTGCTGCCCGGCACGCTGCTCCCGCTGCTGAGCGGCCTGGTCACGCTGGTGATCTGCTGTCTGGTCATCGAGTGGCTGGACCGGAAGGGGCTTCCGAACAGCATCACGAAGCTGAAGATGCCCTGGAAGGCAGTGGTGTTCACGGTGGTCTGGATCGCGACCATCGCCGTCTTTGCCTACGCCTATCCCAGGATCACGGAATTCGCCACGATATGGAACGATTACCTTGGAATCTGATGGACGGAGAGGAGCATATCACTTGAGCTACTTTGCCAACGAAAGGGTCAACAAGGGGCGACAGCCGGAGCTGGACTGGCTGAAGGCGTTCTGCATCGTGTGCATGATCTTCCTGCACATCTATGAGGACTGCGCCGCGGAGCAGACCGGCCCGTTCTACTGGTTTCTGGACTGGGCATGCGTCTTCACCGGCGCCGCCTGCTTCATGATCTGCATGGGCGTGGGCATGCGCTATTCCCGGAAGCAGTCCCCGAAGGACTATGTCTGTCGCGGCATCGAGATCTTCACGGTGGGGCAGCTTCTGAA
>ONHI01000234.1 GCA_900317565.1 uncultured Eubacteriales bacterium
CCCGTTCCCCGCAAGGGGAAAGAAAATGCATGCGAATCCCCTTATCGCGGGTTCTTTGGGGCCCCGGGATTTTTGTCTGCGCGATTGGGATTCGAATCTTGTAGAACGCCCCGGCGGGGCGTTCATCGACCAGTTCAAAAGCTGGTCGATACCTTAGACAGCGAATCCCTTATCGCGTGTCCGCCGCACAGGCGGCGGACAGGAAGGTTTGAATTCGCAGCCGGGCGGGGAGAACGGATTGCCGCGTCGCTTCGCTCCTCGCAATGACGGGAACCGGACTGTGTCTGCAGTCTGAGACCCAGCCCTTTCGGGCTGGGTCTTTTGGCGTAAATGCGTATTGTTTTCCTGCTCTTCCCACTCAGCGCTTGTCCCGGTCGATAAACTTCAGCGCGACGCCGGCGGCGAGGGCATAGACGAAGGTGTGCAGCGCGATGCCGCCCCAGTTTTTCAGGACATTCTCTACCGTGCTGGCATAGATGCCTTTGGTGTTGTAGGTGCCGGACCAGCGCAGGAAGTCCATCACCGTGTTCTGCTCCTGCATCATAAGGATCACCTCAAGCAGCGGCTTCTTCCCCTCAAAGGCGATGTCCTTGAACTTGAACAGCGTGTTCCAGAGCGTGACCATCGGCAGCTCGTTATAGCGCCCGATGGCACACATGGCGTCGAGCGACCAGTGGGAGATGGTGAGGACTTCAAGTTTCTTGGCGAAGCCGGTCAGCTGGAAGAACCCGCCGGAAAACACCAGCTGGAAGATCATAAGAAAGGGCATGACCGTCATGGCGGTGGTGGTGTTGCGCACGATGCAGGAGACCATCAGCGCCATCATGTCCGAAGCGTAGGTGGTGAGGAGAATGGTGATGCTGAGATCCGCCATGCCCCAGGGAGAAATGATCCCCTGTTCCGGAAAGTGTACGCCCGCCACATAGCAGACGACCATCGTCACCACCGTCTGGCCCAGGCAGAGCATGAACTGATAGAGCATCTGCGAGAGGATGTAGGAGGACACATGCAGGCCCGCCCGGTGCTCGCGCTTGACGATGCTGCGCTCCCGGCAGACGGACTGGATGGAGTTGAAGCAGCCGTTCCAGATGCATACGCACACCAGCGCGAAGGTGCCGGTCAGCGTCCCCTCCTGATACACAAAGAGGTTGGCGCCCACCACAAAGGTGACAAGCCCGGCGATGATCGCGCTCATGGGCAGGACTTTCCAGTCGTTCTGGTACAGGAACATGCGGAGCTGTTTGCCGAGGTAGATCAGGGTCTGCCCGAATCTGCCCTTATACCGGATCTTCGTCTCGTTCATGCCTTGACCGCCTCCTCTCTCTCCGCTGCGAGCTGCGCATAGCGCTCAATAAACTGATCCGCCAGGCCGTCGCCGCCCTCCTCCTTGGGGTTGACGCTCATGACGATGCCCTCCATGCTGTCCTTGCCGAAGAACACCCGGGCCTCCGCTGGGCTCCCGTAGAAGGCCAGGCGGCCCACGCGGGCGGAATCCTTCGCCAGCACGATCACCTTGTCAAACAGGTCGATCACGCGGTCGGGCGTGTGGGTGATGACCAGGACGATCTTCCCCTCGTCCGCGATGCCGCGCAGTTTCGCGAAGATCTCCCGCGCGATCACGCCGTCAAGACCGGAGTCCGGCTCGTCCAGGACAAAGAGCTCCGGATTGGTGACCAGCTCCATGGCGATGGAGATGCGGCGGAGCTGCCCGCCGGATTTCTTGCTCACAAGGCCGTCCGCGCCGGGCGCAAGGCCCAGCAGATCCAGGACCTCCCGCACCTTCTCGCTGCGCCTGGAGCGCGGGGTGGACATGGGCAGGCGCATCTCGGCCGCGTCCGTGATCGTATGCTGGACCGTGTCGCTGCCGCGGATGAGATTCTGCTGCGGCACGAAGCCGATGCGGTATTTCATCTGGTCATAGTCCTTATATACGTCCATGCCGTTGAGCACGACGTCGGCGTCCGCCTTCTCATAGCCGATGACGGCGTTGACAAAGGTAGTCTTGCCCGCGCCGGAGCCGCCCAGCAGCAGCACCAGGGAGCCGTTGGGGATGTCCAGGGAGATGTCCCGGAGCAGATAGCGCTTCTTGTACAGTTCCAAGACCGTGCGGCTGCGCAGATCGACGCTCAGCCCGCTCTCGACGTTGAACATGCCGTGGTGCTCCGCGAGCGCCGGTCCGGCCGGCGCGCCGGGGAGGATCACGGGCTGGAACTTGCTCGAGCGCCCAACGATCAGCAGCAACAGCCAGTCGGCCACCAGCCACAGCAGGATCCAGCGCTTGTTCATATCGAAGACCTTCAGCAGCCGCAGTACAAGGCGGATGCGATAGACGGCCAGGAAGACGAAGACGACGA
>ONHI01000233.1 GCA_900317565.1 uncultured Eubacteriales bacterium
ACGACCGCCGCCGCGCAGATGATCTTGACGAGCTTTTTCTTTTCCATATCCGATCCTCAACCTTTCAGGCGGGGTTATCCTCTGTGTCTCAGGACGCGGCCGGAGGCGTGATGACCTTCGCGGGGCACTTCTCGACGCACTTGCCGCACTGCACGCAGGCCTCGTAGTTCACGTGAGCCAGGGCGCCGTTCATGGTGATGGCTCCCACCTCGCACTGCCTGGTGCACAGCGTGCAGCCGATGCAGCCGGCGGAGCACACCTTCTTGACCAGCGGGCCCCTGTCCCTGTTGGAGCACTGCACGGCCACGAGTTTGCTGGCAGGCACCAGCTCGATGAGTCCCCTGGGGCACGCCTTGACGCACAGGGCGCAGCCCACGCAGCGGTTCCGGTCCACCACGGCCACGCCGTTGACCACATGGATGGCGTCCTGCTTGCAGACGGTCTGGCAGGAGCCGAAGCCCAGGCAGCCGTAGCCGCACTCGGTCACGTTCAGCCCGGCCAGCACAGCGCTGCGGCAGTCCCTAATGCCCACGTAGTTGCCCTGGTTGTGGGTCACCTCGCAGCTGCCCTTGCAGCGCACGAAGGCCACCTTGCGCTCCAGGATGTCCACCGACACCCCCATGATCTCGCCGATCTTCTCCGCCACCGGCCCGCCGCCCACCGGGCAGCCGTTGGCCGGCGCTTCGCCCGCGGCGATGGCCGCCGCCATGGCGTCGCAGCCCGCATAGCCGCAGGCGCCGCAGTTGTTGCCGGGCAGGCACTCGCGCACCGCGCTCTCCCGCTCGTCCACCTCAACGCGGAACTTGCCGCTCATGAACACCAGCGCCGCGCCAACGATCAGGCCGGCCAGGGCGATGACCAGCGTGGTAATCAGGATTATCTGCACTCTGATCGCCTCCTTCAGAACGACAGGCCCGAGAAGCCCAGGAACGCGATGGACATGAGCGCCGCCGAGATCATCACGATGGGCGCGCCCCGCAGCGGCGCGGGAATGTCCTCCTCGCGGATGCGGCTGCGGATGCTGGCCAGCAGCACGATGGCGATGGTGAAGCCCAGCGCCGTGCCGAAGCCGGAGAGCACGCTCTGATAGAAATCATAGCCGTTCTGCACGTTGGTCAGCGCCACGCCCAGCACCGCGCAGTTGGTGGTGATGAGGGGCAGATAGATGCCCAGCGCCTTGTACATGGAGGGGGACTTCTTCTTCAGGAACATCTCAACCACCTGCACCAGCGCGGCGATGACCAGAATGAACACGATGGTCTTCATGAAGTCCAGCTCCAGCGGGGCGAGCACGTGGTCGTAGAGCAGGCTGGTGACCGCCGAGGCGATGGTGATGACGAAGATCACCGCGCCGCCCAGGCTGATGGATGCCTTCATCTGCTTGGAGACGCCCAGGAAGGAGCAGATGCCCAGGAACTGATTCAGCACCACGTTGTTGATCAGCGCGCCGCTGACGATCAGAAGAATCATGGCCTTCATCGGGCGCTCGCCTCCTTCTCCTTCTTGTCGCAGGCCATGGCGCAGCCGGCGCACTGGCCGTCGCAGCCGCTCTCAACCAGCTTGCGCTGGCGGGACTTGATGCCGATGGCGTTCATCACCGCGATGATGACGGCCAGCACCAGGAAGGCTCCCGGCGGCTGCACGAAGATGGCCATGGGCTCGATGCTCTCCGGCAGCACCTGCATGCCGAAGAAGGTGCCGTTGCCCACCAGCTCGCGGATCACGCTCACCAGGGTCAGCGCCAGGGTGAAGCCCAGGCCCATGCCCAGGCCGTCCATCACGGACAGCAGCGGCGTGTGCTTGTTGGCGTAGGCCTCCGCCCGGCCCAGGATGATGCAGTTGACCACGATCAGGGGAATATAGATGCCCAGCGACTCGTACAGCGAGGGCAGATAGGCCTCCATCAGCAGCTCCGTCACCGTCACCAGCGAGGCCACCACCACGATGTAAGCGGGCAGCCGCACCTGATCCGGGATGAGCTTGCGCAGCAGCGAGATCACCAGGTTGGACAGGATCAGCACCGCCATGGAGGACAGGCCCATGCCGATGCCGTTGATGGCCCGGGTGGACACCGCCAGGGTGGGACACATGCCCAGCATCAGGATGAACGTGGGGTTTTCCTTGAGGATGCCGTTGTACAGGCGTTCAAGGTATTTATTCATTTTGCATTCCCTCCTCTATCACGGAGTGGAAGAAATCGAGGCCCGCGTTGACCGCGTTGACCACGGCGCTGGAGGAGATGGACGCGCCGGACACGGCGTCGATGCCGTCGTTGGCGCTGTTGTCCGAGGCGCCGGCCTTGTTCAGCCGGAAGGCCGCCACGTCGCGGTCGTTGAACTGATCCTTGAAGGCGGGCTCGGCG
>ONHI01000230.1 GCA_900317565.1 uncultured Eubacteriales bacterium
GGCCCCGGCGATCATCGCCAGCACTGCCGTGACAATCAGTATGCTGCCCGCTGTGGAAAGGTTCGGCTGCATCAATATCAGCAGGAACATGGCCCCCGGCAGGATGAACAGCGGCACGAGGCCGGTGAACAGGCGGGTCACGTCCCGGCTCTTCTGGCTGAGCGCCCGTGCCAGATACACGATCATGGCGTACTTCGCCAGCTCCGACGGCTGGAAGCTGACCGGCCCCAGTCGAAGCCAGCGGCGCGAGCCGTTCAGCAGCCTGCCGATGCCCGGCACGGCCACCAGCCCCAGCATCGCGAAGCTGACTGCCAGCAGGCCCCCGCAGACCCAGGGCTTCGCCAGCATCCGGTAGTCGATCCGGAGGGCGAGGAGCATCCCCGCCAGGCCCACGGCCACGCCGAACAGCTGGGAGGTGACCTCCGACAGCGCGCCGCCGTGGTCCTGGGCGTTGTAGTAGCTGGCGGCGTACAGCGTGACGATGCCCACCAGCATGAGCAGCGCGAAGGTGACCGTCAGTCCCCGGTCGACACCGCGGAAGAAGCCTTTGTCTGTGTTTCTCAGCGCGGATCGCCGCGCCTCATTGGCCCCGCGAACGGGCCGGAGGATCAAGCGCCCTTGCTCTCCAGCGCGTTCACGATGTCCTTGAAGATGCGCCCGCGCTCCTCGTAGTCCTTGAACATGTCAAAGGACGCGCAGGACGGCGACAGCAGCACGTTGCCCCCGGCGTTGGCCTGCTCAAAGGCCAGCTCGACGGCCTTCTTGAACTCGTAGCCCGCGTGGGTCCAGGCGTGGTAGCCCACCTTCTCCAGGGTCTCCTCCAGCTGCCTGGCCGTCGCGCCGATGAGCACGATGCGGGAGATGGGGCATTTCAGGATTTCCTCGCACAGGGGCGTGAAGTCCGTGTGCTTGTCGTAGCCGCCCAGGATCAGCACCGTGGGCCGATCCATGGCCCGCACGGCCTGGATGGTGGAATCCACGTTGGTGCCCTTGGAGTCGTTGATGAAGCGCACGCCGTCCAGCTCCCGCACGAACTCGATGCGATGCTCCACGCCCTTGAAGGTCTTGAGCGTGTGGCGGATCACCGGCGCGGGCACGCCGCTGGCCATGGCCATGGCCGTGGCGGCCAGGGCATTTTTCAGGTTGTGCTCGCCGGGTATGTAGACCTCGCTGGCCGGGCAGATGACCTTGTGGTCCTGGGGCGTGCCGTAGACGATGCTGCCGTCCACGACGAACGCGCCGAAGGGCACCTCGTTCCGGGAGGAGAACCAGGCGATCCGGCAGCGGGCACGGCTGGCCATGTCCCTTGTGATCGGGTCGTCCCAGTTCAGCACCAGCCAGTCGTCCTCGCCGCTGTTTTCAAAGATGCGCTCCTTGAGGGCGATGTACTTTTCCATCGTCCCGTGGCGGTTCAGATGGTCCTCGGAGATGTTCAGCACCGCGCTGACGGCGGGGTGGAATTTGGAGGAGGTCTCCATCATGAAGGAGGAGATCTCGCACACCGTCACGTCCCCCGGGCGCATCTGGGAAACCGCGCCGCTGTAGGGCGTGCCGATGTTGCCCACCACGAAAGTGCGCTTGCCGGCGTTTTTGAAGATCTCGCCCAGCAGCGTGGTGGTGGTGGTCTTGCCGTTGGTGCCGGTGATGGCCAGCAGCAGGCCGGTGGCCTCGCGGTAGGCGTATTCGATCTCGCCCATCACCTCGATGCCCATTTCCTTCGCCTTCACCACCGCCGGATGCTCCACCGGGATGCCGGGGCTGAGCACCAGCGCGTCGAAGCCCGCAAGCCTCTCCTCCGGGTGCTGCTCGCCCAGCATGAAATGGGCGCCCGCCGCCTTCAGGCCGTCCAGCGCGCCGTCGAAATCCGCCTCGGCCTTGCCGTCGCAGATGGTGACCTCGGCGCCCCGCTCCAGGAGCAGCTGCGCCGCCGCGATGCCGCTGCGGGCCATGCCGAATACCAATACTTTCTTACCTTTTACCATTTCGGAGACCTCCTTCTGAAAAAAGGTTTTGTCAACGAGAAGAGTGGAGCGTGGAAAGTGGAGAGTGGAGTTCATGTGCAAATCCTTCGGATTTGTCTTTATTCAAGCTCTCAACAGGCGCAACAGCGCCCCGCGTCAGCTTGGAATAATACGAAATCCGGAGGATTTCAACCACAACTCCACTCTCCACACTCCACACTCCACGCTTGTAAACCCACCTACGCCACAAATCCCAGCAGCGAGATCAGGCACAGCATCGCCGTGACGATGTAGTACATGGCCACGATGCGGGTCTCCGGCATGCCGCTGAGCTCGAAGTGGTGGTGCAGCGGGGCCATCTTGAAGAAACGCTTGCCGTGGGTGGCCCGGAAGTAGGCGAACTGGATCAGGTCCGACACGCTGCTCATCACCATTGCCAGGGCAATGATCGGCAGCAGCAGCGACAGCCGCGTCACCAGCGTCATGCCCACCAGCGCGCCGCCGATGAAG
>ONHI01000229.1 GCA_900317565.1 uncultured Eubacteriales bacterium
TACACGGTGGAATCGCGGTACACTTCCATGACGGAGGTGGCGATGTACTTGGCCGCGGAGGCGAAGCCGGGGCAGTGGTCGGTGCCGTACAGGTCGTTGTCGATGGTCTTCGGAATGCCCATCACGCGGCACTCATAGCCGTTCTTCAGCATGAACTTCGAGATCTTGTTGCAGGTGTCCATGCTGTCGTTGCCACCGTTGTAGAAGAAGTAGCGCACGTTGTACTTCCTGAAGATCTCCAGGATGCGCTTGTAGTCGGTCTCGTCCTCGTCGGGATCGGCCAGCTTGTAGCGGCAGGAGCCCAGCGCGGAGGAGGGGGTATACTTCATGTAGGCGAGCTCGGCGGGATCTTCCTTGCCCATGTCGATCAGGTCGTCGTCCAGCACGCCCTTGATGCCGTGCAGCGCGCCCAGGACCTGGGTGATGTCCGGATTCTCCAGCGCGGTCTTGATCGCGCCGTAGGCGGAAGCGTTGATGACGGCGCTGGGGCCGCCGGACTGACCGATGATACATGCGCCTTTCAGCTGGCTCATTGTCATTCATTCCTTTCAAAAATCGGTATTTTTCTCGCGCGGAAGGCCTCCCGCGCATACAGCTTCAATATAGCATAAATCCCGCGGCGCGTCAAACGCGCAGACGTTAAATCTGCACCCGGCAGGAATTCAAATCATGCCGAAAACAATTCCGCGAAACCCGCCCGTCCCCGTCCCGCCGCTTCCGGACCGGCGCAAAAACCGCGGCCCGAAATCGACAAATTATGACGGAATAATTGCTCCGGTGTGCGCAAAAAACGCCGTGATGTATAAAAAATGAAATATACAACTGCATATTCGATGTATATATTCATTTGTTTTCACATTGTAACGCAGGATTCGCGGGAATTTTGTCGTATAATTATTAGCATATGCAGTGCATATACAACCGCCGTGGCACATATAATGTTTGCATAACCGACCACCGGGAGGGGTGAATCCATGGAAACCGTGAAGTCAGGCATGCGGGCGTTTTCACGCCTCAGCGCGCGAAACAAGGCGGTCATCGTCGTGCTTTTGGTCCTGATCGCCGCCCTGCTCGCCGCGCTTTGCATATCCATCAATATGCGATCGAATATGCAGAGCCAGTATACACAGGCGCGCAACCAGGCGGGCGAGGCGCTGTACTCCAACCTGTACATACTGATGCAGTCCTTCGACATGACCAGCGTGCCCAATACCGACGTGCAAAACGTGATCCTGCCCCAGATGCGGGACTACTTCATCGCCTCGGTGACGCTGAACAACCTGATTACCCAGACCTACGGGCCGCGCTACCAGGTGCTGACGGAGGAGGACGTGAACAACCTCACCGCCGCCTTCACCTCCTACGACACGGCCTTCCGCAACAACACCCCCACCGACCTGGCCCAGAGCAACATGCGCGCCTGCATGGAGCGCGTGAAGGAGCTGCTCAACACCCGCTACAGCCAGGGCGTGCTGCGGGCGGGACGGTAAAGCGCCTCATGGAATGGCCCAGGGAACCGGATGGCCACGTCGGGACATTTCATGTCCCTCCCCGCAATGATGATGAATGCGTCGATTTGTCCAGCGCACGATCGCCGCGCCATGCGTCATCGCGAGCAGCCCCGCAGGGGCGACGCGGCAATCCGGTTTCCCTTTGTCGGCAGTGCCGGGGGGCGGGCGCCGGCCTCATCCGCCTCGCCGCCATGCGGCGATCCACCTTCCCTTCTGGGGAAGGCTTTTCTTTATTTGCTTCCTGTCCGCCTCTGTGCTATAATGGTTCCACATCAAAGAGTACAGAGGAACGACAAGCATGCGCATCATCCAGTTTTCCGATTCCTTCCTGCCCATCATGGACGGGGTAGCCAACGTGGTGTACCAATACGCGCTGAACATGGGAAACAAGGGCCACGAGAGCTATGTGGTCGCCCCCCAGACCGACACCGGCTACCGGGGCAATTTTCCCTTTGAGATCATAGACTACGCCCCCCTGCCGCTGGTGCGGGTGAAGAATTACACCGTCGGCATGCCGGCGATGGACAAGCACTGCCAGAACCGGCTGAACGCCGTCAAGGCGGACATCGTCCACGTCCACAGCCCCTTCACCGCCGGCCAGGCAGGCCTCTCCTTTGCCCAGAAGAACGGCCTGCCCATCGTGGGCACCTTCCACTCCAAGTATTACGACGACTTCCTCCAGGTCACCGGCATGGAGCTGGTGGCCGATCTGGGCGTGAAGCACGTGGTGAACTTCTTTGAAAAGTGCGACGAGACCTGGGCCGTCAGCGTCTCCTCCGCCGAGACCCTGCGGAGCTACGGCTACAAGGGCGAGATTCAGGTGATGCCCAACGGCACCGACATCCACACCCTGTCCGACGAAAAGGCCGCCGAGGCGGTGGAGCGGTATGGCCTCGCCGGCGACGAGCCCGTGCTGCTGTTCGTGGGCCAGATGAACTGGAAGAAGAACCTGCGGCGGATCCTGGAGGCCTGCGCAAAGCTGGATCGGCCC
>ONHI01000223.1 GCA_900317565.1 uncultured Eubacteriales bacterium
CAAATTCAACGGGCGGCTTCGGCCAGCAGCGAGCGGCCTTCCCACTCCCGGGCGGGCCGGGCGTTCAGCATCTCGGCGATGGTGGGCGCCACATCCTTGATGGACACGCCTTTCAGCGTTCTGCCCGGCGCGAAGGAAGGGCCGTTCAGGATGATCGGAATGGTCATGTCCTCCGGCATGTCGGTGCCGTGGCCCCGGTCGTGTCCGCCGTGGTCGGCCAACAGGATGATGTCGTATTCCGCCGGAATGTTCTCCCGCACGCGGCGCACGCAGTCCAGCGCGTTTTTCACGCAGCCCAGGTAGGTCTCGCTCATCCAGCCCTTGTCATGGCCGCCCACCTCGTCGGTCTCGCCCAGATAGAGGAACATGAAGTCCGGCGATTCGCGATTGATGTAGTCGATGGCGGCGGTGGTGATGGCCTGATCGGTGTTTCGGGCCTTGTGCTGGTTCAGCATCACGGCGCAGGCCAGATGATCCGGGCGGGTGAGATCCCGCAGCTCCTCCCAGGTGTAGAAGAAGGCGCACTTTTTCTCCACCCGGTCCAGCCGCTCCACCAGGCCCTCGATGGGGCGCACCTGCGGGGTGTAGGTGTTGGACAGGATGCCGTGGCGGTCGGGATCCACGCTGTGAAACAGCGACATGTGGCAGGGCAGCGTGACGGAGGGAAACACCGTGCGGGCGTTCAGCGCGCAGGCGCTGTCAGCCAGCAGCTTTCCGGCGTAATCGCTGCCGCAGGCGGGAATGGCGTCCGGCCTCATGCCGTCCACCAGGATCATGATGACTTTCTTATCCATTCCGGCTCATCTCCCCGTCATTTCGTGCGGATGAACAGCACGCCCAGCGTGTGGGGCCCGCAGTGGCAGGTCACGGTGCAGCCGGCGTTGGTCTCATAGACGTGCTCGAAGCGGCCGTTTTCCGCCACGGCCTGCCGCGCCACGGACAGGGTGTCCGGCTCGGCGGCGGCGTGGGTGATGAACATGCGGTCCCGGCGCAGGTCGGTGCGGTTCTGGATGCGCTCGGTCACATACTGCTGGATGCAGCGGTCATACGCGCCGCGGTATTTCTTCACCACGCGCATCTTGCCGTCGATGACCTCGATGCAGGGCTTCAGCCGCAGCAGGTTCGCGCCCAGCGCGGCCACGGAGGAGCAGCGCCCGCCCTTGACCATGTAGTCCAGCCGATCCAGCAGGAAGCTGGCCTCCACCCGGGGCGTCAGGTCGTTCAGCTTTGCGCAGATTTCCTCGGCCGACAGGCCCTGCGCCGCCAGCTGGGCGGCCTCGATGGCCACGTGGCCCTGGCCGGTGGACAGGTTGCGCGAATCGACGACGTAGACGTTCTTGAACTGCATCGCCGCCTTGCAGGCGTTCTGATAGCAGCTGGAGAACTCCGCGCTGATGTTGATGTGAATCACCGCGTCGTTGGACTCCGCCAGGGGGCGGAAATACTCGGCGTACTCAAATTCACTCACGGCCGAGGTGGAGCACAGCTTGCCGGTGGACGCCGTGTAGGCGAAGATGTCGGCGGGCGTGATCTCGATGCCGTCCTTGAAGGGATCGCCGTCCTTCATCACGATCAGCGGAACGATGCCGATGTTATATTCCTCGACCAGCGCCGCAGACAGGTCGCAGGTGCTGTCGGAGGTAATTTTGATAGCCATGATATGGGAATCCTCTCTTTCATCAAAAGGGCAGTCTTTACAGCGTATACACGTTTATTATACCTGAAAATGCAATGTATGGCAAGCATGACGCGCCGTATTTTATCATTTCGGACGGATTGCGCAAAACCCGCCGCGCCGCCTTGGGCAGCAGTTGCTTCAGCGCCGGGTCGATCCACAGCCGCTCATGCCTTTTTGCCTTCCTTGGGCGGATCGATTTCTACCACATAGGAGCCGCAGGCGTTCACCACGATGGTGTCGCCATACCGGCGCTCCCGCTGGAAGTCGTGGGTATACTCGATGTGCACGTGTCCGTGCAGCATGTAGCGGGGATGGTATTTGTCCATGAAGGCCAGGAAGGTCTTGAAGCCCCGATGGGCCAGGTCCTTGTCGTCGCCCACCCCCAGGGCCGGCGCGTGGGTGACCAGGATGTCCGCGCCGTGCCTGCGGAACAGGGCGAAGCGCAGCCGCCGCAGCCGACCGGCCATCTCCCGCTCCGTGTACTGGTGCGGCGCGCCGGGGATATAGCACATGCTGCCTCCCAGCCCCACGATGCGCACGCCCTCGTGCACGTAGATCTCGCCGTCAATGCACACGCAGCCCTCCGGGGGCGTCTTCGCGTAGCGCCCGTCGTGGTTGCCGTGCACGTAGAGCACGGGCGCGCGGGTGAAGCAGGTAAGGAAGGAGAGGTAGGAGGGCGGCAGGTCGCCGCAGGAGATGACCAGGTCGACGCCCTCCAGGCGGCGGCGGTCAAGGTGCTCCCAGAGCCGGGGCTCCGCGTGATCGGCCAGCACGAGTATCTTCATGGCGACACCCCCTGTTCGCAGCGTTCAGGATTTCATTCGTGTTCGGTGCCCGTCCAGGCGAAGGAGCTGGGATCAGGCCGGGCGATGTCGTTCAGCCCCTGCAGGCGCACCAGCGCGGAGCGGATCGGCGTGCGGCTGCACCCCAGCTCCTCCACCAGCTGCTCC
>ONHI01000222.1 GCA_900317565.1 uncultured Eubacteriales bacterium
GATGATCTTCATGAAGGAGATGAAGAACGTGTTGCGAATGGTCACCAGGAAGGCGGGCTGCGAGAAGATCAGCCTGAAGTTGTCCATGCCCACCCAGGGGGACCCTCCATAGCCCAGGCCGGGGTTGTAGTCCTGAAAGGCCATGATGATGCCGTACATCGGGCCGTAGGAGAAGATGGCCGTCAGCACCAGGCCCGGCAGCATCATCAACAGGAACAGCCATTCCTTGCGGAATCTTTCTTGAAGCTTGCTAAGCAAGGGGCATACCTCCCATCAGTTTATTTTGGGGTATGGAAAGCGACCGCACACGCGGGGGCGCCGACGCGCTGCCGGACACTGGGCCTGGCGGCGCGTCGCCGCCTCCGCCTTGCAATAATGCGGGGGCTTGCGTGGAAGCCGCAAACAGCCACTGCGCAAGCCCCCAAAGAACCGGGCTAAAAAGCCACTGTGCTCAGGCGATTATTCCGCGTTATCGCCGTAATACTTGTTGACGGCGTCGATCAGGGTCTGTCCGCCGGCGGCATACCAGTCGGCCAGGATCTGATCGTAGTCATCCACGGACTTATAGCCCATGATGATCTCGGAGACACCGGTGGAGATGATGTCGATGGTGTTCAGCACATCGTCGAATTCCTCCGGCGGCGGGCCCCACATGTCGGTGCGCTTTACGAAGTTGTTGTCCAGCAGGTACTTGGCAAGGTCGTAGGAGCAGCCCTCGAAGCCCTGCTGGCAGTAGGCGCCCAGCCCGCCGGGATCCTGGTTGTTGATCCAGTTCATGGAGTCGCCGTACTTCTTCTTCATGCCGGCGGTGAACAGCTCGCTGGTGTCACCGGTCTCGATGGCGTACAGCACATGCTCGAACTGCGTCATGTCGGCCAGGGGGTCAAGCACCTCGACGGTGGTGGGCACGTGCTCACGCTGACCGTCGGTGTAGGCCTTGAACTCCTCGTCGGTGAGGACGGTGTCGGGATCAAACATGATGTGATCGGTGTAGCTGATCAGCTTCATGACGGCGGCGGGGTTCTTGCAGTCCTTGCTGACCACGACCATCTCGCCGTTCGGGAAGCCGACCTGGCCCAGCACCTGGCTGCCGTCCACAGTGGGGAACTGCAGCGGGATCATGTAGGCGTCGTTGCTGCCCTGGGCGGCCACCAGGTTCGGGCCGTTCTGCCAGCCCTGCCACTGATAGTACGGCTGGAAGGCGGCGCGGCCGTTGACCACGTCTTCGTTCATGTCGTCAAAGCTCATGTTCACGAAGTCGGGGCTCAGGATGCCCTCCTGGTACCACTTGGCCCAGTACTCAAGCGCGGTCTTGAACTCCTTGTGGGCGATGCCGGGCTTGATGATGCCGTCCTCTTCGTCCTTGTACCAGTAGTAGGTGCCCTGGTCGGGGTTGCCCAGATAGACGTTGAACATCGGGCCGGTCAAGAACAGGTGCTCGAAGTTGTTGGCGACGGCGATGCCGTAGCAGCCGTGTTTGTCCATCATGGTGTGGCAGAGGTTCTCGAAGTCCTCGACGGTCTTCAGCTCGGGGGAGCCTTCCTCCTCATACCAGTCCTTGCGGACCCACATGTAGCGCGGGTTGTCGATAACGCCGTAGTAGTAGATCGGCACGCCGTACAGCTTGCCATCCACCATGCAGGTCTTGATGGTGTCAGGGTCGGTCTTCTCGAAATCCCGGACGCGCTGGGAGGTGTACTTCTCATAGACCTCGGTGATGTCCTGGATCAGGCCGGCCTTCACCAGCTGGCGGAACTGGACGTAGTTCACGCGGAAGGCATCCGGCAGGTTGCCGGTGGCGATGGTGTTGTTCAGCTTGCGGGTGTACTCGCCGGAATCCACGATCCAGTCGTAGGAGACCTGGATGCCCAGCTTGTCGTACCACGCGCGGACCCACTCGTTGTTGGTCTGGTCCTCGCCGGGCTCGAACACGACGTCGGAGCCCTGGCCCTTGCCGAAGCGGATGTTGACCACCGGATCATAGGGCTGCAGCCAGTCGCCCTCCGGCGGCTCGACGTACTCGCGGGTGGCGTCGCCAACCTCGCCGATCGGGGTGGGCTTGAACTCGGCCAGCGCGCTGAAGCAGGACAGCGCCATCAGCAGAGCCAAGACCAGGGTGATCAGTCTCTTCATTGGATAACCTCCTTTTTCTTTCATTTGAACGCCATGCGGCGTCAAATCCGTCAGGGGTCCACGGGCAGCGAGCACACTCCCCGAATGTTATTATTGTAACACAAAAATCGCATATGTCAAGCATTTCGGGTCAATCTGCCGGGATTTGTTTTATGCAACCTGCTGTATGCGGCTGTCGTCTATTAACAATCATCCCGGGCCGCCGCGTCCCCTTGGGAGGCGGGGACAGTATCACTCCCTCTTGTGGCGCTCCTCACGCTCCCGGCGCTCGGCGGAGACCTCCTCGGCGGTCTTCACCCGCTGGCGCACCGCGCCGCGATAGCCCTCGTTCGTGGGGATCAGGTTGCCCTCGGCAAAGCGCGCCTTCGCGGCGGCGATGGCCTCGGCGTACTGGGGCAGCCACGCCTCCTGGGCGATCAGCAGCTCGTCCACCATCTGCCACACCTCCGGCGGGTTGCACACCGCGCCGGTCAGCGGGTCCATCAGCGCTGCCTGCTTGAGCAGCTCCGCGTCGCCGGACACGGCCG
>ONHI01000221.1 GCA_900317565.1 uncultured Eubacteriales bacterium
AATACAATCACTTTGGAAGAAGGTTGAAAATCCTTCGGGATTTTCATGCAATTTACCGAGAATAATTCAAAATTATTCGGCGTCAGGTTGATTTTTATTGGATTTGCGATATTCGCTGGGGGTGACGCCGGTGTGCTTCTTGAAGAGATAGCTGAAATAGTGGGCGTCGTTGTAGCCCACCTGGAAGGCGATCTCCGACGAGCGCAGGGGCGTGGTCTCCAGCAGCTCCTTGGCCTTGGCGATGCGCAGGCCCGTGAGGTACTGGGTGAAGGTGATGCCCGTCTCCTGGGCGAACACCGTGGAGAAGTGGCTCTGGGAGATGCCCACCTCGCTGGCCACGTCCTGGAGCATCAGGTTCGGGTTGGCGAAGCACTTGCTCAGGTAGGCGCGGGCCCGGCCCACGGGGGTGTCCCCCACGCCCTGGCCGCTGCGGTCCCGGCACTCGAGGGCCGCCCTCAGCAGCGCCTTCACCGCATCCAGGCCGGAAGCGTCCTCAGCCCGCAGCGCCTGGGCGATCAGCGCCTCGTCCAGCGCCTGCTGGGGATCGGCCCCGGCGTCCTCCACAATGCGCCGCGCCGCGATCACCGCCGCGATGCGCAGATAGCCCACGGCCAGCTCGATGCCGCCGCTGTCCGGCAGGCTGCCGGTGTACTCGGCCAGGATGGCGTCCAGCTCCCCCTCCGGGGCGTATTGCAGCCGCTCGTAGAGGGGGCTCAGCTCCAGGCTGTTCAGCAAAGTGGTGGCGTCGTTCAGCTCCCCCACGCCGATGATCCGCCGGGACGCGCCCTGGCCCACGGCCACGTGGCGCACGTGGCGGGCGGACTTCATGGCCCGGCGAATGTCGTAGTAATCGTTCACGGTCTCCCCGATGGACAGCAAGAGCGCCTCGCAGCCCTCCAGCTGGGGCAGGTGGGCGGCGGAGTTGGCGAAGGAATAGGCCCGCTCCTCCACGTCCCGCTCGTTGTCCCCCAGCACCAGCGCCCGGGAGCCGTGGGCCATGCCGCAGGTGAACACGCTGCCGCCGGTGGCCTCCGCCAGATCGGACAGGGCGGTCCGCGCCCGGGCCCGGGCCTCGTCCTTCAGCGGGAAGGCGATGTCGATGACCACATAGCAGTTCGCGGCCAGGTTCACGCCCATCTGGCGCATCTGGCGCATCAGCTGCTCGTCCTCGAAGCGGTCCCCCTCCTCGGTGAACAGCGAGGCCAGCAGCTTTTCCCGCAGGAACTGGTTGCCGGACACCACGTCCCGTCGCAGGCTCTCCATGTCCTCCTGGGCGCTGCGCTCGGCGGCGATCTGCCCGGCCACCCGGGTGAGCGCCCTGCCCAGCTCCTGGGCCGTGATGGGCTTGAGCAGGTATTCCTTCACGCCCAGGGAAATGGCCTGCTGGGCATAGGAGAAGTCGTCGTAGCCGGAGAGGATCACGATGCCCACCCAGGGCATCATCCGCTTCACCTCCGCGCACAGCTGCACGCCGTCCATGAAGGGCATGCGGATGTCCGTCAGCAGGATGTCCGGGTTCAGATCCCGGATCATCGGCAGGGCCATCTCCCCGTCCGGGGCCTCGCCCACCAGCTGGAAGCCGTTCTCCTCCCAGGGAAACGAATTGCGCAGATTTTCCCTGATGGCGATCTCGTCGTCAACCAGAAATACCTTCATCATTGGCGATTTCCTCCCTGGATTTCAGCGGAACGCGGAAGGAGACCCGGGTGCCTCCCTCGCTGCTCTCGATCTTCAGTCCCTCGTCCTGGTGGTAGTACAGCCGGATGCGCATGTCCACGTTGCGCAGGCCGAAGCTGCTGCCGGCGGTGGGCGCGTCGGCCACGGAGGGCGCGTCGCCCATGGCCACCGGCGGGGCGTCGCTGCGCATGGCGGCGATCACCCGCTTCAATTCCTCCGGCGACATGCCCCGGCCGGTGTCCTCCACCACGAAGCGCACCCTGTCCCCCTCCCGGGCGGCGCTGACGCGGATGAAGCCGCCGCCCCGCCGGGTCTTGATGCCGTGGTACAGGGCGTTCTCCACCAGCGGCTGGAGCATCAGCTTCACGATGTAGCCGTCCTTCAGTTCGTTGGGAATCTCGATGGCGTAATTGAGGATGTCCCGGTAGCGGGTCTTCTGGATGCTCAAATAGCCGGACAGGTGCCGCGCCTCCTTCTCCAGCGGGATCCAGTCCGCGCCGGAGGAGAGGGAGATGCGGAAGAAGTCGCTCAGGGAGCGGGTCAGGTGGATGACCTCCTCGCTGTTGCCGCTCTCCGCCTGCCAGATGATGGTGTCCAGCGTGTTGTAGAGGAAGTGGGGGTTGATCTGGGCCTGCAGCAGGCGCAGCTCCGACTTGGCCAGGTTCTCCTGCTCCTGCCGGCTGCGCTCGATGAGGCTCTCCAGGCGGTTGGCCATCACGTTGATCTGGGTGGCCAGCTCGGCCAGCTCCTTGACCTCCATGTCCGGCACGCGGGCCTTCAGGTCGCCGCCGGTGAGCCGGAACAGGCTGCCCTCGATCTGGTAGATGGCGTTCCGGATGACGTCCGCCAGCCGGTGGGTGGCCTCCCCCGCCCAAAACAGCGCCGCCACCACCAGCACCAGCTCCACCAGGAAGGCGATCCAGACGATGCGCTGGATGCTGTTGCCGTTGGCCGCCACGGCCTCGATCTCCACGGACACAAAGTTGTCCAGC
>ONHI01000232.1 GCA_900317565.1 uncultured Eubacteriales bacterium
GAACCCATACAACGTCATTGCGAGGAGGGACATGAAATGTCCCGACGTGGCAATCCGGTTCCCCGGCAGGGCCGGTCCCTATCGCTGCCGCCTTTCTGGTTACGAAATCCCGCGCCATTGATTCCAGCGCGGGATTTCTGTGTCGTGCGGTTGCAGGGGCGGCGCAGCCTTCCCCTTCATGGGGAGCTGGCAAGCCCAGCCAAAAGCCTCCCCTGTGTAAGGGGAGGTGGTGAGCGCAGCGAACCGGAGGGGTTGTCCCCTATCCCTTTGATTCTTCCCCTCACCCCTTGCGAAATAACTTTTCATCCATTGAAAATCTACAACGTTTTCGATATAATAAAACCATCAACCGTTGAAAGGAAGGGACACCCATGACCAAGCGCATCCTGGCTATCCTTCTCACCTGCCTGCTGCTGGGCGCGACCGCGCTGGCGGAGGTCACCGGCCCGCTGTTCGAGGCGGAGCGCATGAGTGACAGCGGCGCGGAGAAATCCGGCGCCTTCATCTACACCGAAAACCGGCTGGAGGGCCTGGTGGACCTGGAGGGCAACGTGCTCTGCGAGGCCCAATTCGGCGACCTCAGCTACATGGGCGAGGGCCTGTATCAGGCCACTAACGAGTCCGGCTTCAACACCTCCGCCCTGGTCACCGCCGCGGGCGAGGCCCTGACCCCCTTTGAATACAGCGACTTCACCGTCGTCTCCCCCAACTGGGCCGTGGGCGTGGTGCTGGAGGGCACCAACGACAAGGACAACTCGGACTACAGCGTGATCTTCGGCGAGTTCGACTACGCCGCCATCGTGCGCAACGACCTGTTCTACCTGCCGGAGAAGAAGCTGGCCGGGAGCCTGGAGCGCAAGCAGTTCAGCCGCGCCCGCGAGGCCGGCATCGGCGGCTGGCTGATCGTGGAGGACAAGGAAGGCGGCATCACCGCCTACGACAAGGACTTCAACGCCGTCCCCACCGAGCTCACCAGCATGTACGATGCGGAGCTGATCGTCAAGAGCGACAACGACATCTCCCCCAAGGCGCTCTACTCCGCCGTGACGGGCGAAAAGCTCGCCGACGTGGAATACCGGAACCTGTCCAATATCACCCGGGGCTTCGTCTCCTTCTATGACGGCGACACCCGCCTCTACGGCATCCTGGACGCCAGCGGCCAGGTGGTCAGCGAGCCCGCCTTCAACATGATCGGCAACGTGGTGGGCGGCCACTACGTGAAGGTGACCGTCAACGACGCCGAGGGCCTCTATGACCTGGACACCCGGGCCATGGCCGTCCCCGCGGTATATCAGCGCATCTACACCTGGGGCGACAAGGCGCCCATCAACGACGGCTACGTGTGCGTGGAGCAGGATGGCAAGCTGGGCTTCATCGACCTGGAGGGCAACGTGACCTGCCCCATCCAGTACGCCAAGGACAGCGTGAACTACTTCGGCTGCACCCTGGGCGCCACCGACATGACCGGGGCCTGCGCCCTGATCGCCGCCGACGGCACCGTCACCGCCCTGCCGAACGTGGCCGAGATCGGCATCAAGAACGGCCTGACCAGCTCCGACGGCTACTTCATCACCGTGAAGGACGCCGACGGCAACCAGGGCGTGGTGGACTGGCACGGCAACCAGGTGGTGGACTTCACCATGGACTACAGCGCCGCCATCTACGCCAACGACTGCCTCTACACCGGCACCAGCATCTATAAGCTGGCACGGTAAATCGCATCAACGAAAAAAAGCTCTTCCCGGAATGCTGTGAGATCATCCATACGTTGTTCAGAGGCATTATAGACAGATCCTTCGCTCCGCTCAGGATGACAACAAAGCGAACCCCCGTCATCCTGAGCGCAGCGAAGGATCTGTACACTGTGTTTACGAACAGCGCTGAATAGAAGCGCCCTTATCCGGGTTTAGAAATCCCACAGTTTCCGTGAAGAGCCTCAACGAAAAAAGCTGCCGTAAGGCAGCTATTTTCGTTGGTACAAGAACCTGATTAAAAGAATCTGAAACCATCATAAACCAGCCTGGACGCTCTCCGCGATCTCCCGCGCCACATACACGCCGCTGGCGGAGGCGTGGCTGAGGGAATGGGTGACGCCGGAGCCGTCGCCGATGACGTACAGCCCCTTGTGACAGGTCTCCAGATGGCGGTTCAGCTCCACCTCCATGTTGTAGAACTTCACCTCCACGCCGTAGAGCAGCGTGTCGTCATTGGCGGTGCCGGGGGCGATGTTGTCCAGGGCGTAGATCATCTCGATGATGCCGTCCAGGATGCGCTTGGGCAGCACCAGGCTCAGGTCGCCGGGGGTGGCCGCCAGGGTGGGCTTCACGGTGCCCTCCTCGATGCGCCGGACGGTGCTGCGGCGGCCCCGCTCCAG
>ONHI01000220.1 GCA_900317565.1 uncultured Eubacteriales bacterium
GATCCTGTGGTTTATCACTGGACATACAAGCTTGACGAAATCTCTGAAGATGAAGCCAAGAATGATGTAGCTAGTTAATTTTTATTCAATGTACTAGAATTAATCAGTAGCTACCTAAGATTGAATTATTGGAAATTGCAATATCTATAGAGAGCATAGCCCCTTTCAAACCTCCGAACCATGCGGAGCAATGAAAGGGAGCTGTTTTTGCATGTATGAATCCTTATACGCTCTTTGCATATTTTGTTACCTTCTTGATTAACGCTGCAATAACAAAAGAAAACGAGCACAAGTTCATCCGTTGTAGTACATTGGAGGTACAAAGGCACCTGTGGACGACTATTGTACTACAATGGGCGTCCGTTACTATCGGGGATAGTGGCACTTACTTTAATGAAACTTCTGTAATCCTTAACCGTTTCTCAAATAAAGTGTTGCTATCCCCGATTGTTTCCTTCTTTTTTCATTTGTGCGTCTTATAAACTTGTCCTTCATACGACTCGGGTTCTTTGAGAAAGTTATTCCTCCTTTTTCCCATGCCTGCCTGGCCAGTCCGATTACGGGGGCTAATCCCAGCCAAGAGCCCGCGACCAGGGGCGACGTGGGGTAGAAGATGCGCGGAGGAACATCTTTGGAGAAAGCTAGAAAAATGAGGGCCAAAATCATAGCAACCGCGATGACTTATCCAATCATGATCTTTTCCTCCGGAAACTTTGCAACGGGCTTGACATTCCCCTGCCTGCGGGCGACGGCCACGGCCAGGGTCAGCGGGCCGACGCGCCCCAGGAACATCATCGGCATGAACAATGCGCGGCTGACGGAATGCAGGTTTGGTGTGCCGATGGTGGAAACACCCACGGTGCCCATAGCGCTGGAGCACTCGAAGAGTATGTCCGCCAGGGAAAAGCGTCCGTTCTCGAGGATCGAGAGGGAGAGCATGCCCAGCGTCAGCATCGTCAAAAACAGCGCCGCCACCGCCAGCGCCCTTCGCACGGTATCGGTGGAGATCCGGCGGCGGGCGGCGTTGACCCCGTCATCGCCCTTCACAACGCTGAATATCAAAAGCGCCACCACCGCCACGGTGGTGGTCTTCATGCCGCCGCCGGTGGAGGCTGGGGATGCGCCAACCATCATCAGCAGACTGCTGAACAGCTTTGAGCTGTCCGTGAAGGACGAGAGATCGATGGAATTGAACCCCGCCGTGCGCATGGTGACGGACTGGAAAAAGGCATTGAAGACATCCAGCCTGCCGCGCTCCACGAGCGTATAGAAGGCCGTGCCCGCCAACAGCAGCGCCAGCGTGAAAGTGAGCACGATACGGGTGTGCAGCGAAAGGTTCTTCAAGCCCTGTCGGCTGCGCAGCACCTCCAGTATGACGGAAAAGCCCAGACCGCCCAAGACGATCAGCGCCGCCACAGTGAGCAGCACCAGCGGGTCGGCAGCAAAGCCGGTCAGGCTGGAGAAGCCTCCGAACAGGTCAAAGCCTGCGTTGCAAAAGGCGCTGACTGCATGGAATACTGCAAACCACGCTCCGCGCCGAAGGCCGAACATCGGCACAAAACGGATGGCCAGCAGCGCCGCCCCCACCGCTTCGATGCCCAGCGCCAGCAGCAAATAGCGTCGCGCCAGGGTGCCGAGGTTGGAAAGGGACGCGCCGTTCATGGATTCCCGGATCAACAGCCTGTTTTTTATGGAGATTCGCCGTCCCAACATCATCATGACCCGCGTGGCAAACACCATGAAGCCCAGGCCGCCGACCTGGATCAGCACCAGCAGCACGGCCTGTCCGAACAGGGAGAAGGTCGTGCCGGTGTCCACCGCCACGAGGCCCGTCACGCACACGGCGGAGGTCGCCGTAAACAGGCTGTCGAACAGGCCGATGCTGTGGCCGTCCCGGGTCGAGACGGGCAGCGCCAGCAGCAGCGTCCCCAGCAGGATGATGCCCAGGAAGCCGAACACCAGCCATTCCTCCGGCCGGGGCTCGCGCTTCAGCCCTTCCGGCCTGTGCGGCACGCTCACGGCGCGTCCTCCGGCCTGCCATCCTGCTTGAGCATGCGGTAGCCGATACCGATGTGCGTCTGGATGTAGGGCTGTTCGCCGCCGGTCTGCAGCTTCTTGCGCAGCGTCGCCATGAAGACCCGCAGCGAACCCACGTCCGAGGCGGTGTAGCTGCCCCAGATCTCCTTGAGGATGTAGTTGTGGGTCAGCACCTTGCCGGTGTTCTTCGCCAACAGGCACAGCAGCCGGTATTCGATGGGCGTCAGGTGGATCTCCTGGTCCGCGATATAGGCGCAGCCTGCGGCGTAGTCGATGCGCAGGCCGCCGTTTTCATACACGGCGTTCTCCCCGCCCGCCGACGCCTCCGCGTTCACCCGACGCAGCGCCACCCGCAGCCGGGCCAGCAGCTCGTCCACGGAGAAGGGCTTGGTCAGGTAGTCGTCCGCGCCCGCGTCCAGCGCCTCCACCTTGTCGGCGTCCTCGCTGCGGGCGGAGATGACGATGATGGGCATGCTCGTCCAGCCCCGCACCCTGCGGATGATGTCCACGCCCTCCATGTCCGGCAGGCCCAGGTCCAGCAGCATCACGGCGGGCGGCTGGGTCGAGGCCTCGATCAGCGCCTCCGCGCCGTTTCGGGCCAGGTGGTAGCGATAGCCCTGGGTATCCAGCGCCACCGCCATCAGGCTT
>ONHI01000219.1 GCA_900317565.1 uncultured Eubacteriales bacterium
CGCTGGAATGCTGCGCGAAAACACGGCGCAGCACAGAATCCTGATCATTCTTTCGGACGATCAGCCCAATGACGTTCTCAAGGTGCGGACCGAAAGCGGAGGGTATGCGGATTACGCGGACGAGACAGCGCTTTCGGACACGGCAGAAGAGGTGCATAAGGCCAGAATGCAGGGGATAACCGTTCTGAACGTCTATACGGGGCCGGACAAAAATCTGTCTGCAGCCCGGAAAATCTACGGCCGGGGTTTTGTGCGGATCCGGTCGCTGGATTTGTTCGCCGATACGGTCGGCAGCATGCTGCAGGAACAGATCCGGCAGTTCTAGTGTCGTGGCCTGCAATGGAATCGAAGAAGCGGCAGCCCTGGTTGATGTCCGCCAGCATGTTCGCCTGGGTGAGCATGACGCCCTTGCTGCCGCCGGTGGTGCCGGAGGTGTAGACGATGGTGGCCAGCCGGTTTACGTCCTGGGGATGGTCGATGAAGGCGCGGTCCCCCGCCGCGATCATGGCGCGGCCCTCCGCCATCAGCCCGTCCAGCTCGGAAAAGCCGTGGACCTCGATGCCCGGCTTCGCCGCGGCCACGGTCGCTGCCAGCCGGTCCGCCGCGAAGGCGCAGACGCTCTCGCTGTGCTCCAGCAGCCGCCCCAGCTCCTCGGCGGGCAGGTCCTTGTCGATGGGCACGACCACGCTGCCACTGCCCAGCACGGCAAAGTACGCCACCAGCCAGGGATAGGCGTTGGGGGCGACGAGGGCGATGTGCTTCCCGGCGAGGCCGCGGGCCTAGTCGCTGCCGTTGATGCCCTTGTCGCTGGAAAACTCGCCGATGGTGCGCTGGTCCAGCTGCTTGCCCCTGCGGAAGCGGAAGGCCACGCGGTTCGCGTCCTCCCGGACCTGCTGGCGGATCATGTGCAGCAGATCGTCGCAGTGGGGCAGCTCGTAGAGGGGATAGGGTCGGCTGTAGCCTGACATGGGTTCCTCCTTTCCCGCCATCCGGCGCGGGAAATCTCTTGCCGTAATCTCCTATCGTAGTCTATCCCAAAACGGCGCCGATGTCAAGAATGGGAATGTCAACTTGAGAAATCGGATGGGCGCGTGTCCATCCGATTTCATGTCGTATTGGTATAATATTGTTGTCAGAACTGCTTCTTGATCACCAGGTCGATCCGGTCGCCCTTCACGCCCACGAGGATGTCGTCCGCCAGCTTCGCCACGATGGACTTCTCCAGCTCGTCCAGCGCCGCCTCCACGTCGTCGTCGCCGTTCGCCTTGTCCAGGTCGTTCCGATAGGTCTGCAGTGTCCAGACCGTCATCATGTCGGCGTTGCCCATCATGGGGCTGGGCGAATGGACAATGCCGTACTTCAGGGTCTCCTGGCCGTAGGCGTCCATCGTCCGGCCAAAGCCGTGCATCGCGCCGGAGACCACCTCCCCCAGCTTTGCCATGAAGCCCCGGGTGGCGGTGTTCCTGCCGGTGCTGGACACGGACAGCAGCTCCTGCCGCTTGTCCACGTCCATGTCCGAGGTGGCCTCGAAGTGGATCTCGCAGGCCTTGCCGTTGGCGGTGAACCAGAGCTGGCCATAGAAATCCTCCAGCATGTTCTTCACCATGCCCAGGGTCTCCTCCACCAGCAGGTCCAGGCGCAGCGCGTCCCGCTTGTCCAGCTTGATCTGCCAGGCGAAATTCTCCGTGGCATAGCGGGCCGCCGCCATGCGCCCGGCGTCGCTGTTGACCATGAATTTATCCGATACAATCATTGCCTCATGGCCTCCAAAGCGTTACGCGCAGGCCTGCGGAAGAGATGTAGTCCAGCTTGGAGAAGTCCATGGTCAGCTCCTGAGCGCCGTCCAGGCTCTCCTTCAGGGCCTGCTCCAGCTCGGGAGCGGTGGTGGTGTCCAGGCGGCCCTCCAGGGCGATGGTCAGAGCGTTGCCGTTCACAGTCTTGTTGATGGTCATGATTATATCCTCCTTGTCAAATGTGTTTGTATAGGGTCAGAACGTTCTTGCCGTTCTCATACCGGTACGTCATATCGTCCATGGTCTTCTTGACCAGGAAGATGCCCAGGCCTCCGATCGCCCGCTGTTCCGCAGCGAGCGTCACGTCCGGGTCGGCCTTTTGAAGCGGGTCGAAGGGCTTGCCGCCGTCCTCGAAGATGATCTTTGCCATGCGGTCGGACGGGTCGAAGTCAAACTTCACCGTCGCCTCGCCGGTTGCGCCATCATAGGCATAGCGGGCTATGTTGCAAAAGATTTCGTCGATGGCCACGTCGATCTGCATCTGGGCGCGCATAGAGCAGTCCTGAGCCTCCAACTGCTCATCGATGAAGGCAGTGGCGGCCGGGATATTTTCAACCACCGCCTGTAGAGTCAACTCAGTCATCGCGCTTCACCCCCTTGTATTCCATGCACAGCATGGTCAGGTCATCAAACTGCTCCGCGTCCCGGACGAAGTCGTCCACGGCGTGGCGCACGCTCTTCAGGAGCTCCATCGGCGTGTCCCCCGTCGCCGCGTTCAGCGCCTCGACCAGGCGATCGCTGCCGAACAGCCGGTCCTCGGCGTCGGTGGCCTCCAGCACGCCGTCGGTGTACACGAACAGCTTTGTGCCGGGCTCCAGCCGGAGCTCATACTCCCGGTAGGACACGCCCTCCATGCCGCCGATGACGAAATCGTGCTTGTCCCTGAAGAGCTCGAAAGCGCAGCCCGGGCGCTTGAGCGCCGGGTATTCGTGGCCGGCGTTGGCGGCCACCATCCTTCCGGTGGACAGCTCCAGGATGCCCAGCCACACCGTGAGGAACATCTCCGCCTCGTTGCCGGCGCAGATGGCGGCGTTGGTCTGCTCCAGGATCTTCGACGGGGAGTGGCCCAGCATGGCCGCGCTCTGCAGCATGATCTTCGACGCCATCATGAACAGCGCCGCCGGGACGCCCTTGCCGGCCACGTCCGCGATCACCATGCACAGGTGGTCCTCGTCGATGAGGAAGTAGTCGTAGAAGTCGCCGCCCACCTCCCTGGCCGGGGCCATGGTGGCGTAGATGTCAAAGTCCGGCCGGTCGGGGAAGGCCGGGAAGATGTGGGGCAGCATGGCCGCCTGGATGTCCTTGGCCAGGGACAGCTCCGTGCCGATGCGCTCCTTTTCCGCCGTCACCTTCACCACCTTGTCCATGTACACCACGGTCTTGTGGGAAATGGACGCGAAGGATTCCGCCAGCTCCTCCACCTCGTCGCCGGTGCGGTAGGCGTCCTCCATCCTGAATTCCAGGTTGCCCTCGCTCAGCTCGCTGACGCGGCGGGTGATGGTGTTCAGGGGCTTCACGATCCGCTTGCCCAGCACCAGCGCCCCGCCCAGGGTCAGAAGCGTCACCGCGATCAGCAGCACCAGCGCCGTGTCCCGGGAATGGCCCGTCTGGCTCTGGTAGGTATCCGCAGCCGCAGCCTGGATGGAGGAGAAGCTGTCCACCAGCAGGTCCGTGGGCTGGTTGGAGATCGCCTGGCTGTAGGCCGAGATCAGCACCCAGCCCGTGGTCTCGATGGGCGTGGCGGTCACATAGTACGCGCCGCCCTCCAGCTCCCCGAGGGACACGCCGGTGTCGCTTCCGGAGAGGGCGTCCCCTGCCAGCTTGGCGAGGAAGGCATTTTGCGACTTTCTGAGGTCCGCCTCGCGGTCGGCCTCGGCCATGGGAAAGGCTTCTGCCTGCATGGGCAGCACCGCCCGTCCCTCCTGGTTGATCAGCAGCGTGGTCTCGCCCTCCACCGAGGACTCGCTCATCACCGCCTGCATCTCGTTCAGGAACAGGTCCGTGCCCACCACCGCCTGCAGCGAGCCGTCCGGCCCGTAGACCGGCGCGGCGCACTCCACGCAGTATTCGCCGGTGTTGGCATCCCATTCGCCGTCGGTGAAGATCAGCTCTCCCGCCTCCGCGGCCTGCTGGTACCAGCCCCGCTTCCGCGGGTCGTAGCGGCGGATCTGGCCGTCCACGAACCAGCTGGAGGAATCGTCGCTGACCGACAGATGCGCCCCTTCCGGCAGGGCGATGTACACGGTGGACGCGCCGTAGGCCGGGCAGAGGGCGATCATCGTGTCGAACAGGTTCGCGATCAATCCCATCTTCCGCCGGATGGCCGGGTCTTTGGGAGGCACGCCTTCAGCGTAGATCACCTTTGCCGTCCAGGCGCCGTCGTCCTTCGGGTCCGGGCCCGCGTAGGGGCGGGGCTCGTAGTCCTCGGGATGGGCCAACAGCTTCGTGGCGCAGTCCGCCAGGAAGGTCACCCGGTTGGCGGCGGCCTCAAACAGCTCGTCGGCCATCCTGGCCTCCGAGCGGTTGGCCCGCTCCAGGCTCCCGGTCACCACCCGGTCCATCACGGAGGTGGTGATCTGGGTGATGGACGCCTGCTGCTGCTGACCGGATTCA
>ONHI01000214.1 GCA_900317565.1 uncultured Eubacteriales bacterium
CCCGTGGGCGAGGCGCTGATCGGCCGCGTCGTGGACGCGCTGGGCCAGCCCATCGACGGCAAGGGCCCGATCAAGGCCGCGGGCGAGCGCCACATCGAATCCCCCGCGCCGGGCATCATCGAGCGCAAGAGCGTCTCCGTGCCGCTGCAGACGGGCATCAAGGCCATCGACAGCATGATCCCCATCGGCCGCGGCCAGCGCGAGCTGATCATCGGCGACCGCCAGACCGGCAAGACCACCATCGCCACCGATACCATCATCAACCAGAAGGGGCAGAACGTGATCTGCATCTACGTCGCCATCGGCCAGAAGCGCTCGACGGTGGCGCAGGTGGTGGAATCCCTGACCGCCGCGGGCGCGATGGATTATACCATCGTGGTCTCCGCCACGGCCTCGGAGCTGGCCCCGCTGCAATACATCGCGCCCTATTCCGGCTGCGCCATGGGCGAGTATTTCATGGACCAGGGCAAGGACGTGCTGATCGTGTATGACGATCTGTCCAAGCACGCCGTGGCCTACCGCGCCCTGTCGCTGCTGATCCGCCGTCCCCCGGGACGCGAGGCCTACCCCGGCGACGTGTTCTACCTGCACAGCCGCCTGCTGGAGCGCGCGGCCCGCGTCGCGCCGGAGTACGGCGGGGGATCGATCACGGCGCTGCCGATCATCGAGACCCAGGCGGGCGACGTCTCCGCCTACATCCCCACCAACGTCATCTCCATCACCGACGGCCAGATCTTCCTGGAGACGGAGCTGTTCCATTCGGGCATCATGCCCGCCGTGAACCCCGGCATCTCCGTTTCCCGCGTGGGCGGCAACGCCCAGATCAAGGCCATGAAAAAGGTCTCCGGCACGCTGAAGCTGCTGTACAGCCAGTACCGCGAGCTGCAATCCTTCGCCCAGTTCGGCTCCGACCTGGACGCCGACACCAAGGCCCGCCTGGGCCAGGGCGAGCGCATCGTGGCCGTGCTGAAGCAGAACCACAACGCGCCCGTGACGGTGGAGCATCAGGTCTGCATACTCTACGCCGTCGTGCACGACTACCTCAAGGAGGTGGACGTGGAGCTGATCCCCGAATACGAGACCAGCCTGTACGAGCGCCTGGACGCCCAGCACGCGGATCTGCTGAGGACCATCCGCGAGACCGGCGACCTGAGCAAGGATTCCGAGGCGCAGCTGAAGGCCGCCATCACGTCCTTCACCCAGGATTTCCTGAAGCTGCACACCGATAAGGAGTGATACCATGGCCGGAGCATCGATGAAGGATATCAAGCTGCGGATCCGTAGCGTGGAAAGCACGATGCAGATCACCAAGGCGATGCAGCTGGTGGCCTCATCCAAGCTGAGAAACGCCCGCGCCCGCATGGAGGCCAGCCGGCCCTACATGAAGGTGGCCAGGCGGGCCGTGTGGGACATCGCGCTGCACAACACCGGCGCGCAGAGCCATTACGTCATTCCCCGGGAGATCCGGCATCGCTGCTACATCGTCATCGCGGGCGACCGCGGCCTGGCGGGCAGCTACAACGCCAACATGTTCAAGCGCATCGAGTGGGACAGCCGAGACGCCAACTGCTACGTGATCCCTATCGGCCGCAAGGCCCGGGATTACTACGCCCGCCGGGGCGTGCCCATCATCACCGAGGTGGAGAAGGTCGAGGGCCTTTCGCTGGAGGAATGCGCGAAGATCGCACAGCACGTGCTGGACAGCTATGATTCCGGCGAATACGACGAGATCGTGCTGGCCTACACCTCCTTCGTGTCGGTGCTGACCCAGAAGACCAAGCTGAAGCCGCTGCTGCCGCTGGATGCCCACGACGCGCCGGAGCGCACCGGCAGGCAGATGCTCTGCGAGCCGGACGCCGACGCGCTGCTGAAGGGCTTTTTGCCCCAGTACCTGGCCGGGCTGATCTACGCCGCCGCGTGCGATTCCTTCGCCAGCGAGCAGGCGGCCCGCCGCGTGGCCATGGATTCCGCCACAAAGAACGCGGGCGAAATGATCGAAGACCTCAGCCTGCGCTACAACCGAGCCAGACAAAGCTCCATTACCCAGGAACTGACGGAAATCGTCGCCGGCGCGGAGCATTAACTTAGGAGATAGAGCGAATGGATAAGCATAATATCGGAACCGTCGTGCAGGTCATCGGCCCCGTGCTGGATATCCGCTTTGCGGACGGCGAGCTGCCCAACCTGCTCTCGGCCATTGAAGTTCAGGACGGGGACCGCAAGGTGACCGCCGAGGTCGCCCAGCACATCGGCGACAATGTGGTGCGCTGCATCGCCATGTCCAGCACCGACGGCCTGCGCCGCGGCATCGAGGCCGTGGACACCGGCGCCCCGATCTCCGTGCCCGTGGGCGAATGCTGCCTGGGCAGGGTGTTCAACCTGCTGGGCGAGCCCGTGGACAACAAGCCCGCCCCCGAAGCCCGGGAACGCTGGCCCATCCACCGCGCCGCGCCCGCCTATGACGAGCAGGAGGGCACCACGGAGATCCTGGAGACGGGCATCAAGGTCGTCGACCTGATCGCCCCCTACGCCAAGGGCGGCAAGATCGGCCTGTTCGGCGGTGCCGGCGTCGGCAAGACCGTCATCATCATGGAGCTGATCAACAATATCGCGCGCGAGCACGGCGGCCTGTCCGTCTTTGCGGGCGTGGGCGAGCGTACCCGCGAGGGCAACGACCTGTACAACGAGATGCAGGAGAGCGGCGTCATCAACAAGACGGCGCTGGTCTACGGCCAGATGAACGAGCCGCCGGGAGCCC
>ONHI01000211.1 GCA_900317565.1 uncultured Eubacteriales bacterium
CGGCAGGACAAACCCGGCCCATGGCCAGAGTCCAACATCGTATCTTTCATCTCAGAGGATTCGAAATCCGCTTTGATGTCAGGGGATGCCCGGATATTCGGTTTTGATGATGCCTGAACCATTGGTTCAGGCTTGGTCGGTCAGACGTTGGCGTAGGTCGCCTTGGCGTTGATGCCCTCGATGCGGCCCAGCGCGCCGGTCAGGGCGTTGATCCTGTCGTTGGGCGCGTCGATGGCGACGCAGATGATGTTCACGTGCTTCTCGCGGTAGGGAATGCCCAGCCGCCCGATGATGAAGGTCCCGTACTGGTGCAGCAGGTCATTCAGTGGGTTGACGGCGTCCTCGCGCTCAACAATGATGCTGATGACGGCCACGCGGCTTTCCATATCGATCACCTCTCGTGCGGTATCATAACCGATCCGGGAAAGAAAATCAAGTAAAGATTGCGCTCATTCCTCGGAGCGGACCAGCGGCACCAGCGCCCAGGAGCCTTCGACGGCTTCCGGCTCGAAGTCCTCCACCAGTTCGTAGCCCTCCGGCATCTGGAGCACCTTGAGCTGATAGTCGCCGGAGTCGGTGTAGAAGAGGACCATGCCGTATTCGTCGCTCTCGAGGACCGTGCATTCGGTGTCCGTGCAGAAGGCGACGTTCACGCCCTGCACGTCATTGCCGTCCTGGTCGTAGCAGTAGACGCCGTAGAAGGTGAAGCGACGGCCGTCGTAGTCCTCCGACAGCACGTGTTCGATGGTTCCTTTGAGCTGTTCATGGACGACGAAGGAGCCCTCCTGGGCATACAGCACCTTGCCGTCCTTGCCGATCAGCAGCGTGATGGGGAAGTGCGGGACATCGAGGAAGCTCTGGATGCCGACGTCCGCGTCGTTCGCCAGGTGGAAGCTGAGACCGTATTGGTTGCGGAAGGCATCCAGCGCCTCGTCGGTGTCCTTCGGTTCGACGGAGACGGCCACCACACCGAGCCGGTCGCCGTATTCTTCAAAGGCGGCCTCGAGCAGCGGGAACTCCGCCTGGCAGGGCGGGCACCAGGTAGTGAACATGTTCAGGAGCACCGCGTCCTTCTCAGCGAGGAGGTCAGACAGTGCAAAGGTCTCGCCGTCGATGGTGGTGACGCTGAAGTCCGGCACGCTCACAAGCTCATCGTAGGGCTCGGCCATCGCGGAGGCGGCGCAGAGCGCCAGCGCGAGCAGTATCATAATCAGCTTTTTCATGGGCTTTTCTCCTGTTCTTCATTGATACAGGCATTATATCATATTGACAATACTGTGACAACTGTTTAAAGCGACCATTCGTGCCGGAAATCACCAGTTAAAGGTCTTTGATTCTTAACACATTTACGGTATACTGTGAGATACGAATATACACGGGGGACACCGATTTGAGCAAGGTCAAGCGCCAGAATACCACCACACGGCTTCCGCTGCTGCCGCTGCGGGGGCTCGTGGTGTTTCCGAATACCGTCATCACCATCGACGCGGCCCGCGATCGCTCCATTGCCGCGCTGCAAAGCGCCGCCCAGGGAGAGGATCAGCGGGTGTTTGTCGTGGCCCAGCGGGACAGCCTGGTGGAAAAGCCGGCCCTGGAGGACCTGTACACCATGGGCACCGTGGCCGTGGTGAAGCAGCTGATCCACCTGCCGGATCACACAGTGCGGGTGCTGCTGGAGGGCCACAGCCGGGCGATGCTTCTGAATGTGCTGGAGGATGCCAGCTTTCAGCGGGCGGAGCTGGTGGCCGTGTCGCCGGTGATGGAGCTGGTCTACACCGACGCGAACCAGCGGGCCATGATGCGTGCCATCCGCACGCTCGCGCCCCAGGCGGCCCGCGCCCATGGCCAGTCCATGCCGGAGCTGCTGCAGGCCATCGAGGGCGAGAGGAGCCCGTCGGTGCTCTGCGACGTGATCGCCTCCAGCCTGCTGACCCGCATCGAGGACAAGCAGGCGCTGCTGGAGTGCCTGGACGTGGACGAGCGCATGAAGCTGATGCTGGAAAAGCTGGCCGACGAGATCCAGATCGGCGAGCTGGAGGAGCGCATCCACGAGCGCGTCCACGAGTACATGGACCGCGCCAACCACGAATACTACCTGCGCGAGCAGATCCACGCCATCCAGGACGAGCTGGGCGAGGACGAGGACGAAGAGGTGGCCGAGCTGCGCAAGCGCATCCGCGCCTCCAAGCTGCCGCCCGCCGCCCGGGAACACGTCGAAAAGGAATTGAAGCGCCTGGCCCGGTCCTCGGTCCACGCGCCGGAGAGCGGCGTCAGCCAGAACTACATCGAGTACATGCTGGAGCTGCCCTGGGACGTGTACGACCCCTCGGACATCGACATCAAGAAGGCCCGGAAGATTCTCGAAGCCGACCACTACGGCATGGAGGACGTGAAGAACCGCCTGATCGAGTATCTGGCGGTGCGCTCCGTGGCGTCCGATAAGTTGAAGAGCCCGATCATCTGCCTGGTGGGCCCGCCCGGCGTGGGCAAGACGAGCATCGCCCAGTCCATCGCCCGGGCCCTGAACCGCAAGTTCACCCGCCTGAGCCTGGGCGGCGTGCACGACGAGGCCGAGATCCGCGGCCACCGCAAGACCTACGTGGGCGCCATGCCCGGCCGCATCATCTCCGCCATCCGAAGCTGCAAGACCATGAACCCGGTCTTCCTGCTGGACGAGATCGACAAGATGGCCCGGGACATGCGTGGCGACCCGGCCTCGGCCATGCTGGAAGCCCTGGACCCGGCCCAGAACAACGCCTTTAAGGACCACT
>ONHI01000210.1 GCA_900317565.1 uncultured Eubacteriales bacterium
TCCTGGGCCACGCAGCCCACCGCGGTGTTGCGGCTGTCGGAGGAGGTGGCGCGATGGTCGCCCATCACGAATATCTTGCCGTCCGGAACCTGGTAGGGCAGCGTGATGTTGCAATCGCCGAAAGCCTTTTCGGAGACGTAGGGCTCGTCCAGGGGCACATCGTTGATGAACACATTGCCGTCCGCGTCGATGTTCACCCATTCGCCCGCGTTCGCGATCACGCGCTTGACCAGTATCTTGTTGTTGTAGTAGAAGGCGATGACGTCGCCCTTCTGGAAGGCGGTGCCCTTGGGGGCCACCACGATCTCGCCCTCGTAGATGGACGGGGTCATCGATTCGCCGACCACCTGGAGCACCGGCAGCGCCAGCATCGACACCAGCACGGCGATCGCGGCCACGATCACCAGCGCGCTGACGGTGCTCAGCAGCGTGCTGCGATAGCTGCGCCTGTGGCGCTCGCGCTGCAGCTCGCCCTCCAGCTGCTCCACGGTGGGATTTTCCGTCAATACTCGTCGCTTCATGCCTTTTTATTCCTCCACAGCAGGCCGTGGCGCTTCTCCTCGCCGGAGGCGTCCTCCGGCATCCGGGAGCCCTCGAACTCCACGGGCGTGCCCGCGTTGGCCCGCAACCGCTCCGCCTCGATCCGCGCTTCCCGGAGGATGCGCTCCGCCTCGGTCCGGGCGCTGCCCAGCGTCTCGTCCGCGACGCGCTTGGCCTCGATGGCCTGTCGCTCGGCGGCGGCGATCATCTCGTCCGCCCGCGCCTTCAGCTCCTGCTCGTACTGCTCCGCCGCGGCCTGGGCCGATTCGAAAACGTTGTTCAGCCTCAGCGCCGCCTCCGCCAGCGAACCGGACTCCTTCACGGCGATCTCCCGCCGCGCCAGCGCCTGCTCGCTCTTTTCCAGCGCGGCGCTCAGCTCGTCCAGCTGCCGCTGCTGGTTGATCAATATCTGTAACAGGTCATCCCGCCTGAGCTTTCTGAGCTCTTTGTCTGTCATCTGTCTTGTCCTTTCAGTTCTATTACAATTTTGTTGCGTTTTTTCTCACCGTTTATGCTCAAAACAAGGAATATCATCGGTTGTTGCTGTTATGTTAATCTAACCCAACAGACTACCCCCATTTACATCATATATCATAACACAAACAGGTTACACGGTCGGTTACATTTTCATTTGTCACAATTTTGTAACATTTTTTCCAACCTGCCCGATGGGGCATATTTTTACGTCGCCGCGGGATTTCACCGTATCCCATCCCTGAAATCCCGGCGCAAGCGCGCACCCCGGCGCGAGTAACTATTTTAGCCCGAATACGGGTTTTGGTCGGACAAAATTAGCAATATCATGGCGAAATACCTTCCCGGAAGGGACGGGATATGCTATAATAGGCGTCAGAGGAGGGATCGACATGGAACCGATCTATGTCACCGGACACCGCAACCCGGACACCGATTCCATCGTGTCCGCCATGGCCTACGCCCAGCTGCGCAACGCCCTGGGGGACCGGGAATACGTGGCCGCGCGGCTGGGGCGCATCAGCGACGAGACCCAGCTGGTGCTGGACCGCTTCGGCTTCGAGCCGCCGGTGCTGATTCACAACCTGCGCACCCAGGTCAGCGACCTGAGCTTCGACACGCCCCCGGCGCTGGACAAGGCCGCCACGGTGGACCGCGCCTGGCAGCTGCTGCACCGGGACGAAAACACCGTGGCGCTGCCCGTCGTGGAGGAGGACGGCACGCTGTACGGCATGCTCTCCACCAACACCATCGCGGCCCAGGACATGCGCTCGGTGCTGCACCCGGAGATCCGGGACATCCCCGTGTTCAACCTGGTCAGCGCCCTGGAGGGCAGCATCGTGATGGACGCCGGCACGCCCACCAACAGCGTCTCCGGCCGCGTCACCATCGCGCTGCCCGCCAACGGCGAGGAGGCCATCCAGCTGAACCCCGACACGGTGCTGATCTGCGGCAACCAGCCGGAGGTGATCCTGGACGCGCTGCGGGCGAACGTGCCCTGCGTGGTGGTCTGCCAGTCCGCCATACCGGAGCAGGCCCGGGAGATCGAAACGTGCAGCCTGGTGATCTCCACGCCCCAGGAGCCCTATCGCGCCGCGCGGATGATCTTCCAGTCGATCCCGGTCTGGCGGGTATGCCGCACCACCAGCCTGTGCCCGGCGCGGCTTTCGGACTACGTGGACGACGTGCGCCAGATGGCCCAGGACAACAAGCACCGGGCCTTCCCCGTGGTGGACGACGACAACCGCGTGGTGGGCACCCTCAGCCGCATCCACCTGCTGAAGCCCCGGCGCAAGCGGGTGGTGCTGGTGGACCACAACGAGGTGGCCCAGTCCGTGCCCGGGCTGGAGCAGGCCGAGATCCTGGAGATCATCGACCACCACCGGCTGGCCGACGTGCAGACCGGCAGCCCCATCTACATGCGCAACGAGCCCGTGGGCAGCACGGCCACCATCGTGGCGGGCATGTTCATGGAGCGGGGCCTGATGCCCACCGGCCGCATGGCGGGGCTGATCACCTGCGCCATCATCTCCGACACGCTGATGTTCAAATCCCCCACCTGCACCCCCCGGGACCGGCAGATGGCCGAGCGCATGGCCAGCATCGCCCACGAGTCCATCGACGACCTGGGCCGGATGATATTCTCCGCCTCCACCAGCGACGACAAGTCCCCGGACGACATACTGTTCCAGGACTACAAGGAGTTCATGCTCTCCGGCCACACGCTGGGCGTGGGCCAGGTGGTGACGCTGGATTCCGAGCGGGTGGCCGCTATGCAGGCCCGCATGGAGGAGCGCAAGTACGACATGATGCTCTTCATGATCACCGACATGCTCCAGGAGGGCACCCACCTGCTGTTCCTCGGCGCGCCGGACGTCATCGCCCAGGCCTTCAACGCCCGCCCCGACAGCCATCACGCCTTTCTGCCTGGCATACTCTCCCGCAAAAAGCAGGTCATACCGGCGTTGTCGGTCTTTTGGGGTTGATTGTCGGCGGGCTGCGCAACTCGCTGCGCTCCCTTGCCCGCCGACCCGGAAAACGTCCCGTTTTCCTAATCAACCCAGCATCGGCGTACCAGGATTGATTGTCGACGGACTGCGCAACATATTATAATAGGAAGAAAACGATATCGTTTTCTTCCTATTATAATGATAGCATCCCCCGTCAAAAGAACGGGGGACACGGCTTTTTGGCGGCTTGCCTTCAGAACCAGGAACTTCGCCGGCTGCCCACATCGCGGCCAGCCTGGCTCGTTCAATGGTTCCTGCCGGCAAGCCGCCGTGACGGGGGGAACGACCTCTTCCGTCATTTGCTGCGCAAATGCCACCTTCCCCTGAAGGGGAAGGCAGGGATGGACGAGCAATGGACTGCGTATTCGACCTCATCCGTCAGCCCGCAGGGCTGACGGATGAGGTCGAATCTGTACTCTATTACTCGCTGTTCCAAAAGCCT
>ONHI01000209.1 GCA_900317565.1 uncultured Eubacteriales bacterium
CGCTCAGACGGAAATCGCAGATGAAGAACAGGCACCTGACACCCAGACGACGCCGATGGAAGATGAACCACTTCCCGACATTCAGCCGGAGGAGGAAGAACCGCTTTTCGACGACCCAACGGAGCCGGTGGAAGAAGCCGATGAGGAAGAGGCGGTCGAGCCCCAGCCCGAGCTGACCCGCAGGCAGCGCCGCCAGGCGGCGGAAGAGCCCCAGGAGGAGCCAAAGCGGAAGGCCCGGAAAAAGCGCAAAAAGCCCTCGAGCCGGAAGCGCCGGGAGAAGAGGAAGCGCATCCGGCGCATCGTCGGGCGCACGCTGCTTTTCATCTTCACGGTGCTCATCGTGCTGGTGGGCGGCGTCTACGCCATACTGGGCGTGGTGTTCAACGGGCCGTCTCAGACCACCAGCGACCGCCTGACGCTCACGCTGCTGGAGACCAGCGCGGGCAAATTCGTGCCGTATCTCTACTTCAGCAAGGAAGAAGTGGCGGCCATTCAGGAGCGCAACAAGGTGGTGGAGCTGGAGCAGGCCACCGACACCAGCCTGATCAGCATCGCCGCGGCGAAGCGCGCCCAGAATCGCGAGGACATCGGCCCGGCGGGCGTGCTGGAGGAAGGCCCCCAGGACATCACCGTGGACGAGATCAAGGGCTCCACCTATCACGGCTGGATGATGATCGTTCAGGATCCCTCCCGGGTGTTCGTGGGCGTTTGCAACGACTACTTCACCGAGGACAAGCCCGGCCTGCGCATCGCCGAGCTGGCCAAGAAATACGACGCGGTGGCGGCCATCAACGGCGGCGCCTTCAGCGACCACAACGGCCAGGGCAACGGCGGCACGCCCTCCGGCGTGACCATCACCGAGGGCCGCATGACCAACGCCCGGGGCGGCAGCGACAGCACCACCGTGGGCTTCGACATGAACGACGTGCTCATCGTGGGCAAGATGACCCGGGACGAGGCCGAGCGGATGGGCCTGCGGGACGCGGTGTCCTTCGGCCCGGCGCTGGTGGTCAACGGCGAGCCGGCCCAGTTCTCCGGCGTGAGCTCCGGCCTGAACCCCCGCACAGCCATCGGCCAGCGCTCGGACGGCGCGGTGCTGATGCTGGTCATCGACGGCCGCCAGGTGAACAGCCCCGGCGCCAGCATGGCGGACCTGGTGGAGATCATGGTGCGCTACGGCGCGGTGAACGCCTGCAACCTGGACGGCGGCTCCTCGTCCAACATCTATTATAATGGTGAAATTCTGAACGACGGCGTGGCGATCACCGGCTCCCGGCGCATTCCCACCGCCTTCGTCGTGCGCTGAGGGGTGTGACTGATGAAGACGAAGAAAAAGAAGAGCACAGTCGCCCGGCAGCGCGAGGCCAAAAGGATTCAGGAAAAGCGGCGCAAAAAGCGCAGCCGCGTCTATACCGCCATCTTCTACAGCGTCTACGGCTTGACCATCGCGGCCATGTTCGTCGGGCTGTTCTGGCTCTCCCGCAACGTGGACGCCTACGTGAAGGCCTGCGAGGCCGCCGAGCCCAAGTACGCGGCGGCGGCGGCGGCGCGGCCCTTCCTGGAGCGGGACTACGCGGTGCTGTCCCAATGCGAGGACCCGGCCATCTTCGAGACGGAGACCATCGACCAGTACTGCGCCTACATGGACGAGCTGCTGGACGGCCGGGAAATCACCTACAACGAGGTGTTCTCCAGCGACGAAAACGTGAAGCGCTTCGACGTGAAAGCGGACGACCTGAAGATCGGCGAGTTCCGGCTGCGCCACGTGGGGGACGACCCGCGCTTCGGCTTCTGGCAGTGGCAGGTGGATTCCCTGGACACCGACGTGCTGCGCACCACCGGCTACCAGGTGGAAGCGCCGGAGAAATCCACGGTGTATGTGGACGACCGCGCCCTGACGCGAAACGACATCATCCGCCGGGGCATCCCGGAATTTGAGACGGTCGAGCTGCCCACAGGCTCCAAGGTGCCCCAGCGCTGCGTGTATGAGTTCCGGCGCTACTTTGGCCCGGGCCAGGTGCGGGTGGTGGATCAGTACGGCCAGGAAAACGAGGTCAGCCAGACCAACGGCCGCTACATCGCCGCCTACAACTACGACGACCCCCTGCTCACGGACGAGCTGAAGGAGCGCGTCGTGGAGGTGGTCCGGCGGCTGTCCTGCTACATGTCCAACGACTACGGCCGGCGCAACCTGCTGGAGGACGTGGTGGGCGGCTCCGACGCGGAGACCTACATCAACGGCTTCGACCGGATGTGGATCCCGGAGCACAAGTCTTACGATTTTGAAAACATGGACGTGCGCCACTTTGTGAGCTATTCGGAGGACTGCTTCTCCGTCGAGGCGCGCTACGATTTCAAAATCATCTACTACACCGTGGACCCGGAGACCTATCCCACGGCCTACCGCCTGTACTTCCGCAAGCGCGACGGCGTGTGGCTGCTGTTCAATTTCGAGCTGATCTGACCGCCAATCCCATCAACTGAATCAACGCGAACATGAGTCTGGCAACGATCGGGCCTTAGCCCTTTCATCGCCAGACTCTTTAGCTGCCCACCTTCATCCGCCCGGGATATGAACAGCCCAAGAAATGTTATTTGTGTTGGAATTTTCGCAAATTTGTTGACAAGGGCCCGCAGGTGTGATAAAGTAGTAAGGCGTGTTTAGGGGCTTTATTACGCATACTTTTCTATAGGGAGGTGTCGCAGATGGCATCTGATAAGCGTGTTAAAGTTACGCTGGCGTGCAGCGAGTGCAAGCAGCGCAATTATAATACCATGAAGAACAAGAA
>ONHI01000208.1 GCA_900317565.1 uncultured Eubacteriales bacterium
GTGTCCAGCGTCACCGCCATCAGGCTGCGCACCGCCGCGTCGTCCTCCACCACCAGTATCAGGGGTTTATTGTTCATAGCCTTCGACCTCCACGATTGGAAGGGTAAACCAGAATTTCGCGCCGTGGGGCTGGATGTTTTCCACGCCGATCTCGCCCTCGTGGGCCTGCACGATGCTCTTGCACAGCGCCAGCCCCAGCCCGATGCCCCGACGGCTGTCCGGGGAGCGCTTCACGCCGGTGTAAAACATGTCGAACACCCGGCCCTCGTCGCCGGGCGGCACACCCTGACCGTCGTCCTCCACCCGGATCAGCGCCATGTCGCCTTCCCGTCGAACGCCGACGACGATCCTCGCGCCCTCCGGCGTGTACTTCACCGCATTGTTCAAAAGGTTCACAAGCACCTGCACGATCAGCCCCGCGTCCATCCGCGCCAGCAGCATCTCCTCCGGCAGGTCCGTCACGATTTGCCTGTGGGCGGCGTCCCGGTCGATGTGCCGCAGGGCTTCCTCCACGGTGTCCGCCACCAGCTCCGTCTGCAAGTTCAGCTTCATGGTGCCGTTTTCGGTGCGGGTGATGGTCAGCAGGTTTTCCACCAAGCCGTTGAGCCAGATGGCGTCGTCATAGATGGAGGTGTACAGCCGCTTGAGGCTCGCCTCGCTCAGCTGTCCCTGGTTCTCCATCAGGATGGCAGCGTTGCCGGAGATGCTGGTCAGGGGCGTGCGCAGATCGTGGGAGATGGAGCGCAGCAGGTTGGCCCGCAGCGATTCCTGGCGGGCGTTTTCCTCCATGCGCTGCTTCTCGCGGGTCATGTGGTCCTTCTCCACCGCCAGGGCGCACTCGTCCAGTATGGAGATCATCAGGTTTTTGCGGTATTCGTCAATGGGAGGACTGTTGTCCGCCCTTATGCCGATGACCGCCCAGACGCGGCCTTCGCTGCGCACGGCCATGTACAGGCATCTGGCCTCCGGGAACATATGGGTCGTGCGGCCCGCGTGCTTGGCGTTCTCGCGCACCCACCGGGCGACATGACGTTCACCGGCCAGATCGATGCCCTCGAAGCCGCCATCCTGCTCGATGGCGCAGAGCGCAGGCGCGTCGAGATCCGAATCGTAGCACAGCACGCTGTGCTCCAGCAGCCGGCTCAGCTGCCGCTGCACGACCTCCAGGATCGCTTGCCTGTCCTCCGCCTTTTGCAGCAGCTGGCTGGTGGACAGCAGCACCTCCGTCTGATAGGCCTTGTTCGCCGTCTGGATGGACTGGGCCTTGATGCGGCTGGTCAGCGAGCTGGACAGCAGCGCCGCGGTGAACATCACCGCGAAGGTGGCAAGGTAATCCGGGCTGGAGCGCAGCGAGTAGAAGGGCTCGGTGAAGAAGAAGTTGAAAACCAGAACGGAAAGGAGCGAAGACAGAAGGCTGTAGAGGTAGCCCGTGGTCGTAAGCGCCACGCCCATCACACCAAGGATATAGATCAACACCACGTTGGTGATGGCCAGGCCGATACTTGAGAACAAAAAGCCCATGCCGGTGCAGGCGGCCAGGATCAGCGCGGTCTTCGCCAAATCCTCGAAGGAGAAGCGCTCCCTGCCCAGGAATTGAAACAACCGGGAGGGATTCGTGTTTGCGGTCAGACGGTTGGGAATGATGATGATTTCCAGGTTCGGGGCCAGCTCGTTGAGCCGGGCCATTAGCGTGTCCCGCGTGCGCCGCCCGGGGCTCTTGCCCAGCACGATCTTGGTGATGCCGCTGACACGGGCATATTCCGCGATGGCCGTAGCGGGATCGTTGCCGTAGATTGTGGTCAGCAATGCCCCGTGGCGTTCTGCCAGGCTCAGGTGGTCGTGCACTGCCCGGGCCTGTGCCTCGTCGCGCAGCTCCACATCCTCCACGTAGACGGCAATCAGCTCCGCGCCCATGGCGTCCGAGAGCGCCGCCGCCCGGCGAATCACATCGGCATTGGTGGGCGACGCCGAGACGCACACAAGTATGCGCTCCTGTTCCGACATGCGTCCCACCTCCCATTGGTTGTTTTCCGTGTATTATACCACATATCGCATAAAAGGGAAGATAAAATAATCAGAAACGCATTAAGATGGCATAAAGACGGAAAGCGCTTTATGCCATCTTAATGTGGCAGCGGGAATGTTTAATGGCACATTCACGGCCTGGCTGTTACAATGATTTCCATACAAACGACGGGAGGCTGTCCCATGAAGAATGTACTGTTAATAGGTCTTGGCCGGTTCGGACGCCACATGGCCCAGAAGCTGCACGACCTGAACCACCAGGTGCTGGCCATCGACAAGGACGAGCGCCGGGTGCAGGACGCCATGGCCTACGTCACCAACGCCGAGATCGGCGATGCCGCCGACCCGGCGCTGATCAACGGGCTGGGCGTGGAGGAATTCGACATGTGTGTCGTCACCATGGGCCACGACCTGCAGGCGTCGCTGGAGATCACGTCGCTCCTCAAAAAGCGCGGCGCGTCCTTCGTGCTGGCTCGCGTCGCCCGGGATGCCCACGCCCAGTTTCTGCTCGCCTGCGGCGCTGACGAGGTGATCTATCCGGAAAAGCAATTGGCGACCTGGGCCGCCGTGCGCTACAGCGGCGATCACATCTTCGACTACATCCGCCTCTCGCCGGAGCACGCCATCTATGAAACGGAGATCCCCGAAAGCTGGATCGGCCACACCGTGGTCGACCTGGCTGTACGGCAGAAATATCGCCTGAATATCCTCGCCATACGCAAGAACGGCCAAGTGGTGCCCATGCCCGGCCCCGCCCACGCGTTCAGCCGCGACGAGCGCGTCCCCACGCGTTCAGCCGCGACGAGCGCGTCATCTTGCTGGGCGGTGAGAAGGACGTGCAGAAGTTCCTGCGCTTCTGACGCAAACGGGAGGCCTCGCCCATGACTGATTTTCTGCTGATGCTTGCCTTTATAATAACATTGCTGTGTGGATATTGGATCGTATCGCGGTTTGATTGCTTTTTGGATTCTGTGAATGATGAGAATGATGACGCAGATGCTCATCTAAAATTATAAGGCATCAGATTAAAACCTGAATACGACATAATTGCCGTACCCAAAGCATTAGTGATCATATTCAGGGCGAGGCTCATCACCGTTCCTCATCGACCTTTCTCTCTGTTCCATCCCGCATTATGAAGGTCAGCCCGTCACCCACGATCACCTTATCGACCAGGGACATGAACAACTCGGTGCTTTCCAGCTCTGCCTGCTTCGGAAGCCGCTTCAATGTTTCCAGGAACAACTCGGCCTGCTTGGCACGGTATGCCCGATCCTGCCTGTCGGTAGCTGCTGCCTTCAGCTTTTTTTCGATGCGCCGGTAGCGCTTTTCGAATTCCTGATACTTCTCAGCGAAGCCCTCTACCGTTTGCCGCGCCTGCCGTTCAACCAGGGTCTCAATCTTCTTGGCGATGGCGTCGGCCTCCTGCTCCAGGCGTTTGCGCTTTTCGTCCATCGCACTGCTGTCGAGCAGTTCATGGAGAATGGCTTCGCATGCTTCCATCACCTGAGGTTTCCGGGCAATCAGGTCAGCCACGATATTGGAAAACGCCGCCATTACCTTTTCTTCCGTCACATGACCGGTGCAGCATTTCTCTCCGCCGCTTTTGCGCTCTATCCCCGGCCTGTACTTGTCATTGCACCGCCATATGACGGTCTTGTAGGGGTCGGAGCTGTGCCAGGTCTTGGCTCCGAAGAACCCTCCGCAATCTGCACAAACCAGTCTGCTGCCCAGCGGACCCTTGGGGCTGAACCTGCCAGGCATCCTGCTGCGACGCTCCAACTCGACCTGCACCAGATCCCACTGTTC
>ONHI01000207.1 GCA_900317565.1 uncultured Eubacteriales bacterium
GGTGAAGCGCATTTGGCTGCCGTCGGACATCGTGATGGTGGCCACGGGGTTTGGCACGACCTCCTCCGGCTCCTTCGGCTCGCCCAGGTTCAGCAGCAGTATGATCGCCACGGCCAGCGCCACGCCGCCCAGCGCGGCCAGAACCGCCACGCGCCTCCAGTCGCTGAAAAATCCGCCCTTGCGTTTGCGGGTTGCCATGACCGTTCGCCTCCGAAATTCAGATTGCGGGCGCCCTGAACGGCGTCCCTGCGGGGAACAATCCCTCCGGCGCTGAAGCGCCACCTCCCTTTGCACAAGGGAGGCTTTGCAAAGGCGTCCTTGGCTCCCCTGTGCAAGGGGAGCTGTCACGCTCAAGCGTGACTGAGGGGTTGTCATGATTATCGGGGATTGCCGGGTTTGAGCGAGAAGATAACTTCGCGTTTCCGCTCAACCATCTCGTCCACGCGGGCGATGTATTCCTCGATATTTCGCACGTTGGGCGCGCGCTCGATGCGCAGGTCCCGGTCCTTCGGGTCGAAGAGCCACTTGGTGATGGCTCCCGCGCCCAGCGCCAGCACGCTGACGGTCTCCTCCATGTTGCCAATGTTGTACAGGCAGGCCTTGCCGGGCCTGGCGTAGCCCACGTTCTCCAGATTCCCGGCCATGTATTTCTGCCGGTACAGGTAGTAGGGCCGCCAGCCGCCGTCCATCAGCCGCCCGCGGGCCAGGTCGATCATTTCCCCGGCGTCCTCCCGGCTCACCTGGCCATAGCCGTTCCCGGCCACCACCAGGCTCTCGTGCAGCCGGCTGGATCGCTTGATGGCCAGGGAGTGCACCGTCACGCTGTCCGGCGCGAGGCCCTCGATCACGTCCAGCGTGTGCGAAAAGTCCTCGAGGCCCTCCCCCGGCAGCGCCGCGATGATGTCCATGTTGATGTCGTCAAAGCCGAGGGACCGGGCCAGCTCGTAGGCCGCGATCGTCTCCGCGCCGGTGTGGGCGCGGCCGATGCGCCGAAGCGTTGCGTCGCTGAAGGTCTGGGGGTTCACGGAGATCCGGCCCACGCCGCGGTCCTTCAGCATCCCAAGCTTTTCCCCGTCGATGGTGTCGGGCCGTCCGGCCTCCACCGTCCATTCGACAGCGCCCGGAAAGGCGTCCTGCGCCGCGGCCAGGATGCGCTCCAGGTCGCCGCAGGGGATGGCCGTGGGGGTGCCGCCGCCGATGTACCCGGCGCGCAGGCGCAGCCCCTTCTCCGCCATCAGGTCCCTGCAGAGCGCAATCTCCCGCAGCACCGCTTCCACATAGGGCGCGACCAGCTTGCCGTTGCCGATCTCCCCCGCCGAGAACGAGCAGTAGGAGCAGCGGGTCCTGCAGAAGGGAATGCCGATGTACAGGTCAAACTGATCCGGCGCGGCCTCGCGGATGCCCGCCTGCATCTTCGCGATCTCCCCCAGCAGCTGTGCTTTCTCCGCGCTCACGTCGTAGGCCGACTGCACGTGCGCCACGGCGTCTTCCAGCGAAAGCCCCGCCTCCATGCCCTCATACAGCAGGCGCGTGGGGCGGATGCCGGTGAGGCTGCCCCAGGGGGGCCGCATCCCGGTCAGCTCCTTCAACAGGTTGTACAGCGCCAGCTTCACCTGCCGCTTGCGCAGCCTCTTCACCTCCAGCGCCGAGCCGGACGCCGCGGGTTCGCTCAACCGGCAGGTCTTCCCCCGGGAGGTCCAGATATCCGTCCACAGGCCGCCCCCGTCGGTGAAGCGGTGCTCGAATACCACATCCCCCTCGGTGAGGCTCACCTGCACGTCCCCATAAAACAGCCGCAGCACGTCACCCAGGTCGGAGAAGAACTGCGGCGCGTCGGTGATCAGCCGGATCATAGCCGATACCTCGCCCGCTCCCGCGCGATGATGGTGGGACCGCCGTGGCCCGGCCACACCCGCGTCTCGCCCGGCAGCTCGAACAGCCTCTTCAGCGAATCCAGCATCTGGCGGGCGTCGCCGCCGTAGAGGTCCATGCGGCCGTAGCCCGCCTCAAACAGCGTGTCGCCGCTGAACAGCTCGCCCTCGTCCTCGAGATACAGGCACACGGAGCCCCGGGAATGCCCCGGGGTGTGCAGCACGGTGAAGTCCAGGCCGCAGGCACTGAACCGTTCGCCCAGCTCCTCCGCCCTGAATCCCCGCGGCGGGGGCAGCTGGCTGGCGGGAGCGTCGTAGGCGCTCTTGTCCATGTCCAGAAACATCTCCGCGTCCATCGGGTGGATGTAGGCCGCGGCGCCGGTATCCTTCGCCAGCGGCTGTACGCCCAGGATGTGGTCGAAGTGGCCGTGGGTCAGCAAAATCGCCCCCAGCTTTTTCTCGCCCAGGGCCGCCCGCAGGCGCGGCAGGTCGTCGCCGGGGTCGATCAGCACGCAGTCCTCCCGGCCCTCCCGCCAGATGAGATAGGCGTTGGCCTGATAGGACCCGCAGGGAATGCTCTTGATGTTGACGCTCATAATGACCTCCGTCCATGAGAGTGTGGAGTGTGGAATGCGGAGCGTGGAGTTCAGGTGGAAATCCTTGCGGATTTCCTTTTATTCTGTAAGAAGCTGTCGTTGAAATTCCGATCGACATGGGGAAAGAAGCAGCTCGGCAGTTCCGTCAATCGAAAATAGAAACAAATCCCGAAGGGATTTGAACCAGAACTCCACCCTCCACTCTCCAAACTCCGCTCCGGGGTTTTGATATGCCCTGCAAATCAAAACCCCTTCCGGCTGTCCAGCAATATGGTCACGGGGCCGTCGTTGAGCAGCTCCACCTTCATGTGGGTGCGGAAGCGGCCCGTCTCCACGTGGATGCCCT
>ONHI01000206.1 GCA_900317565.1 uncultured Eubacteriales bacterium
TCATCAAGCTCAGGCAGCGCATCAACACCACCTTCATGTACGTCACCCACGATCAGACCGAGGCCATGACGCTGGGCGACCGCATCGTCATCATGAAGGACGGCTATGTGAACCAGATCGGCACCCCCGTCGAGGTGTTCAACAAGCCCGTGAACCTGTTCGTGGCCGGCTTCATCGGCATGCCGGTGATGAACTTCTTCGACAACTGCAAGCTGCTGCTGGAGAACGGCGTGTACTACGCGGAGATCCGCGGCGTGCGCTTTGAGCTGGACGCCTTCCAGCAGAAGGTGCTGCGCGACAAGAACCAGCAGCCCTGCGAGATCGTGGCCGGCATCCGTCCCCAGCACATCACCGTGGGCGAGGGCGATCTGACCGCGCTGATCGAGGTCTCCGAGATGCTGGGCACCGAGGTGAACCTGCATACCCGCTCCAACGACGACGAGGTGGTCATGGTGATCCCCACCGTCGACCTGAACGTCGATGTTTCCATGGGCAAGACCATCAACTTCACCACCCAGCCCAGGCTGATCCAGCTGTTCGACAAGGCTTCCGGCAACAATCTGATTTGGTATGACGAGGTGTCCGCGAAGAACAATGCCCCGATGTGCAAGGAGTACGATTTCTGATCTCAGAGGCAACTGAGTTGAGACTCGATTGATTTCCCGGCAGGGGCCTGTTTTGAAGCATAACGGACAACACCGAGGAGGCAGATACCATGAAGAAACTTGTTGCCTTAATGATGTGTGTCGCCATGCTGCTTGGCATGGGCGCCGCGATGGCCGAGGACTATGCCATCGCCACCGACACCGCCTTCCGTCCATTTGAGTATACCGATGAGAACGGCGCGCTGGTGGGCATCGACATGGAGATCCTGGCGGCCATCGCCGTGGATCAGGGCTTCACCTACTCCGTCGAGCCGCTGGGCTGGGACGGCTCCATCGCCGCCTGCAAGGCGGGCCAGAAGGACGGCATGATCGCCGCCGCCTCCATCACCGAGGAGCGCAAGGCGGAAGGCTGGATCTTCTCCGATGGCTACTTCACCGGCACCCAGTCCCTGGCCATCGCCCAGGACACCCCCATCCAGGGCTTTGAGGACCTGGAGGGCCACAGCGTGGCCGTCAAGACCGAGACCATGAGCGAGGATTACGCCAACAGCCTGGCGGAGCAGTACGGCTTCAAGGTGAAGACCTATGGCTCCACGCTGGCCGTGTTCATGGCGGTCACCGGCGGCGAATGCGCGGCCTGCTTCGAGGATACGCCGGTCATTGAGGATTATATCCGCAACGGCGGCGTGTTCCTGCAGATGGTGGACGGAACCGCCAATGAGGGCGCCGAGTATGGCTTCGCCGTGTTCTCCCCTGACAAGCAGGAGCTGGTGGACAAGTTCAACGCGGGCCTGGCCAACATCAAGGCCAGCGGCGTGTATGACGAGATCCTGGCCAAGTACATGGGAGAGTAATCAGGCGTTGCTGATGGCACGCGACCGGGACTGGAGGCCGGAACCCCTGGCTTCCAGTCCTTTGCATTTGAGATACTGTTCTCAATTCAAAAAAACAACCATCTGTCGGCGTCTTTTCCGCCAGGGCTGCACGCCGAATTCCTGACAGACACGCGAGAAGGGAGCAGACTGTATGAACAGAAGAATGGTTGCCATAGCGATTTCCATGGCGGTCCTTTTTTCGATCGTCGCTTCATGCGCCCTGGCCGAGACCTACGCGCCGGTGGACTATCGCCTCTATCCCGCGCCGGAGGACGGCTATGTGGGCGACACCATGCCCTTTGTGACCGGGGACGGCACGCTGGAGCTCTATTACCTGTACGATACCGACCACAACGGCCAGGGCTACCATCCGATCTACCGGTTCACCACGGATGACTTTGTCGGCTATGAGGACGACGGCATGGCGCTGAACTACGGCCTCATGTCCGATCCCGACCCGGCGCTGGGCACCGGCTCCGTCATGCAGGACCGGGAGGGCCTCTACCACCTCTTCTACACCGGGCACAACGACACGCGCAACGGCGGCCTGGGCAAGGAGTGCGTCATGCACGCCACGAGCGCGGACCGGGTGAACTGGGAAAAGCACCCGGAGGACACCTTCTTCAGCCCGGACGGCTATTCCAAGGACGACTTCCGCGACCCGGAGGTATTCTGGATGGAGGAGGATCAGTGCTACTGGCTGCTGATCGCGGCCAGGGAGGACGCGCTGGGCGGCGTGGTCGCGAAGTATACCTCGCCCGACCTGAAGAGCTGGACCTTTGACGGCCCCATCTACGCGCCCCGGGCCCAGTACATGCTGGAGTGCCCGGACCTGTTCCGCATGGGGGACACCTGGTATCTGACCTACAGCTGGGACTGCGTCACCTATTACGCCATCGGCGAATCCATGAACGGCCCCTTTGCCGCGCCGGAGGACAACATACTGGACGGCCAGGGCCTGATGGAGGGCAACGGCTTCGTGTTCTACGCGGCCAAGACCGCCCAGTGGAACGGAAATACCTACCTCTGCGGCTGGCTGGGCCGGGCCGGGCTGTCCGCGGATTCCGGCATCTACCAGTGGGCGGGCAACGTGCTCAATCACCAGCTGGTCCAGCATGAGGACAATTCGCTGGGCGTGAAGGCGCCGGAGTCCTTTGAGGAATACTTCGCCCAGGAGCAGCCCTTCCAGGCCGAGGACGCCGAGGGGACGGCGGAGATCGACGGAAGCGACATCGCCCTCTCGGCAGCGGACGGCGAGATCGCGCTGGCGGACATGGGCGTGCGTGCGCCGACGATGCTGCTGGAGTGCGACGTCTCCCTGGGAACGGACGGCTGCGCCGGGTTTGCCTTCGGCGGCAGCGAGGCGGACGAGGCCTGGACCGCGCTGTGCCTGGACGCTGAACGGGACCTGCTGCACTA
>ONHI01000205.1 GCA_900317565.1 uncultured Eubacteriales bacterium
TGACAACCGCATGAATAAAGAACAAATCAAAGCGGCAATCGTCGCGAAGCTGCAGCGTCAGTTCGGCTGCGACACCACCGACGCCACCGCCGACCAGCTCTATCAGGCGCTGGCCATGACCGTGCGCGACGAGGTGATGGAGCGCCGCGCCGCATCCCGCGGCGAGCGCAAGCGCCAGCACGCGAAAAAACTCTATTATCTCTCCGCTGAGTTCCTCGTGGGCCGCACGCTCCACAATAATATGGTTTCCTTGGTGAATGAAAAGGAATAGATTCAGGCGCTGGACGAGCTGGGCATCGACAAATCCCGCATCTTCGAGCGGGAGCCCGAGCCCGGCCTGGGCAACGGCGGCCTGGGCCGCCTGGCCGCCTGCTTCCTGGATTCCCTGTCCTCCCTGAAGCTGCCCGCCATGGGCTGCACCATCCGCTATGAGCTAGGCCTGTTCCGCCAGCACATCTCCGACGGCTATCAGGTTGAGCTGCCCGACAACTGGCTGGAAAACGGCTACGTGTGGGAAATCTGCCGCGCCAACGAGGCTGTGGAGGTGCGCTTCAACGGCTACGTTCAGGATTACACCGACGAGAGCGGCGAAACCAGATACCGCCTGTGCGATTACAACGCCGTGCAGGCCGTGCCCTATGACATCCCCGTTCTGGGCTACGACAGCAACATGGTCAACATGCTGCGCACCTGGTCCGCCCGCGCGGCCAAGCCCATCGACATGAAGGAGTTCAACCGCGGCCAGTACATCGAGGCCACCGAGGGCAAGGAGCTGGTGGAGATCATCTCCAAGGTGCTCTATCCCGAGGACAACCACGAGAAGGGCAAGGAGCTGCGCCTCAAGCAGCAGTATTTCCTGTCCTCCGCGTCGGTACAGTATGCGCTGAACGACTTTGAAAAGGTCTACGGCCCCAACTGGTCCATGCTGCCGGACAAGGTGATGTTCCAGGTGAACGACACTCATCCCGGCCTGGCCATTCCCGAGCTCATGCGCATCCTGATCGACGAAAAGGGCCTGGGCTGGGAGGAAGCCGAGGCGATCACCCGCCGCTGCTTCGCCTATACCAACCACACCGTCATGCAGGAGGCGCTGGAGCGCTGGCCCGAGCAGATGCTGCGCATCCTGATGCCCCGGGTCTACATGATCCTGGAAGAAATGAACCGCCGCCTGTGCGCCCGCCTGTGGGAGATCTATCCCGGCCAGTGGGACCGCATCGCCCACATGGCCATCCTGGCCTACAACCAGGTGCACATGGCCAACCTGTGCGTGTCCATGAGCTCCATGGTGAACGGCGTGTCCCAGATTCACGCGGACATCCTGCGCCGCACCACCTTCCGCGACTACTGCCAGCTGGATCCGGGCCGCTTCCTGGGCATCACCAACGGCATCACCCACCGCCGCTGGCTGATGATGTCCAACCCCGGCCTGTCCGACCTGATCGACGAGGCCATCGGCGAAGCCTGGCGCAAGGAACCCAGCCGTCTGAAGGACCTGATGCCCTTTGCCGACGACGCGGCCTTCCGCGAGAAGTTCGACAAGGTGAAGCAGGCCAATAAGGCCCGCCTGTGCGCCCGCTTTGAGCGCATCCAGCATGTGACCATCGACCCCAACACCCTCTTCGACGTTCAGGCCAAGCGGCTGCACGAGTACAAGCGCCAGCTGATGAACATCCTGGCGGTGCTGGTTCAGTATAACCGCATCGTGGACAACCCGAACTACACCTTCACCCCGCGCACCATCATCTTCGGCGCCAAGGCGTCGCCGGGCTACTACCGCGCCAAGCTCATCATCAAGCTGATCAACAGCGTGGCCGCGCTGATCGACAAGCACCCGCGCGCCCGCCAGCTGCTGCACGTGGTGTTCCTGGAGAACTACTGCGTGTCCGCGGCGGAAATGCTCATGCCCGCGGCGGACATTTCCGAGCAGCTCTCCACCGCCGGCAAGGAGGCCAGCGGCACCGGCAACATGAAGTTCATGATGAACGGCGCGGTGACCATCGGCACCATGGACGGCGCCAACGTGGAGATCTACGACGCGGTGGGCCCGGACAACATCTACATCTTCGGCCTCAGCGCCGACGAGGTGGAGGCGTCCTATGGCACCTACCGCTCCAGCGAGATCTACGAGACCAGCCCGGAGCTGCGCCGTGTGCTGGAGCAGCTCATCGACGGCACCCTGGAGCCGGAGAACCCCCGCATGTTCCAGGAGCTCTACCACGCGCTGCTCTTCGGCGACGGCGGCGGCATGGCCGACCCGTACTTCGTGCTCAAGGACATGCACAGCTACGTCCACACGCAGCACCTGCTGAGCCATGATTACGAGAAGAACCATGGCCTGTGGCTGAGAAAGGCCATCATCAACACCGCCCAGAGCGGCATCTTCTCCAGCGACCGCACCATCAAGGAATACAACGACAAGATCTGGCATCTGAAGCCGCTGATTCTCAAGTAACAATCATTGCGGGCGCGACGTTCATCCGCCGCGCCCGTTTCTTTGCGCGGCGAAATAAATTCAGAGGTGGAAAGCCATGAAAATGCACGCAGACTGCCTGCCCTGCGTGGTGAGCCAGGCGGTCAAGACGGCCGACCTGGTGGGCATACAGGACAAGAGCGAAATCATGCGCCGCGTGTTCGCGCGGCTGAGCCAGGCCGATTTCGAGCGCGTGACCACGCCGGAGCTGTTCGGCGACATCTTCCGGCTGATGAAGGAAGAGACCGGCGATCCCGATCCCTACCGGGCCACCCGGGCCTATTACAACGACATGTTCCTGCGCCGCCTGCCCTCGCTGCGGGAGGAAATCGGCCGGTCGCCTGACCCGTTTTGGGAGAGCGTCCGCTACGCCATCATCGGCAACATCGTCGACTTCGGCCCGGCCCACAACTGGCTGCTGGAGGATATCGAGGCCCGGATCG
>ONHI01000224.1 GCA_900317565.1 uncultured Eubacteriales bacterium
TCACCGACAGGTACCAGGTCTGGTGGTTGAGCCCGGCGCAGATCACGTCCAGCTCCTTCCGGTCCTTCAGGCCCAGCACGTCCGCGATCTGCATCTCCCCGTGGATCTCGCCGTGGCACAGGCCCAGCGTGCGCACGCCGCCGTACTTGATGCAGGCCCAGGTGAGCATGGCCATGGGGTTGGAGTAGTTGAGCAGCAGCGCGTTCGGCTCGGCCACCTCCCGGATGTCCTTGCAGAAATCCAGCACCGCCGCGATGCCGCGCTGGCCGTACATGATGCCGCCGATGCACAGCGTGTCGCCCACGCACTGGTCCACGCCGTACTTCAGCGGGATGTCGATGTCGCTCTCAAAGGCATCCAGGCCGCCCACGCGCACGCAGTTCACGATGTAGCGCGCGCCCTTCAGCGCCTCCCGGCGATCCGTGGTGGCGGTGATCTTCGTCTGGATGCCGTTGGCGTCCAGGTCCCGCTGGCACAGCTGGGTCACCATGTCAAGGTTCTTGCGGCTGATGTCCGTGAAGGCCACCTCGATGCCCCGCAGCTCCGGGACATGCATGATGTCAGAGAACAGCGTTCGCGAGAATGTCAGACTGCCCGCACCGATGATTGTCAGCTTGAAAGCCATAATGCACACGCTCCTTTTTTTCGATCGATTTGAAAACGGGGAAACGTTCCGGAATGCGGCCAAAGGCGACTCCCTTTCGATGTCATCCCTCTGGCCCGGTTCCATTATAACACATCCGGGCCTGGCCCGGGAAGCCTCCGGAGCCACAATTTTTGGGGCCCTTCACGGAAACCCGGGGGATGGGATCGCCGACGACAGGGCGTTTCGTACAGGTCTCAGATTGAACGCGCGCGCATCAAACAGAGGCAGGGGCGGCGCAACGCCGCCCCTGCAAATAATGTATGCTCTCTGTATCGCTATGCGTCCTGAGACAGGCTCCCGTCTTTTTGGAATCACAGGACAATCCACGCCCGCGGTCGGCGGCAGCGCGTCTTGCGCCAAAGCAGCCGGCCTGGCCCGGGAACGGGGATCAGTCCGCCAGGCCGTTCACCGCGACGATGCGGAGCGTCGGTTCGCCGACCTGCTCGAAGCCGTCGAAGGCGATGTCGCGCAGCCAGAGCTCGCCGTCGCCCAGGCAGATCCCCTGATCGTTGCAGAACATGCCGACGCAGCTTTCCGCCGCCATCGCTGCCATGTCGGATTCAGAGACGGTCTTGTCCGCCACGAATGCCGCGAAGGCCTCGGCGTCACTGATTTCGACATCCGGAGCCACGGTGATGGGATATTCGATCAGCTGCGCCATCGCGTCCCAGTCCCCGTCCAGGTACAGCTGGCGCGCCCCGGCGGCAAAGGCCTCGACCCCGGCCGCGTCCATCGTGGTCGCGCCGCTGTAATCGCCCGCAACGGCCGGAACCAGCGCCACCGTGCGCTGTGCCTCCTCCAGCGCCGCGACATGGTAGCTGGTGGAGCCGCCCTCGGGGCTCGCTTCGGTCATTTCACCGTCGGTGAAGGTGACGGTCAGGCCATCGCCATCCAGGGCCATCGTCCCCGTATAGCGGCAGGTGATGGCGTCGCTGTCGCCCAGCGGGCCCTCCAGCGAAAAGCCGTCCCCGGCATTTTCAAAGGCCTGCGTGAACAGCACGCCGTTGAAATTCTGGCTCCAGGTGCCGGAAAGCGCATCCTCCGACGTCAGCGTGACGGTCAGCGGATTGCCCCAGGGATCGATGGCCGCGTACAGCGCGCCGTCCGCGCCTTCTTCCGCCAGCGCGGCCGCGCAGGCAAGCAGCAAAAGGGTCATCAGAATCGCAATCATCTTTTTCATGGTTCATGTCCTCCTGTTTCACATTGTTTTTTCAGGGCCTGGCTGCAAGCCAGGGTTTTTCAACCCGGCAACGCAGCCTGAGACGCCGAAAATGCACGTTCGGGATTTTGGGAAACCCGCTCTGCTGTCCGCGCTTCCGCTCACTTCTCCCCCGTGACCTGGTAATCCTTCTTCATGCCGTGCGCGCCGAAAATCTGCCACTGGCCCGCGCCCAGCCGCTGCATGACGGCCCGGCGCTCCTCCGCGCACAGGCCAGGATCGGTGTCCACCGAGGTCATCAGCACCGGCGCGTACTGGTTGTAGGTCGACTGCTCCCGGGTCATGCCGTGGATATTCACATAGATGTCGCCGGTGAACGCCACATGATGCGTGAAGTCGATCAGAACGGTCTCGCCCTTCAGGTGGCCGCCCGCGCCCTGGTACACCTCAAAGCACATCTCGCCGAAGCGGAAGAAGCCCATCTGCGCAAGCGGCGCCTCCTGCTCGCCCGGCACATCCCACAGCCCCTTCACCTTCTCCGGCTCCGGCGGCCGGTAGCGCGTCAGGGTCTTGCAGATGTTGATGTAGGGCCGGTGCATCGGGTTCTGCTCCCGGAAGCCGGGCCTGCCCTCCCGTTCAAGCGCAAGGCACTCCCTGGACTTCGCGCTGGCCAGCACCTCGTCGAACAGCGGCAGCAGCCCGCAGTGGTCCACGTCGGCGTGGGTGATGAATATGCGCTTTCGCATGCCGTCCCAGTCGGGCAGGAGCCTGCAGAAGATCGCCTCCATCTCCCGGCGGTACAGCGCGTAACCGCTGTCGAT
>ONHI01000203.1 GCA_900317565.1 uncultured Eubacteriales bacterium
GTATTTAACAAGCGGCATCAGCCGCTAGCGGAGGCCGGGCAGGGTTAGCCTGCGGGACAGCAAGGCCGGAGCGAGGGGTCTGGGGCAGTGCCCCAGTATAATAAGGCGGGATAGCTCAGCTGGTTAGAGCGCATGATTCATAATCATGAGGTCCCCAGTTCAATCCTGGGTCCCGCTACCTGAAAATGAGAGACTTACGATAGTAAGTCTCTTTTGTGTTTAATGATTTCTACAATCCATATACTGGGTGTGGTGCTTACCGTGGGGCTGCTGCTCGTGGTGAGCTGGTGGTCGGGCCGCCGGGTCAAGGATGCCGGCAGTTTCATCACCGGCGGGACCTCGGGAACCTGGCTGGTGGGCGGTGCGCTGCTGGGCACGATGGCCGGCGGCCAATCGACCATCGGCACGGCGCAGCTGGCCTTCTGCTACGGGCTGTCCGCCTGGTGGTTTACCCTGGGCGCCGGAATCGGATCGCTGCTGCTGGGCTATGTCTATGCCGGTCCGCTGCGGCGCAGCGGCTGCAGCACCCTGCTCGAAGTTGTCCGGCGGGAGTACGGGCGGAAAGCCGAGACGGTGGGCTCGCTCCTGTGCATGGTGGGCATCTTCATCAGTATCGTGTCGCAGGTCCTTTCGTCGGGCGCCATGATCAGCAGTCTCTTCAGCTTTCCGATGCTCTGGGCTTCAGTTGCCGGGGCGGTGCTCATCATGTTGTTCGTCCTGTTCGGCGGCATCCGCAGCGCCGGATTCAGCGGCATCGTCAAGCTGGTGCTGCTCTATTTCAGTTCCCTGGCGGCCGGCATCATCGTGTGGCATATCGCCGGCGGCTTTGCCGGATTGCGCGGGAGCGTGAACGGCATCTACCAGTCGTCCGTGCTGCGGGACTTCAACCAGCTGACGGATGTGGAGAGCATCCATCAGCGCTATGGCAGCCTGGTGGCCCGCGGGGTGATGAAGGACCTGGGCGGCTGCCTGTCGCTCATGCTGGGCGTCGTATCGACCCAGACCTATGCGCAGTGCATCTGGTCCGCATCCTCGACCACCCACGCCCGGCGCGGGGCGCTGATCTGCGCGATCTGCCTGCCCATCATCGGGGCCGCCTGCACGATGGTCGGCATTTATATGCGGGGGCATTATGTCACCGCTGACGAGTGGGCGGCGATGCAGCAGGCCGGCGAAGTCTTGCCCGAGGGCATCGGCGTCATCGAGAGTGCGGCCCAGGCGTTTCCGGCCTTTATCCTGCGCCACCTGCCCGCCTGGCTGGGCGGCCTGATGCTCGGAACGCTGCTGATCAACATCCTGGGCTGCGGCAGCGGCCTGCTGCTGGGCGTCGCCACGATCCTGGTGCGGGATGTCTATGGCAATCTGCGCCGGAACGCGCCGCGTCTTTCGCAATTGGCGCAGATCCGCCTGTCCATTGCCGGGGTGCTGCTCGTGGCGGTCGTAGTGGCGCTGCTTTGCAACAATACGTTTATCAACGACCTGGGATTCCTCTCCCTGGGCCTGCGGGCGGTATCGCTCCTGTTCCCGCTCTCTTTCGCCTTGTGGCTTCCGGGCCGATTCGCCCCGCGCCGCATCCTGCTGGCCATGCCGGTAGGCGTAGCCGCGATGCTGGCGGCCAAGTTCCTCGCGCTCCCCGGTGACGCCGTCTATTACGGGCTGGCCCTCGAATTGCTGGCCATATCTGCAGGGACGATATCAAGTTCGGCAAAAAATTACTAACTTTAGGCTGTAAAAAAGCCTGACAACCTATGAAGATCATTCAGCTCGGAGAAACCGATTCCCTGCTGGGCCACTATCTCGCGCAGATCCGCGACCGGGAAGTCCAGAAGGACAGCCTGCGTTTCCGCAGGAACCTCGAACGCATCGGGGAAATCTTCGCATACGAAATCAGCAAGACGCTCCGTTACCAGAGCCTGGAGGTGGAGACGCCCCTGGGCATTGCCACGACCCGGGTGATTGCCGAGCCACTGGTGCTGGCCACCATCCTGCGCGCCGGCCTGCCCGTCCACCAGGGCCTGCTCAACTGCTTCGATTTTGCGCAGAACGCCTTCGTAGCCGCCTACCGCAAGTACGGGAAAGGCAACGAATGTGACATGCAGATCGAATACCAGAGCTGCCCGCCGCTGGAAGGCAAGACGCTGGTGATCGCCGACGCGATGCTGGCCGACCAGCTGTTCTCCACCCTGATGGGCGACGATGTCGAACCCAGGAGGGAGTTCATCATCGAGCATGCGAACGAAGTCGTGAACCTGGATGTGTGATAGCATGGACGCAGAAGATAGAATCTTAGTACAGACCGTCGAGAAGGAGATGCAGCGCTCCTACATCGACTACTCCATGTCCGTCATCGTCAGCAGGGCACTCCCCGACGTCCGTGACGGACTGAAGCCCGTTCACAGGAAGATCATGTTCGCCATGCACGAACTCGGTCTCGCCTTCAACCGCCCCCACAAGAAGTCCGCCACCGTGGTCGGAGAGGTGCTCGGTAAGTACCACCCCCACGGAGATACCGCCGCATACGACGCGATGGTCAGGATGGGACAGCCCTTCTCCCTGAGGTACCCCCTCGTGGACGGACAGGGTAACTTCGGTTCGGTGGACGGCGACCCGCCCGCAGCCATGCGTTACACCGAGGCCAGACTTTCCAAGATGGCGTCCGATCTCCTGATGGACCTGGACAAGGACACCGTGGACTTCGTGGACAACTTCGACGGCTCCCTCAAGGAGCCCTCGGTCCTGCCCTCCAAGTTCCCCAACCTCCTGGTGAACGGTTCTGACGGTATCGCCGTCGGAATGGCGACCAAGATGCCCCCGCACAACCTGACAGAGGTGTGCAACGCCATCATCTACACCATCGACAACCCCGACGTTGACGTGGCGCAGCTCATGGAGTGCGTCCCCGGACCCGACTTCCCCACCGGAGGAATCATCAACGGTGCGCAGGGAATCGTAGA
>ONHI01000202.1 GCA_900317565.1 uncultured Eubacteriales bacterium
GCCTGCCGCTACGCCCGCAGCCGGCGCCGCCGCTGCCGCGCCCGCCGCGCAGGCCGCGGGGGATTGCACGCCCGTCATCATGCCCCGCCAGGGCAACACCGTGGAGAGCTGCGTCATCTCCGAGTGGTTCAAGAGCGTGGGCGACAGCATCGCCGTGGGCGACAAGCTGTTCTCCTATGAGACCGACAAGGCCGCCTTCGAGTGCGAGGCCGAGGTCGCCGGCACGCTGCTGGCGGTGTTCTACGAGGCCGGGGACGACGTGCCCTGCCTGGACAACGTGTGCGTGATCGGCCAGCCCGGCGCGAATCCCGAGGTGTTCCGTCCCGGCGCCGAGGTGCCCGCCGCGCCCGTGGCCGCCGCGCCCGCGGTGGAGGCCGCTCCCGCCGCCGAGATCGCCGAGGCGCCCGTCACCGTCGGCAGCCTGAAGATCTCCCCCCGCGCCAAGAGGCTGGCCGAGGACAAGAAGGCCGACCTCTCCCAGGTCGTGGCCACCGGCCCCGACGGCCGCGTGATCGAGCGCGACGTGCAGAAGCTGATCGACGAGGGCAAGCTGATCGGCGCGACCGCCGCCGTCGCCGCCAGCGCGCCTGTGGCCGCCGCGCCCGTGGAGCTGGGCGTGCCGGTGGACGACAGCTACACCGAGCCCATGACCAACATCCGCAAGGTCATCGCCCGCAGCATGGTGGCGTCCCTGTCCACCATGGCGCAGCTGACCCACAACCTGTCCTACGACGCCACCGAGGTCAAGAACGCCCGCGCGCTGTTCAAGGCCAAGGGTGAGCCCTTCGGCATGGACAAGATCAGCATCAACGACATCATCATGTATGTGGTGGCCCGCACGCTGACCATGCCCGAGCACCGCGCCATGAACGCCAACCTGATCGACGACGGCAAGACGATGAAGTACTTCCGCGGCGTGCACCTGGGCATGGCGGTGGATACCGACCGCGGCCTGATGGTGCCCACCATCTTCAACGCCGACAAGATGACGCTCAAGCAGCTGTCCGACACCGCCAAGAAGCTGGCGAAGGAGTGCAAGGAGGGCAAGATCAGCCCGGATTACCTCTCCGGCGCGAGCTTCACCGTGTCCAACATCGGCTCCCTGGGCATCGAGAGCTTCACCCCCGTCGTCAATCCGCCGCAGACCGGCATACTGGGCGTCTGCGCCATGAAGGACGCCTTCAGGATGAACAACGGCCAGATCGAGGTCTATCCCAGCATGAACCTGTCGCTGTCCTATGACCACCGCGCCATGGACGGCACCCCGGCCAGCAAGTTCCTGCGCGACCTGAAGGTCAACCTGGAGAACTTCACGCTGATGCTGGCGAAGGGCTGAAATATCGAACTATAAAGATAAAAGGAGAGTAGATTGTTATGTCCAAGCAACTGTTCGTCGATCCGAATGAGCGACGCGCCTCCGGCTATATCCACTTCGAGGACATCCCGGTCAACCAGTACAAGAAGACCGTCAAGGACGAGCTGGGCAACTTCACCAAGGAGCAGTTTGTCAACATCTATCGCGACATGCTGACCCTGCGCGAGTTCGAGACGATGATCAACCTGATCAAGAAGACCGGCGAGTACAAGGGCATTGCCTACAACCATCCCGGCCCGGCGCACCTGTCCATGGGCCAGGAGGCGGCCGCCGTCGGCGAGGCCTTCCATCTGGACGTGAACGACTTCATCTTCGGCTCCCACCGCGCCCATTCCGACATACTGGCCAAGGGCCTGTCCGCCATCGAAAAGCTGTCCGACGAAGAGCTGTTGGACATCATGAAGAACTTCCTGGACGGCAAGACCTATGAGGTCATCAAGGACGAGCCCCACGAGAATGTGAAGGACATCGCCATCAACTTCCTGCTCTACGGCGCGATGGCGGAGATCTTCGCCCGCGAGACCGGCTTCAACCGCGGCCTGGGCGGATCGATGCACACCTTCTTCACCCCCTTCGGCATCTATCCCAACAACGCCATCGTCGGCGGCAGCGGCACCATCGCCATGGGCGCTGCGCTGTACAAGCGCGTGAACCGCAAGCCCGGCATCGTCATCGCCAACATCGGCGACGGCTCCCTGGGCCGCGGCCCCGTCCTCGAGGCCCTGAACATGGCCGGCATGGGCCAGCTGACCCAGCTGTGGGACGACGAGATGAAGGGCGGCCTGCCGGTGATGTTCAACATCGTGAACAACCAGTACGGCATGGGCGGCCAGACCGTGGGCGAGACCATGGGCTACGACATGCCCGCCCGCCTGGGCGCCGGCTTCAATCCCAACCAGATGCTGGCCGAGCGCGTGGATGGCTTCAACCCGCTGGCGGTCATCGAGGCCTACGGCCGCAAGAAGAAGCTGCTGCTGGAGGGCAAGGGCCCCGCGCTGCTGGACGTGGTGACCTACCGCTTTGCGGGTCACAGCCCGTCGGACAGCTCCTCCTACCGCACCAAGGAAGAGATCGCTGCCTGGGAGGCCCAGGACCCGATCATCGCCTATCGCCAGCAGCTGATCGAGGCCGGCGTGGCCACCGAGGAGGAGTGCGACGCCGTCGTCAAGTACGTCGAGGACGCCATACTGCGCAACTTCAAGCTGTCCATCGACGAGAAGATCTCCCCGCGCATGGACCTGGCCGCCAACCCCGACGCCATCGCCGACCTGATGTTCACCAACGGCCACGTGGAGTCCTTCGGCGCGCCCGGCCAGAAGTGCGACGTGAGCATGCCCCTGGAGGAGAATCCCCGCGTGCAGGCCATCGCCAAGAAGGAGCGCTGGGGCATCAATCCCGACGGCAGCCTGGTCAGCAAGAACAAGGTCTACCAGCTGCGCGACGGCCTGTTTGAGGCCATCATCGACCGCTTCTACAAGGATCCCACCCTGGTGGCCTACGGCGAGGACGTGCGCGACTGGGGCGGCGCGTTCGCGGTGTACCGCGGCCTGACCGAGGCCCTGCCGTACCATCGCCTGTTCAACAGCCCGATCTCCGAATCCGCCATCGTCGGCAGCGCCGTGGGCTATGCCATGGCCGGCGGCCGCGCGCTGGTGGAGCTGATGTACTGCGACTTCCGAGGTGTTCAACCAGATGGCGAAGTGGCAGTCCATGTCCGCCGACGTGCTGCAGATGCCCGTGACCCTGCGCGTGTCCGTGGGCAGCAAGTACGGCGCGCAGCATTCCCAGGACTGGACCAGCCTGACGGCGCACATCCCGGGCCTGAAGATCGCCTTCCCGGCGACGCCCTACGACGCCAAGGGCCTGATGGCCACCTCTCTGGCGGGCACCGATCCCGTGGTGTTCTTCGAGAGCCAGCGCATCTACGACGTGGGCGAGCAGTTCCATGAGGGCGGCGTCCCCGCGGATTACTACGAGATCCCCTTCGGCAAGGCCGACGTGAAGCGCCCTGGCAAGGACGTCTCCATCCTCACCTTCGGCGCGGTGCTGTATCGCGCGCTGAAGGCTGCCGACGAGCTCAAGGAGAAGTACGGCCTGGAGGCCGAGGTCATCGACGCGCGCACCCTGGTGCCCTTCGACTATGAGACCGTCATCGAATCCGTCAAGAAGACCGGCC
>ONHI01000268.1 GCA_900317565.1 uncultured Eubacteriales bacterium
GTCGCCGCTGGAAGCTCAAGGGCGGGGACGTGCTGATGGCCGACTTGAAGAGCGGGGAGCTGATGGAGAGCGAAGCGCTGAAGGCGCGCTTCGCGGCGCAGCATCCCTATGGGGAATGGGTCGGCAATATCATGAAGCTGGAGCAACTCCCTCCGTCGCCTTGCGGTGACACCTCCCTCGGAGAGGGAGGCGAACTCCCTCCGTCGCCTTACGGCGACACCTCCCTCGGAGAGGGAGGCTTTGGCTCCCGTCAAGGCTCCCTCTCTGAGGGAGCTGGCTGGCGTAGCCAGACTGAGGGAGTTGAGGGAGCTGGCTGGCGTAGCCAGACTGAGGGAGTTGAGGGAGCTGGCTGGCGTAGCCAGACTGAGGGAGTCGAGAGCTCCGACGTTACCGCCACCCTCTGCAAGGCCTTTGGCTATGCCTATGAGGATGTGCAGGACGTGATCCTGCCCATGGCCCGGACCGGGCAGGAGCCCATTGTCTCCATGGGCGCGGACGAGCCCATCGCGGCGCTGTCCAAGGCCCACCCGCCGCTGTACGATTACTTCAAACAGCGCTTCGCCCAGGTCACCAACCCGCCCATCGACGCGCTGCGGGAGGCCTGCAAGACGGACTGCTCCATCTACATCGGCGACGACGGCAACCTGCTGTCCCACGATCCCGACAATTGCACCGTGCTGGAGCTGCCCTCGCCGGTGCTGACGGAGGCGGAATTGCGGCGCATACGCGCCATCGAGCACCCGGCCTTCCAGGTGAAGTCGGCCTCGTTGCTCTATCCGGTGCAGACACGCCTGCGCCAGGCCATGCGGGACTTCTTCGCCGCCTGCGACGCGGCCTGCGCGGACGGCGCGAACATACTGATACTGTCCGACCGCGGCGTGGACGCGGCACACCTGGCCATTCCCTCGCTGCTGGCGGTCTCCGCGCTGGAGCAGCACCTGATCCACATCAAGAAGCGCACGAAGGTCTCCGTGATCCTGGAGAGCGGCGAGCCCCGGGACACCCACCAGCTGGCCATGCTGATCGCCTACGGCGCGCGGGCGGTGGGGAGAACCTTTCTGATGAAGCGATCGGGAACTACAACAAAGCCCTCACTGCCGGCGTTTTGAAGATCGCCTCCAAGATGGGCGTGTCCACGCTGCAGGCCTACCAGAGCGCCCAGCTGTTCGAGGCGGTGGGCCTGGATCAGCAGTTCGTCGATCGGTATTTCACCAACACCCCCTGCTCCCTGGGCGGGAAGGGTCTGCACGACGTGGAGGCCGACAGCCGTTTCCATCACGACGCGGCCTTTGCGGACCCGCTGCATAATGGCCTGACCGCCGTCGGCAGGCACAGGCTGCGCACCGGCGAGGGGGCCGAGGAGCATCTCTACAGCCCGAGGGTCATCCATCTGCTCCAACAGGCGGTGTGGAACAACGACCCATTGAAGTTCGACGAGTATGCCAGGCTGGTGGAGGACGACGGTCCGCGCACCATACGCGCCATGCTGGATTTCAACTATGAGGTATGCCATCCGGTGCCCCTGAACGAGGTGGAGCCCGTCGAGCGCATCGTCCGGCGCTTCAGGACCGGGGCCATGTCCTACGGCTCCATCTCCCGGGAGGCCCACGAGTGCATGGCCGTCGCCATGAACCGGCTGGGTGGCAGGAGCAACAGCGGCGAGGGCGGCGAGCTGCCGGAGCGCTTCGGCACGGAGCTGAACTCCGCCATCAAGCAGGTGGCCTCCGGGCGCTTCGGCGTGACCCGGGATTACCTGCTCAGGATGGCCCAGGGGGCGAAGCCCGGCGAGGGCGGCCACCTGCCCGGCGCAAAGGTGACCGAGAGCGTCGCCAGGACCCGCTGCTCCACGCCGGGGATATCGCTGATCTCTCCCCCGCCCCACCACGACATCTATTCGATAGAAGATTTGGCGGAACTCATTTATGATCTGCAATGCGCCAACGAGGACGCAAAGGTCACCGTGAAGCTGGTGTCCTCCACCGGCGTGGGCACCATCGCCAGCGGCGTGGCCAAGGCCGGCGCCGGCGGCATACTGATCTCCGGCGGCGAGGGCGGCACCGGCGCGGCCCCGATGTCCAGCGTCCATCACGCGGGGCTTCCCTGGGAGATCGGGCTGGCCGAGACCCACCAGGTGCTGTGCCGGAACCGTCTCAGGCAGACCGTGACGCTGGAGACCGACGGCAAGCTGATGTCCGGGCACGACGTGGCCGTGGCGTTGCTGCTGGGCGCGGAGCAATTCGGCTTCGCCACAGCGCCGCTGATCACCATGGGCTGCCGCATGATGCGGGTGTGCCAGCTAGGCACCTGTCCCTTCGGCGTGGCGACCCAGGACCCGGAGCTGCGCAAGCGTTTCGTCGGAAAGCCCGAGTACGTAGAGCGCTTCATGCGCTTCGTGGCCCGGCAGCTGCGTCAGATCATGGCAAAGCTGGGCGCGCGGACGGTGGACGAGCTGGTGGGCCGCAGCGACCTTCTGAGGATGAAGGACGGCTCTCCCATGGACCTGTCCGCCCTGATCGGCTTTGCCCGGAACACCCACGTGCAACCGGAATCGAAGCACGATTTCAGGCTGCATGAGCGCATGGACGCGCGCCTCATTCAGGATCACGTCCAGCTGACCACCACCGACCGAGCCTTCGGCGCGCTGCTCAAGGGCGAGCGCCACATACAGGCCCAGGGCTGCGGCGGGCAGAGCTTCGGCGCGTTCCTGCCCAAGGGACAGAGCATCGCGCTGTACGGCGTGGCCAACGATTACCTGGGAAAGGGCCTGTCCGGCGGTACGCTGGCCATCTGTCCGCCCGCGGACGCGGTGTGGAATCCGGGTGATACACTGATTGGAAATGTGGCGCTCTACGGCGCGACCGGCGGCTATGCCTTTATCGCGGGCATGGCGGGCGAGCGCTTCGCCGTGCGCAACTCCGGCGCATGGGCCGTCGTGGAGGGCGTGGGCGACCACGGCTGCGAGTACATGACCGGCGGGCGCGTGGCGGTGCTGGGGCCCGTGGGCGACAACTTCGGCGCGGGCATGTCCGGCGGCATCGCTTGGGTGCTGGACGGGGACGGCACACTGGAGCAACACATCAACAGCGGTCTGGTGAAGGTGCATGACATCACCCACGAACAGGCCGTGGAGCTGCGCCAG
>ONHI01000201.1 GCA_900317565.1 uncultured Eubacteriales bacterium
CCTCCCGGAACGACCTGGACGCTGACGGCAGCGGCCGCGACGTGCAGACCGGGGAGATGTTCCGCACGCGCATCGCGGTAAAGCAGAAGTGGGAAGTGAAGCTTTTGAGGCTGCCCGAGGCGATCCACCGGCAGCTGCTGGCGGACATTGCCGGGGCATTCTACAGCGCCACGGTACTGGACCCGGTGACGGGAGCCCAGGCGACCAGGACCTTTTATACGTCCTCTGTGCCCTTCGGGGCGCAGAGGTATGACCGGAGCACCGGCCAGGCGTACTATGACGGCATGACGTTTTCGATGACGGAGAAGTAGGAGAATCAATATGCAGAGCACGAGCGCATTGTGGAAGCAGCTGTGGGCGGGCGGGAACGCGCGCCTGGAGACCGTGGCGGTCATCGCGGGCACGGAATATGCGCAGATCTCAAACCCGGTGATCACCCGGGCGCTGATGCAGGGCGGGCTGGACGTGGGCAACGCCGTGGCGGCCACCTGCTCCTTCAGCGTGCGCGGGGTGTCCTCCGCGATTCCCAGGAGCGCCCGGGTGGTGCTGAAATCCCGGCTGACCGACGGCAGCCAGGCGAGCGAATGGCTGCCCATGGGCACCTACTACGTGAGCCACCGGGCCAGGGACGCGGTGACGGGCGTGACGACCCTGACCTGCTACGACGCGATGCTCAAGGCCAACGCCGACCTGCCGAAAAGCACAGGCTGGCCCCACTCCATGGCGCAGCTGGCCTCGACCATCGCCCAGGCCATGGGCCTGACCCTCGACAGCCGGTCTTCGATCCGGACGGGCGATTCCTACATGGTGGACGAGCCGGAGGACGGCACCACCATGCACGATATGCTGGCGAGGATCGCGGCGTATAACGGGGGCAACTGGATCGTCACGCCCGCAGGAAAGCTGCGGCTGGTGCGGCTGACATCGGCCTCGAACGCCGCCGGGGCGGCCGGCGACGTGGCGGAGGTGGCGGGCGTCGTCAGCCGCATCGACACCGGCGCGGGCGATACCATCACCGGCCTGCGGTGCGAGGTGGACGGCGAGAGCTTCCTGGCGGGCGACGACACGGGCCTGGTGCTGGATCTGGACGTGACCGTGCCGGTGCTGATGGACCTGTCGGAGTGGATGCTGGGGATGACCTACCAGGCCTTCAAACTGAGCGGCGCGGTGTATGACCCGGCGGCGGAGCTGGGCGACTACGTCCGGGCCGGGGCGAACGGGGAGATCCGCGCCGTGCTGAACAGTGAGATTGCCACCCTCGGCCTTGCCTTCCGCGGGGACATCGCCTCGCCGGAGACCGGGGAGATGGCCGACGAATACCCGTATTTCAACCGGCGCGACCGGTCCATGAAGGTCATGTGGGCGAAGCTGATCACGCTGGAGGACGAGGCGATCCTCAACGTGGATGTGGAATACGCCCAGAACCAGAGCGCGACGGTGGCGCCGCTCACCGGATGGACGACCACCGCGCCCGCCTGGAGGGACGGCTGGTACATCTGGCAGCGGACGGCGATCACGACGGCGGAGGGGAAGGATTACAGCGCCCCGACCTGCATCAGCGGGCGCGACGGCGTGGACGGTGCGGACGGCGCAGACGGCGCGAAGGGCGATCCCGGCGCGAAGGGCGACACCGGAGCGAAGGGCGACACCGGCATCGGCGTCAAAGGGATCGTCGAACAGTATTACCTTTCCACCAGCGATTCCACCCAGACCGGGGGTTCATGGAGCAACGCCCAGCCCACGTGGAGCAGCGGGAAGTACATCTGGACGCGCTCACAGATCACTTGGACCAACAACACGACGACCAACACCACGCCGGTGCTGGCCAAGGCGATCAACGGCGCGAACAGCACCGCCAACACCGCCAACAGCACGGCCAACGCCGCCAGCAGCGCGGTCACTTCTCTGGACGCGGCCCTGAACCAGCAGGGTGTGTTCAACCGGCTGACGAACAACGGCCAGACCCAGGGGATCTATCTGTCCAACGGAAAACTCTACATCAACGGCACGTATATCAACTCCGGGACCATCAACGCCAATCTGCTCCGGGCGGGCACCATCACCGACAGCACCGGCCAGAACTATTGGATCCTGGATGGGGACAACAGCGTGTTCGTGACGCGGAAGGGCACCATCGGCGCGTTCACGCTGACCAACGGTGCGCTGACCTATGGTTCCCTGGATGTAGGCGGCACCGGCGCTTCCATCGGCAGCGGCGGCGTGACCTACAACGAGAAGCTGTCCAGCGGCAACAACTCGAAGATGAACATGCACGCCCAGGGCATGGACCTCTATTACAACGGCGTGCGGAAGACGGGAGTCATCCTGAGCGTCAACGGGCTGCTGGTGAGCTGCTACGACGAGAACAGCACCCTGACCCATCCCTTCCAGATCCAGGACACCGTGAACACCAAGCGGATCGATCTCCGATACGACAGCTATTGTTCAGGGAAGTTCCAGTCCACCGGCGAATTGAGGGCCTCCACCACCTGCTACGTGGCCGGGGCGCTGACCGTGAACGGGACCAAGTCCCGCGTGGTGGACACGGACCAGTATGCCCGGCGGCTGCTCTACTGCTACGAGACGCCGTCGCCGATGTTCGGGGACGTGGGCGAGGGCGTGATCGGCGAGGACGGGCGCTGCTACGTGTGGCTGGACGCGGTGCTGGCCGCGGCCCTGGCAGAGGGGCAGTATCAGGTGTTCCTCCAGCGCTACGGGGCCGGGGAGTGCACCGTGGCCGAGCGGCGGCCGGGCTGCTTTATCGTGGAGGGCACGCCGGGGCTGTCCTTCGGCTGGGAGCTGAAGGCGAAGCAGCGCGGCTATGAGCAGCGGCGGCTGGACCGCTACGACGAGGAGGCCGGGACGACCGGCGAGGACTATGGGGAGCTGGCGTTTCAATATCTGGAGACTTTGAAAAACGGGAGGTTAGCAGCATGAAGATCATTACCAGTGTAACCGTATTCAACGACGCGGTGGGCATGCGCCTGTCCGCGACTTACAGCGAGATCGACGAGGCCACCGGCCGCGTCATCAGCGACAACAACCGCTTCGACCGGGTGATTA
>ONHI01000225.1 GCA_900317565.1 uncultured Eubacteriales bacterium
ATCTCCGGCGACCGTGCCGATCGCGGACGGATACGGCAATGGCCTCCGGGGATATTGAAAAAAGGGCGTGGATCTGGTATCATATCCGGTAGAGCATCGCGGCGATTCACCTTCGATGCTGTCTGTCCGGCCGCCGCGGGGGGCGTGACTTCAACCGTGTGCAGCGGGCTGCGGGGAGAAGCGGTTTCGCTTACAGGAGGATGAGCATGACTGAATTGAGAGACAAGCGGGGCCTGACCGAGGCCGAGGCCATCGAGCGCTATCGCGCGCAGAACTATCCCAGGCCTGCGCTGACGGCGGACATCGCCGTGTTCGCCAGGGGCGAGGGCGGCGTGAAGCTGCTGCTGATTCGCCGGGGCGGGCATCCATGCCTGGGCTGCTGGGCGCTGCCGGGCGGCTTTGCGGACGAGGGGGAGACCATCGAGCGCACCGCGGCGCGGGAGCTGGAGGAGGAGACAAGCCTGGTCGGCCTGCCCCTTCAGCTGGTGGGCATCTACAGCGCGCCGGGGCGCGATCCCAGGGGCTGGACGGTGTCCGCGGCCTACGCCGTTTGCTTGGAGGCGGAGCGGCTTGACGCCGTGGCCGGGGACGATGCCGCGGAGGCGCAGTGGTTCGACCTGGCAGAGGTGGACGGCGCGGCGGCCCCGGTGCTGCCGGAAGGCGAAAAGCTGGCCTTTGACCACGCGCAGATCGTCGCCGACGCCGCGGCCGCGCTGGACCTGCAGCGCCACTGCAGGTTACAGAAAATTTAATAAAATCAATAGTTTTATTGCCATATGTAATCCCTTATAATATGGGTATGTCAAAATGGCCCGGGGAAGGGGCACGGTGAACATGCAGCCAATCGCATGCGCCCTGAGAGCGGCCCGACGCAGCTCCATCCTCATGGCCGCGCGAATGAGAACCCTTTTGCCTGCGCCCTCGAAGGCGGAAGCCCCGTGGGCGCGTCGACGCATTTAAGTCAGGAGTGAACGTATGTACAGGATTGTTCGCAAGAAAGCACTGAACCCCACCGTGACCCAGATGGAGATCGAGGCGCCGCTGGTGGCGCGGAAGGCGAGGCCCGGCCAGTTTATCATCCTGCGGGTGGATGAGGCGGGGGAGCGCATCCCGCTGACCGTGGCGGGGACCAATCCCGAGGAGGGCACCGTGAAGATCATCTTCCAGATCGTCGGCGCCACCACGGAGCTGCTGAACCACAAGCAGGAGGGCGAGTCCATCCAGGATTTCGTCGGCCCGCTGGGCGTGGCCACCCACACCGAGGGCATCAGGAAGGTCTGCATCGTGGGCGGCGGCGTGGGCTGCGCCATCGCCATGCCCGTGGCCCAGGAGTTCCATCGGCTGGGGGCGGAGGTCACCAGCATCATCGGCTTCCGCAGCAAGGACCTGCTGATCCTGGAGGACGAGTTCCGCGCCTGCTCCGACAGGCTGATCGTGATGACGGACGACGGCAGCTATGCCCGCCACGGCAACGTCACCGTGCCGCTGAAGGAGCTGCTGGAGGCGGGGGAGACCTTCGACGCCATCATCACCATCGGCCCGCTGATCATGATGAAGTTCGTGACCCTGACGGCCAGGCCCTACGGCGTGCCGGTCACGGCCAGCATGAACCCGATCATGATCGACGGCACCGGCATGTGCGGCGGCTGCCGCCTGACGCTGAACCAGGACGGCAAGCGGGTGACGAAGTTCGCCTGCGTGGACGGGCCGGACTTCAACGCCTACGAGATCGACTTTGACGAGGCCATGAGCCGCGGACGCATGTACTTCGGCTATGAGCGCCGCGCCCACGAAGAGGTGTGCAACCTCTTCAAGAACGCCTGAGGAGGATAAGAGAAAATGCCTGTGAATCCGAAGAAACATGAGATGCCGACCCAGGCCCCGGAGGTGCGCGCCCACAACTTCAGCGAGGTGGCGCTGGGCTATACCCAGGAGATCGCGGTGGCCGAGGCCGAGCGCTGCCTGAACTGCAAGAACCAGCCCTGCGTGGCGGGCTGCCCGGTGAACATCCACATACCGGAGTTCATCCAGAAGGTGAAGGCGGGCGACTTCGAGGGCGCCTACCAGATCATCAACCAGACCTCGTCCCTGCCCGCGGTGTGCGGCCGGGTGTGCCCGCAGGAGACCCAGTGCGAGAGCAAGTGCACGCTGGGGCGGAAGTTTGAGCCCGTGGGCATCGGGCGCCTGGAGCGCTTCGTGGCCGACTGGCACAACGCCCACGCGACGGAAAAGGCGCAGGCGCCGGAGAGCAACGGCCACAGGGTGGCCATCGTGGGAAGCGGCCCCAGCGGCCTGACCTGCGCGGGCGACCTGGCCAAGAAGGGCTACAAGGTCAGCGTTTTTGAGGCGCTGCACACCGCCGGCGGCGTGCTGGTCTACGGCATCCCGGAGTTTAGGCTTCCCAAGGCCATCGTGGCCAAGGAAGTGGAGACCCTGAAGGAGCTGGGTGTGGACGTGGAGCCCAACGTGGTCATCGGCAAGACGCTGACCATCGACGAGCTGTTCGAGATGGGTTACGAGGCCGTGTTCGTCGGCTCCGGCGCGGGCCTGCCGCGGTTCATGAACATCCCGGGCGAGAGCCTGAAGGGCGTGTATTC
>ONHI01000199.1 GCA_900317565.1 uncultured Eubacteriales bacterium
TCTGCACCTCCACCTTGTCGCCCTCGGTGACGGCTACCTCGCGCATGTTGTCGCCGAAGCGCATGACCTTCAGGCTCTTGGAGAACGCCACGCCCACCGCGGCGCGCATCCAGCTGCCGATCCGCTTCTGGACGTCCTCGTCCTCCCAGTAGCCCGCGATGACCTTGCGAGGCATCCGCAGCCGCGCCGCGATGAAGCCGTGCTCCCGGTCGCCATGGGCGGCTTGGTTCAGATTCATAAAGTCCATGTCGATCTCTTCGTTGGGGATGGAGCGGTTGTACTGTGTGGCGAAGTGGCAGTAGGGCTTCTGCAGGTTCGCGAAGCCGTTGATCCACATCTTGGACGGGCTGAACGTGTGGCACCAGGTGATGATGCCCGCGCACTTCGTATCGTAGTTGGCCTCGCGCACCACGTCGGTGATCTCCTGGCTGGTCTTGGCCGTCACCTTGTACACCAGTTTGCAGGGCAGGTTCCCGGAGGCGTTCAACCTGTCCGCCATCTCCTGAGCGCGGGTCGCCACGGTCTCCAGCACATCGGGGCCGTACAGGAACTGACTGCCTACCACAAACCAGAATTCATAATCCCTGAGCATATGTATCTCCTTATCTGCATTTTTGTCAATCGTCGATTCGCCAAATTCTACTTGTGCAATAACGGAATGAGCGTCGAAACAATCATATAAGTCTGCGTGGGGAAGGCGAAGATCATGCTGCGGAGCTCTTCGCCGCTGATCTTCTTGTTGATGATCAGCGTCAGGAAATCGATCCACGTACCCGCTTCGCTGCCATAGATCGCCGCGCCGGCCAGGAAGCCTTCCCTGTCGATGACAAAGGTCATGTCGATGTCCAGCTCGCGGTTGTTGACCCACTCGTTCTGCGCGCCGTAGGGAACGCTGACCACCCTGTACTGATCGGGGCATTTCTCCGCCTCGTCCACGGTGACGCCCACCTGCGCGATGCGCGGCAGCGTAAACACCAGGTTGGGCACGGCGGGGTAGCAGATCGGCGCGTCGCTGAGACCGAGGATTTGAGAGGCGATGTAATTCGATTCAAATTCCGCCGTAGGGGTCAGGCGCGGAATCTTCTTGTCGATGGCATCGCCGCTGACATAGATATTGGGCACACAGGTACGCAGGTGATCATCGACTTCAATACCCCGGCGGCTGGCGGGAATGCCCAGCGCCTCGAGGCCGAGATCCTCATAATTGGCTACGCGGCCGGTGGCATCCAGCACATAATCACCCTCGACGCACAGTCCGGATTTCGCCATGACCTTATAGCCCGTCTCCGTTTTTTCCACGCCGCACACCGCCTCGCCAAAGTGGAAATCCGCGCCATGGGCGGTCATCTTTTCCACCAGCTTGCAGACATACTTTTCCGGGTACGCCGCCAGCGCGCGGGGCATGAATTCAAAGAATGTGACCTTCTTGCCCAGCGTTAGCGCCATGGACGCGAATTCCATGGAAATGATGCCCGCGCCGATGCAGATCAGGTGCTCCGACATTTCTTCGATGTCCAGGAACGCACGGCTGCCGTGCAGGTATTCCTGCCCCGGTATGTTCAGCCGGGCGTTGCGCTGCCCGACGCCAAGCACGATGGTCTCCGCGGTGATGGTCTTATCGCCCGCCTGAATGGTATGCGCGTCCAGCAGCCTGCCCCTCTCGCGGATGAAGTCGATCCCCGTCTGCTTCAGCATGCCGGGAATGAACTCCGAAAACGGGGTCAGGTGCTTCTTTTTGTAGGCCATCAGCTTCTTCCAGTCGATGGTTCCCACGTCACTCACGCACACATCCTGATATCGCTGCAGTCCTTCCATAAACTCAAACGGCCCGTCCAGCAGAATCTTGGCATCGCAGCCATAGTTGGTGCAGGTGCCGCCCGGCAGATCGTGATCCATAAGAACGACCCTCTTACCGGCAGCCTTGAGCGTCAAAGCGCCATGCCAGCAGGAATGTCCGCTTCCCAAGTAAGCAACATCATAATCAAACATTGTTTTTCCTCCTCGTTTTTATTATCCCAGCGCCACATCCAGCACCATCATCAACACAAACCCCAGCGCGAAGGCCACCGTGCCCACATTGGAGTGCTCGCCTTCGGACATCTCTGGGATGAGTTCCTCCACCACGACGTAAAACATCGCGCCCGCAGCAAAGGCCAGCAGGTAAGGCAGTATGGACACCACCGTGCTGGCCGCGGCGATGGTGATCAGGGCCGCGATGGGCTCCACGATCCCGGACAGCACGCCGTACCAGAAGGTTTTGACCTTCGGCATGCCCGCCGCCCGCAGAGGCATGGAGACAATCGCGCCCTCCGGGAAGTTCTGCAGCGCGATGCCCAGCGCCAGCGCGAAGGCCGCCGCCTGGCTCACGCCCGTCTCGCCCGCGACCCAGCCCGCGTAGACCACGCCTACAGCCATGCCCTCCGGGATGTTGTGAAGGGTCACCGCCAGGATCAGCTTCGTTGTGCGCTTCAGGCTGCTTTTCGGGCCCTCGGACTGCTCATCCATGTGCATGTGGGGCGTCACGTTGTCCAGCAGCAACAAAAAGCCAATGCCCACCAGAAATCCCACGGCGGCGGGAATGAAGGACAGCTTTCCCATTTGCTCCGCGCCTTCCAGCGCGGGCTGCAGCAGGCTCCAGAAGGAGGCCGCGACCATCACGCCCGCAGCAAAACCCGTGAGCATTCGCTGTACGCCGTCGGATATTCTGTCCTTTAGCACGAACACCATCGCCGCGCCGAGGCTGGTGCCCAGAAAGGGCAGCAGTATGCCCATCCAAACATGTGCGTTCATATCTCAATACTCCTCTCAGGCTTTTATGCGCCTCAAAGCCACGCGATTCAGTATGAAGAGCACGCTGACCAGCAGCGCCGCACAGGCGACCAAGGCAATCCATGGCGTGAGCGTGAAGCCAGCGATCAGGTAGCCCACCGCGCAGACAACGGCCACCAGCGTGGCGTAGGGCAGCTGGGTCTCCACATGTCTGATGTGCTCGCAGGCCGCGCCGGTGGAGGCCAGTATTGTCGTGTCGGAGATCGGCGAGCAGTGGTCGCCGTACACCGAGCCCGCCAGCGTCGCGCCCAGCGTGGGCACCAGCAGCGCGCCCGCGCCGTCGGCGGCGCAGATCATCGTCAC
>ONHI01000257.1 GCA_900317565.1 uncultured Eubacteriales bacterium
TGGGCCTCCTCGCGGGTGATGAGCACCTGCCGGGGCTTGGCGCCATCGGCCTCGGAGACGATGCCGCGCTGGGCCATCTCGTCGATGAGGCGGCCGGCCTTGGCATAGCCGATGCGCATGCGCCGCTGGAGCATGGAGATGGAGGCCTGGCCCATGTCGATGACGATGTCGATGGCCTCGGGCAGCCGCGGGTCGTACTCGCTGGCCACCTCCTCCTTCTCGGCGTCGGTGCGCACGGCGTTTTCCATGTGCTCCAGCATGTCCGGATCGTAATTGGCCTCGCCGGACTGCTTGATGTACTCCACGATGGCGTGCACCTCGTCGTCGGACACCCACGCGCCCTGCACGCGCATGCTCTTCATTCCGTTGGGCACGAACAGCATGTCGCCGTTGCCCAGCAGCTTTTCCGCGCCGCCGTGGTCGATCATGGTGCGGCTGTCCACCTGGCTGGCCACGGAGAAGGCGATGCGGGTGGGGATGTTGGCCTTGATGATGCCGGTGATGACGTTCACGGACGGGCGCTGGGTGGCGATGACCAGGTGCATGCCGCAGGCGCGGGCCAGCTGGGCCAGGCGGCAGATGGAATCCTCCACCTCGCCGGGGCTGACCATCATCAGGTCCGCCAGCTCGTCGATGATGATGACCATCTGGGGCATCAGCTTCTCCCCGTCCTTCAGGGACTTGTTGTAGCCCTTGATGTCGCGCACGCCCCGCTCCGCGAACAGCTTGTAGCGCTTCGTCATCTCCGCCACGGCCCAATCCAGCGCGCTGGCGGCCTTCTTCGGGTCCGTGACCACCGGGCAGACCAGGTGCGGAATGTCGTTGTAGATGCTCAGCTCCACCACCTTCGGGTCGATCAGGATCAGCTTGACCTCCTCCGGCGAGGACCGGAACAGGATCGACGTGATGATGGCATTGATGCAGACGGACTTACCGGAACCGGTCTGGCCCGCGATCAGCACGTGGGGCATCTTCGCAATGTCCGCCACGATGTAGCGGCCGGAGTTGTCCTTGCCCAGGCCCACAGCAATCTTGCTGGGGTGCTTGCGGGCGTCGGCGGACTCCAGCACGTCGCGCAGGCGCACCATCTCCACCTTGTCGTTGGGGATCTCCACGCCCACCGCGGCCTTGCCGGGGATCGGCGCCTCGATGCGCACGCTCATCGCCGCCAGGTTCAGCGCGATGTCGTCCGCCAGGGACGTGATGCGGCTCACCTTCACGCCCGGCGCCGGCTGCAGCTCAAAGCGGGTCACCGCCGGGCCGTGGGCAATGCCCGTCAGCCTGGCGGAAATGCCGAAGCTCTTCAGCGTTTCCTCCAGACGCTGCGCCTTCTGCATGTCGCGGGCGCTGTGGTCGGTGTCGTCGGTCCCATCGCCCCGGGCCAGCAGGTCAATGGGCGGATAGTTGTAGGGCGGCGGCGCGTCCTCCACCACCACCGGCTCCTTCGCCCGCTTCAGCTTGCCGAAGCTCCTTTTCTCGGCAATGCCGGCGGCAATGCCCGCCTCCGCGGTCTTCTTTCCCGGAATGTCGAAGGGCGCCTCGTCCTCGTCCGGGGCCTCGTAGGCCTCCGGCTGGATCTTCAAATCGTCGATGGACACGTTCGTCTTCTTGTCCGCCTTCACCACCAGGACGTTCTTAGGCGTATCTTGATTGAAAAAAGATGGGCGTTCCGGCTTAAATGGCTTTTCGGTAAGTAATTCTCCCTTCTGTTCTTGGTCAAAGGCCGCGGCCTCCGCCTCCAGGCGGTCGAAATCGTCGAAGCTGTCGAACAGCTCGTCCTTCGCCCGGGCGGCCTTCTCCACGTTCTCGTTGTCCAGCTTCTTGCCATTGCGGGTCAGCTGGTTCACGTCCCGGATCGGGTGGCTCATGTCTTCCGCCAGCGAGTCGCTCCTGCGCCCGGCACTACCTTTAGAAGTGGCATTGGAACGGCGCTTCACGCCGCTGTCGTTCACGATCAACGACTCGCTGTAGAGCTCGGATGCCCGCCGGGTCGCCGTGCGAGTCCGCTGGGGGTGTTTTTTATCGAACTTGTGTTCTATATTTCGCCGGGGCTGCCAAGATTTGCGCCGGCTGCCCCGCTCGTTCATGAAGCGCACCAGG
>ONHI01000181.1:0-943 GCA_900317565.1 uncultured Eubacteriales bacterium
GAGAAGGGCGGCTTCGAGCACTTCATGATCAAGGAGATCCACGAGCAGCCCGCCGCCGTGCGGGACACCCTGGCGAGCCTGATCCGGGACGGGAAGATCGACCTGTCCGCCGCGGGGCTGACCGATGAGACCCTGGCCTCCGTCTCCCAGGCCCACATCGTGGCCTGCGGCTCTGCCTGGCATGTGGGCATGGCCGCCCAGTACGTGCTGGAGGACATGGCCGCCCTGCCCGTGCGGGTGGAGCTGGCCTCGGAGTTCCGCTACCGGAAGCTGCTGCTGGACAAGGACGCGCTGGTGATCGTCATCTCCCAGTCCGGCGAGACGGCGGACAGCCTGGCGGCGCTTCGGGCGGCGAAGGCGGCGGGCATCCGCACGCTGGCCGTGGTGAACGTGGTGGGCTCCACCATCGCCCGGGAGGCCGACAGCGTGCTCTACACCCTGGCGGGCCCGGAGATCGCCGTGGCCACGACGAAGGCCTATTCCGCCCAGTTGGCGGCGATGTACGTGCTGGCCGTGGCCACCGCCCGGGCGCGGGGGACCATCGATGACGCGGACGTGGCCCATTACATCGACGAGCTGAACGCCCTGCCGGAGAAGATGGCGCGGGTGCTGGAGGACAAGGAGCGCATCCAGTGGTTCGCGTCGAAGTATTCCAACGCCAGGGACGTGTTCTTCATCGGCCGGGGCATCGACTACGCCGTGAGCCTGGAGGGCAGCCTCAAGATGAAGGAGATCAGCTACATCCACTCCGAGGCCTACGCCGCCGGCGAGCTGAAGCACGGCACGATCAGCCTGCTGGAGAACGGCACGCTGGTCATCGGCGTGCTGACCCAGAACGACCTGTTTGAAAAGACCATCAGCAACATGGTGGAGTGCAAGGCCCGGGGCGCGTATCTGATGGGCCTCACGGGTTACGGCCACTACAGCGTGGAGGACACCGCCG
>ONHI01000181.1:989-4641 GCA_900317565.1 uncultured Eubacteriales bacterium
ATCCCCAAGGCCGACCAGCACTTCATGGCCAGCCTCGCCGTGATTCCGCTGCAGCTGCTGGGCTACTACACCTCCGTCGCCCGCGGCCTGGATGTGGACAAGCCCCGGAACCTGGCCAAGAGCGTTACTGTTGAGTGAGGAGTGTGGAGAGTGGAGTGAGGAGTTGAAGTTTGCCGGGGAACCGGTTTTTGATAATGGGAAATGGATAATGGAAAATGGAGAATGACGGCTGTCGCGCGGAATATGTAGGGGCGCCGTTGCGGCGCCCGCCCCTGTGAAGGGAGACCAGATTGCCACGTCGGGACACTTCGTGTCCCTCCTCGCAATGACGTTGCAGGATGCTGTGATGGGTCATGACAATCACACAGTGTCCTGAGTCATTGCGAGGAGGTCGAGGCGAAGCCTTGACCGACGTGGCAATCCGGTTTTCCCAAATGAACCTGTTTCCGCGACTCGCTCAGTATTTCAAAAACTTCGGCGCGCCCCAGGCGGCGATCTTGTAGAGCGGGTTTTCCAGGCGCTTCTTCACGTTGTCCAGCTCCTTGCGGATCTCGATGTGCTGGGGGCAGTGCTGCTCGCACTTGCCGCACTTCACGCACAGCCCGGCGTTGCTGCGCACCTTGCGCAGGGTGGTGCACATCATGTACTCCTTCATGCCGGTGAACAGGCCGTCGGAGAAGCTGGAGTTGTAGGCGGCAAAGCAGGTGGGGATGTTCACGCCCCTGGGGCAGGGCTGGCAGTAGCCGCAGCCGGTGCAGCCCACGCGGGTGCCCTTCTGGATGGCGGCGAGCACCCTGTCGTAGAGGGCGAGGTCGCCGTCGGCGAGGGAACCGGGCAGGGCCTCGGAGGCGATGCGGCAGTTCTCCTCCACCTGGCTGACATCGTTCATGCCGCTGAGCACCACCGTCACCTGGGGATGGTTCCACACCCAGCGCAGGCCCCAGTCCGCGGGGCTGCGCTTCGGCTCGGCGCCCTCGAACACCTTCCTGGCTCCGGTGGGCAGGCCGCCCGCCAGCTTGCCGCCCCGCAGGGGCTCCATGATGATCACCGGCAGGCCCTTCTCCGCGGCGTAGTTCAGCCCTTCGATGCCTGCCTGGCTGCGCTCGTCCAGGTAGTTGAACTGGATCTGGCAGAAGTCCCAGTCGAAGGCGTCGATCAGCGCCTTGAATTGCAGCGTGCCGCCATGGAAGGAGAAGCCCACGTTGCGGATGGCCCCGCTCTGCACCTTTTCCCTGAGCCACTCCCGGATGCCCAGGCCGCACAGCCGTGCCCAGCTCTGCTCGTCGTTGAGCATGTGCATCAGGTAGTAGTCCACATAGTCGGTCTGCAGACGGGCCAGCTCCTCGGCGAAGAAGCGCTCGGCGTCCTCGATCTTATTCACCCGGTACTGGGGAAGCTTCGTGGCCACCCTGATCCGGCTCCGGCACCCGTGTTTGGCCATGAAAGCGCCCAGGCAGGCCTCGCTGCCGGGGTAGATGTAGGCCGTGTCGAAGTAGTTTACGCCCTTCTCCAGAGCCAGGGCCATCTCCCGGTCGGCCTTCTCCTGGTCGATGGCCGCGCCGCGCTTGGTGAAGCGCATGCAGCCGAAACCCAGCGCGGAGAGCTGGTCGCCGTTTTTCGGGTTGGTGCGGTATTGCATGGAGGGAGCTCCTTTCATGGGTCGGACCTGCGGCTGTCCTGTTATCGACCATTATAGTGCATCGGAGGGGAGAATGCAAGACGGAGGGTATGGCCCGGGCGACCTCATCCGTCTTGACGCTGCGCGTCAATCCACCTTCCCTAACCCCTCAGACTGACCTTCGGTCAGTCAGCTCCCCTTATAAGGGGAGCCGAGAAGGGAAGGCCTTGGGAAGCCTTGCGGGCGCGGTGCGGAGACGGTCCCTTCGCCGACACAAAAACATCCCATTTTTCACATTCTATACAATTCTCGCCCCATTGTATTTGAAATCTTCCCTTGCATTGGTTAATATTGTATGATAATATAGTGTACGGGGAACTATAGCAGTCAGCAGGAAGGGGGCGGACCGGCATGAGCGCGGAATGGTTGAACCTGGAAGTGGGCAACGATCACAAGAGCCTCGCGGACCGGTTGAACGCCTCGCCCTTTGACGAGCTGGTGGAGATCGACCTCTACAACGACCATTGCCGCAACCTCTATCACGTGGAGGGCAAGTACTACGTGCCCTTCATGGAGGGCAAGTGGACGGAGCTCTTTCGCTACTCCGTCGACCATATGATCCACCCCGACGACCGCGGCGCCTATTCCGCGCTGATGGACCCGGACAAGCTGCAATCGCGGATGGAGAGCGCCAGGAATGGCGCGCGCTCCGCGGAGTTCCGCTTCCGCGCCGTGGACGGCGGCTGGATCTGGACCCGCCAGGTGATGATCGCCGGGCCGAGGAGCGGCCTGGGAGACGGCGTCGTCTGGTGCTACATCTACGACATATCCCTGCGCAAACAGCGGGAGCAGGGGAAGATCATCGCCGCCAGCGCGAGCGGCGGCCTGGGCCGGCGGGACGAAATGACCGGCCTGCTCACCGATCGGGACTTCTTCTCCATGGCCCAGCGCAAGCTGCCCACGCTGGTGGGGCAGTGGTGCGTGGCCGCGGTGGACGTGGAAAACTTCAAGCTGTTCTGCGACTGGCACGGGCAGCAGGTGGGCCACTTCCTGCTGGCGGCCATCGGCGAGGTGCTGCACCGGGTGGAGGAGGAGACCGGCGGCCTGGCGGGCTATCGCGGCCAGGACGACTTCGCCATGCTCGTCCCCTACGATATCCAGCGCCTGAACGCCCTGTACAGCGAGCTGCAAAACCTGATCGTGTCCCAGGGGGACAGCGTGGGCTTCCAGCCCATCTTCGGCATCTGCATGATCGAGAGCGCCGAGGACGACATCATGCAGCTCTACAACCACGCGGCCCTGACCGCCGAGCAGATCAAGGGCGACTACCGCAACCGCATCCGGGTGTACAACTCGGCCACCTATAAGCGAAACACCGAGGAATACAAGATCATCGCGGACTTCCAGCGCGGCCTGGAGGACGGCGAGCTGTTTTTCTGCCTGCAGCCCCAGTGCCGGGTCTCCTCCGGCCACGTGGTGGGCGCGGAGGCGCTGGCGCGCTGGCGCACGAAGGACGGTCGGATGATCCCGCCGGCCCGGTTCGTGCCGATACTGGAAAAATATGGCATCGTGACCAACCTGGACAAGTTCATCTGGGAGAGCGTCTGCAAGTGGCTGCGCAAGTGGCTGGACGAAGGGCATACGGCGGTGCCGGTGTCGCTGAACGTGAGCCAGATCGACATCTTCACCATCGACGTGCCGGAGTACTTCACCCAGCTGCTGGAGAAATACAGCCTGCCCGCGAACCTGCTGAAGGTCGAGATCACCGAGTCCGCCTACGTGGAGGACACCGCCGTGGTGCGCGAGACGGCCCAGCGGCTGCGCCAGGCGGGATTCCTGGTGCTGATGGACGACTTCGGCAGCGGCTACTCCTCGCTGAACATGCTGCGCAGTTTGAACGTGGACGTGCTGAAGCTGGACGCCCAGTTCCTGCACATCAGCGAGAACGAGTCCCGCAAGGGCATCAGCATCCTGGAATCCATCATCAGCATGGCCAAGTCCATGACCATCCCCGTGATCGTGGAGGGCGTGGAG
>ONHI01000085.1 GCA_900317565.1 uncultured Eubacteriales bacterium
AGCTACAGCGGCATCGACCGTGTGTTTGACGAAAACCTGAATGCCATCAAGGTTACATACTACGATGCGACCGGGAAGGTCGGTGCGAACAAGGACGGCCAGACGATCGTCGAGCGGGACTACAACGAGGCCAACAAGGTCTCCGAGGCTCGGTATTTTGACGCTTCCGGCGCGCCGATGATGCTTCCGTCCCTCGGTGCGTATGTCGAACAGAGGGAATATGACGACTTCGGTAACGTGTGCCACACCTGCCTGCTCGACGCGGAGCGTCACCCGATGTGCGGTGCTTCGGGCTGGGCCAGCGCGGAGTATGTCTTCGACGACCAGAAGCACAAGCTGTCTGAGACCTACAGGGACGAGAATGGCGGCCTGATCGAGCTGGAGGCGGGCTATGCCCGGGTGACCCGCGAGTACGACGGGGAGGGCAACCTGACGCGGGAGGCTTATTATGGCGCCGATGATGCCCTCACGACCAGGGCGAAGGGCTATGCCACGGTGAGCCGCGTGTTCGAGAACGGCAAGGCGATCTACGAGGAATACGGCGGCGCGGATGGCGAAACAAGCGTCTACGCCAAAGTCGGCTATGCGATCGTGTCGCGCGTGTACAACGATCAGGCGCAGCTGATCCGCGAGAGCTATTTTGACGAGAACGGCGATGCCATGCTGAGCACGAAGAGCAAGTATGCCTCCGTGCTGCGCGAATACGACGAGGCGGGCAAGGCGATCTCCGAGTCGTATTACGGCACGGACGGCGCGCCGATGGAGGTCAAGGGCATCCACCGCCTCTCCCGGCGCTATGATGCCGCCGGCAACGTGATCATGGAGCAGCAGTATGACCGGGACGATCAGCTCTATGTCGGCAGCAAGCTCTATGCCACGGTGCTGCGCACCTATGACTCTTCCTCCCGCCTGATCGAGGAGAGCTATTACAATCGCGCAGGCCAGCGCGTGAACGGCAAGGACGGCTATGCCGTCGTTCTGCTTGACTATGCCGACGGCAAGAAGCCGATCCGGCGGCGCTATTATGGTCCGGACGGCGCGCCCGTCGAACTGGACGGCCATCACCAGATCCTGTACGCCTATAACGAGAGCGGCAGCGTCATTTCGGAAAGCTATTATGACGCCGAGGGCCAGCCATCGCCGTGCAAGAAGGACTATGCGAGCGTGACCTATGATTACGACGAAAACAACAAGGTGCGCGATACCGTCTATCATGGCGGCGACGGTGCGCTCGTGAACATCACCGACGGCTATGCCCGCAAGGAGACGATGTGCGACGAGAACGGCAACGTGCTGACGGAGGGCTACTTCAACGCGAATGATGCCAGGGTAATGCTGAAGGCGGGCTATGCCGGCATCGAAAAGACCTACGATGAAAACAACAAGGTGCTGACGCTGTATTACCTCGATGCGGACGGAAACCTCGTCATGCCGACAAAGCAGGGCTATGCCGGGATCGGCTATACCTACGACGACAGCGGGACGAAGATCAGGGAGCAGTATTTCAACAAGAAGCGGGAGCTGTTCGTCTCCAAGAAGACCCGCTGCGCCGAGAAGCGCTGGGAGTACGACGACAAGGGCAGGCTGGTCAGCGAGTGCTACTACGACGCGGAGGGCAAGCTCATAGAGAATGCGTCGGGCTATGCCGGTATCGTCCATACCTACAGCGAGGACGGCACGATCGAGGAGATCACCTACCTGAACACCAAGGGAAACGAGATCCACAGCTGGACGCGGCTGGGCTATTGCAAGCAGGTCAACACGTATGACGAGGCGGGCAGGAAGCTGAGGGAGGAATACTTCGATGGCAACGGCCAGCCGACGGCAAAGCGGAAGGGCGCCATCGCCGGCATCGTCTACGAGTATGACGACCGTGGCCGCCTGATACGCCAGACGACCATCGGCAAGAACGGGCAGCCGAACAGCGGAAGGGCAAAGTACGCCATCATTGAATACACCTACGATGCCGACGGCGTCAAGCACGCCACGAAGTATACCTCCGGCGGCGTGAAGGTGGGCTGAGCCCAAGCGCGGCTCGCGCGTTTTCAGAGACAGACCGGACGGAGATCCATCGGACCAATGACAATCGAGGAGGATAAATAAATGAAGAACACTGTCGCGATCATACTGGCACTTGCGCTCATGCTGGCGGGAACCTGCGCCTTTGCGGTGCCGATGCGCTACAGCGAGGGCACGGCGGAGCTGAAGGGCGTGAACGCGGAGGGCAAGGCTGTGAATCTCTCCGTGCAGGCGCTCCACCTGCTGGGCGTGGACCAGGACGGCAATTATCTGATCTACGCGAATCGGGAATTCTATACCGTGGCCGAAGCCGACATGGGACCGGTGCTGGCGCTGCTGGACGACGGCCTGGTTGCCGAGCTGCGCAATGTGGATGAGCTGCAGACCCTCGTCAGGGGCAACCGGGGCGACGCGGTCGTCGCGCTGCAGCAGACGCTGCGGACCCTGGGCTACCTCGAGGGCTCCGTGGACGGCGACTTCGGCGGCGCCACCGAGCGGGCCGTCCGCGCCTTCCAGGCCAAAGAGGGGCTGGAGGAGACCGGTACGGCGGACGGCAGGCTCCAGCTGCTGGCGCTGTCCATGACGCAGACGCAGCAGAACGTCATCGCGGTTTCCGCCGAGGAGCAGTTCGCCGCCATCGCCGATCGCGTGGACGTGGATCTGACGCCGGCCATCGAGGGCGGCCTGACGGTGGAATACGACGACATGACCGGGCGCGGCTTCATATCCAACGGCGAGACCTATCGCTTCGACATGTCCGGCGAGGCCGACATCGACATGTACCAGATGGCGGTGCGCTTCGGCCTGCTGGTTCGGGAGACGGAGGATGGCGTCAAGGTCGAGCCCGCCGTGGAGGCGAGCTGCCTCTGCGTGCGCCGGCCCATGCTGAGCGAGCTGATCGTGAAGTCCGGCTCTGCGCGTGGGACCCTGCCCCTGGAGGACCTCACGGCCTCCCTGGAGGGCGTCAATTCCCTGGAGAAGGCCTATGCCGTACTGCCCGAGGAGCTGGTGGAAGCGCTGGCAAACGCCGCGGAGGCCGGAGAGCTGAAGCTGCGGCTGATCGGCAAGTACAACAGCTTCAACCTGTCGATTGAAAAGAGCGCCCTCACCTCCATCGCGAAGCTGGGGGAGATCATGGGCCAGCTCCGGTAAGATCGGGCGAATAAAACAAAAAAACAAGCGCAGGGCCGTCTATGGGCTCTGCGCTTGTTCTTCGTCCAGCCTCGCCACCAGCTGCCGGATGCGTTCCCGGGCCTCGGATTGCTGGAGGAACTGGTCCTCCCGGGAGGGGGTGGCGTCGCCCATGATGGCGACGAACTGGCTGACCTTGAGGCCCAGGGCGTCCTGCATGTCCCGGTCGGAGCCCTTGGGGGAGACGAGGTAGTAGCACAGCAGGGAGTCCCGCTGGCCGATGCGGTGGGCGCGGTCCTCGGCCTGGGAGTGGACGGCGGGGGACCAGTCCAGCTCGCCGAACACCACGCAGGTGGCCCGCTGCAAATTCAGGCCGCTGGCGGAGCGCAGCGATATGCACAGCAGGTCCGTCCTGCCCTCCATGAAGGCCGCGGCGGCCTCGTCCTTCTGTTTATCGGTCTCGCGCCCGGTGATGAACCTGGGGTGCAGGGCCTTCAATTCCCGCTTATAGATGTCCATCACCGCGTGGTGGTGGGCCATCAGCAGCACCTTCTCGCCGCCCTCCACCAGCGCCCGCACGAAGGCGCACACGAAGGGAGCCTTGGCGATGCCCGTGGCCTGGCGCTGGGTCTGGGAAATGGCGTCCTCGATGATGGCGCGGCGGGAGGGATCGTCCGTGGCCCGCAGCAGCTGCAGCTGCCGCGCCACCGGGGCCATCAGCTTCCGGTACACCGCGTCGTCCCAGTCGATCTCCTGCACCAGCCGCCGCTTTGGGGCCAGCTCGGTCAGCACGTCGGATTTCAACCGGCGCAGCATCAGCCCCTCGCCCCGCAGGTGCTCACCCAGCAGCTCCGGCTTGGCCACCACGGCGGTGTTGTAGCCGTAGCACCACTCCCGGGAAAAGCTCTCCCAGTCGCCGAGGAAGTGGAAGTCGATGATGTTCACCACGTTCCAGATCTCGCCGCCGTTGTTGTAGATGGGCGTGCCGGACAGCCCGATGCAGTTCTCGCAGGCCTCGGAGAGCAGGCTTGCGGCGCTGTACTTGCCGGTGCCGTTGCGGCGCAGCTCCTGCATCTCGTCGAATATCACCGTGCGGAAGCCCTGCTCCGGCAGGACCTCCTTCCAGCCCCGCAGCAGCAGGTAGTGTATGATGTAGATGTCGGCCTCCGGCAGCGCGTAGGGGGTCAGCCCCCTGATCACGTGCACCCGCAGCCGTCCGTCCGGGGACAGGAAGCGCTCCACCTCCCGCTGCCAGTTGCGGATCAGGTGGGGCGGCACCACCAGTATGGCGGGATAGGCCGCCGTGGTGGCCAGGAAGGCCAGCGCCTGCACCGTCTTGCCCAGACCCATCTCGTCCGCCAGCAGGCAGCGCCGGGTGGACAGCATGAAGCCCAGGCCCTGCTTCTGGAAGGGCAGCAGCTCGCCGGAGAAGCTCTCCGCCGGGGGCGTGGCGGTCTCGGGCATGGACAGCGCGGCTTCCCGCCGCACGGCGTACTCCCGGGCCTCCTCCAGCGCGTTCTCCCAGCGGGTCCGGTCCGATTCCCGGATCTCCAGCGGATAGCGCAGCATCAGCCAGTTCAGCTCGCCGATGATGCGCCGGTGGGCGGTGAAGCGGGCCACGCCGCGCCCGCGGCCGTCGCAGCCCGGGAACAGCCGCTTCGCCAGCTCTGTCACGCAGGGCTCGCCCTTGATGGTCCAGCATCTGGATTTGCGGTTGTAGCTCAGCGTGCCGTAGACGTGCCGCCCCGGGGGCACGTCCCGCAGATAGGCCGGATAGTCCGGCTCCGCGGGGGCGTAGTCGCCGCAGTCGTCCATCGTGATGGCGCCTTCGCCGGTGTAATCATCGTAGTAGTCCATGGGAGCCTCCGGATTGGTGGGGAATGGGGATGGGGAATGAGGAATGAGGAATCAGGGGCCGGGAATCAGGAACGGGTTCCTGATTCCCGGCCCCTCGATTCCCTACGGCAGCGCCACGCCCCACAGCCGGTTCAGCGATACGAGGCATACGGGCTTGCCGCAGATCGCGTCGGGGAGCCGGGTCACGCGCTGGGTGACGACGATCATCGCGTCCAGGTCGTCGGATTCCAAGTAGCGGCGCAGCTGTTTCGTCAGCCCGGACGTGGCGGGGCGGCCCTTCTTCACCTCGATGCCCACGCGGCCTACGCGGAAGTCGATGCGGCTGCGCGGCCCGAGCCTGTATTCGTGCTCATATTCCAGACCCGCCTCCGACAGCGCCTTCGCCACGGCGGCGTGGATGTCGTATTCCTCCGGCTGGGCGGGCATGCGCACCGCGGAGAGGGCGGAGAGAATGGGGGAGAGATCGTATTCGTTCGCACTGCCCATGCCGCGCTCAGTCCGCATACCGGATATCGAGGTTTCGGAAGAAACCGTCCGTGCCGATGTCGACGTACAGCCCCACGTTGCCCCTGGCGCGGGGCCCGTGCTTGAAGCCCCGGACCTCCAGCACCTTTATACCGTCCACGAAGAATTCCCCGGCATCGTCGCTGATGACGGCCCTTATGTGGCTCCATTCGTTCAGCGCGATCGTGTCGACCCGGTTCTCATAGCCGGTGATCCCGAATTCCCGAAAATACGAGAAGGTGTAGCCCGGAAAGGAGAAGTACTGGCACCCGTGGACCTTGCGGATGGGATCGTCGCAACGCTTCCCGTTCGTGGGGCGGATGTAGAAGGACTCGAATTCCCGCCCGTCGTCCGCAGCCCTGAAGGCGAGCCCGATGAAGCCCCTCGCGTAATCCGGCGCGTCCGGCAGCAGCCTGCCGCAGACGTCCACGTCAATGGTGCCGTTGTGGAAGTCGCTGCCGACCACCGCGGCATAGGTGTTGATATCCGGCTCAAGGCTCCCGGTCTTCCACACCCGGATCGTATCGGCATCCGGAAACGCCATTTCGGTGTGGGGCATCGTCCGGAAGCTCTCTTGCTTTATTTCAATCACGCTCGTTTTCCTCCAACAGCAATGCCAGATTCTCCGGCAGCGGGGATTCCCATGCCATGACCTCGCCGGTGACGGGGTGGGTGAGGCGCAGAAGGGTCGAGTGCAGCGCGAAGCGTCCGGGCAGCGCCGCCAGCTCCGTGCCGTAGAGGAAGTCCCCGGCCACGGGGTGGCCCAGGTGGGCCATGTGGACGCGGATCTGATGGGTCCTGCCGGTCTCGAGCCGCAGCCGCACCAGGGAATAGCGCTCCCCGGGCCGCTCCACGCGGTAGTGGGTGACGGCGGGCTGGCCCCGCTCACAGTCCACCACCCGCCGCACGGTGGCGGCCTGCTCCTTGGCGATGGGGGCGTCGACGACGCCCTCGCCCTCCATGCGGCCCTCCACGACGGCCAGGTATTCCCGGAGGAAGGCGTCGGTGTGCAGCTGCCTTTGCAGCCGCTGGGTGGCGTGGGCGTTCATGGCGGCGGCCATCAGCCCGCTGGTGCCCCGGTCCAGCCGGTTCAGGGGCCGGAACACGAAGCCGCCTGGGAGGTCCCGGTAGCGGTGGGCGAGCCGGTTTTCCAGCGTGCCGCCGGGCTGCTTCGGGGAGCACTGGGTGGCCAGCGGCGCGGACTTGTCGATGATGAGCAGGTCCTCGTCCTCGTAGACGACGTTCACCGGGCCCTCCTCCGGCGCGGCGCTCTCCCGGGCGGCGTCCTCCAGCAGCACGGTGACGGTGTCCCCCGGGCACAGCGCGTGATTGGCGTGCACCGGCTGCCCGTTCACCAGCAGCCCGCCCCGCTGCTTCAGCGCCGCGAACTGGCCGCAGGAGACGCCCATGCCGCCCCGGACGAAGTATTTCACCCGGCGTCCGGCGTCCTCCGCGCCCGCCAGGGCGGTCAGTTTGCGCATGCGATCACCTCCTGCCGTGTGCGACAAAAGCTCACAGCGCATACGCGCTGTGAGCTTTGCTTTCATTTTGGATCGGCGGCCGGATTACAGGGCGCGCTCAACCTTCTTGCTGCGCAGGCAGCGGGTGCACACGGACATGCGCTGCGGAACGCCATTGACCAGAACGCGAACCTTCTGCGTGTTCGGAGCCCAGGTGCGGCGCGTCTTGCGGTTGGAATGGCTCACGTTGTTGCCGTACACCACGCCCTTGCCGCAGATCTCACAAAACTTTCCCATACTCTATCACACCTCCCTCAGGGATATATCCACATCAAAACAGTGAAATTATATCATTTCCCACGCCAAAACGCAAGGGGTGGGCGTGTAAAAAGTCTGAAATCCGCAAAATTAACCCTGCCAATGTAAAATAACGGGCATTTCGAGCCCGGTTGGCCGCCGTTTTGCTTGCATATTCCCACAAAAAAAGGTATACTGTTAATGGAGGATTGTTTGTGTTCCGGCAAACGATCGTTGAAGAAGGCTTCCGGCCCGACGAAAAGGGAGGACTGTATCATGGATTGCAAATACAATACCGAATTGGGCGTTGTCACCGTAAATGACGATGTGATCGTGCGCGTCGCGGGCTATGCGACGCTGGACTGCTATGGCATTGTGGGCATGGCCTCCAAGCGGGGCACGGACGGCCTGGTGCAGATGATGGGCCGCGAGAACCTGGGCCGAGGCGTGAAGATCCGCAACTCCGGCGACAAGGTCGACATCGACCTGTTCATCATCGTGGAATACGGCATCTCGATCAGCGCCGTCGCGGCGGCCATCATCGAGACCGTGAAATACAAGGTGGAACACCTCACCGGCGTTCCGGTCGGCCGCGTGAATGTCTGCGTCGAGGACATCCGCGTCTGATCCGCGCTGCGAAGCTTTGGGAGGTAGACTGAACAATGGCTAGCAAGAGAATAGACGGCATGCTGCTCAAGGAGATGTTCGCATCCGGAGCGGCGCTGCTGAACAACAACCGGGACAGCGTGGACGCGCTGAACGTTTTCCCCGTGCCCGACGGCGACACGGGCACCAACATGTCCCAGACCATATCGTCCGCCATCAAGGAGATCAACGCCAAGCCCTACACCAGCGTGGCGGACGTCTCCAACGCCGCCGCCCGCGGCGCGCTGAAGGGCGCGCGGGGCAATTCCGGCGTCATCACCAGCCAGATCCTGCGCGGCTTTGCCAAGGCGCTGGCCGGGCATGAGGACATCGACGGCCAGCTGCTGGCCGAGGCGCTGCGCTCCGGCGCGAACACGGCCTACAAGGCGGTCATGAAGCCCAAGGAGGGCACCATACTGACCGTCATCCGCGTCATCGCCGAGGAGGCCGAGGCGGCCCGGGACAAGCGGGACGACGTGGTGGATATGTTCAAGCTGGTGCTCTCGGCGGGCGATTCCATATTGAAGCGCACGCCGGAGATGCTGCCCGTGCTGAAGCAGGCGGGCGTGGTGGACAGCGGCGGCATGGGCCTGATGGTCATCTTCCGCGGCATGTACGCGGCGCTGACCGGCGAGCCGGTGGACGCCATCGCCGAGGTCGGCGCGGACGGCATGCCGATGCCCGGCGAATTCGTGGACGACCACGACGCCATCGGCGAGATCACCTTCGGCTACTGTACCGAATTCATCGTCAGCCATCCCCGCCCCGACATGCGGGAGAGCGACGTGGTGCGGCTGCGCCGGCGCCTGGAGCGCATGGGCGATTGCGTGCTGGTCATCTCCGACATGAACGTGGTGAAGGTGCACGTGCACACCAATGAGCCCGGCAAGGCCCTGCAATACGCGCTGGAGCTGGGCGAGCTGGACTCTATCAAGATCGACAACATGATGGAGGAGCGCCGGGAGCGCGAGGCCAAGCAGGCTGCCGAGGCCGCCGCGAAGGCCGCCGAGCAGAAGGATTACGGCATCGTGGCCGTGGCGCTGGGCGAGGGCCTGACGGAGATCTTCCGCAACCTGAACGTGGACCAGATCGTGGACGGCGGCCAGACCATGAATCCCAGCATACAGGACCTGGCCAAGGCGGCGGACGCCACAAACGCCCGCAACGTCATCATACTGCCCAACAACACCAACATCATACTGGCGGCGCAGCAGGCCAGCGCGCTGACCGAGCGCCACGTGATCGTGCTGCCCACCAAGTCGGTGCCCATGGGCATCTCCGCGGCGCTGGCCTTCGATCCCGCCGCGACCCCGGAGGACAACGAGGCCGCCATGACCGAGGCCGCTGAGCAGGTGCACACCGCCTCCATCACCTATGCCGTGCGGGACACCAATTATGACGGCCAGGAGATCCACGAGGGCGACATCATGGGCATGATCGACAACAAGCTCAGCGTGCTGGGCAGCGACATCGCCCAGGTGGGCCGGGACGTGACCGAGAAGATGGTGAACGAGGAATCCTCGCTGATCACCGTGTACTACGGCGCGGACGTGGCCGAGGCCGACGCCCGGGCCCTGCGGGACGCGCTGGCGGAGCAATACTCCGACTGCGACGTGGAGCTGCAGATGGGCGGCCAGCCGCTGTATTACTATCTGATCGCGGTGGAGTGATTATAGGCATTAGGCAACAGGCATCAGGCATTAGTCAGAATGCCGGCATACAGACACAGCAGGGGCGCCGAGAAGGCGCCCCTTCGACGATACTGGGGAAGCGCATGAAAATCATACCCTGGCAATGACGTGGAACGATCCCGATTCGCACGATGTCATTGCGAGGAGGAACGGCGCATGCCGGTCCGACGTGGCAATCCGTTTCCCTGCCCGGCATCACAAACATCCAAAGGAGCGCTATGGACATTTCTCTATCTCAGATCAAGGGCATCGGCCCGGCGCGGCTGAAGGCCTTCCAGGCGGCGGGCATCAACACCGTGCGGGAGCTGGTGATGTTCCTGCCCCGGGAATACCGGGACCTGACCCACACGGTGCCCCTTTGCGAGCTGAAGGCGGGGGATACCGCCGCGGTGCGGGTGCGCGTGGCGGGAGAGGTCTCCGAGCGCCGCGCCCGGAGGCTGGTGATCACCAAGGTGTACGTCACCGACGACACCGACACCATCCCCGTCATTTGGTATAACCAGCCCTGGCTGAAGAAGCAGATGCCCCAGGGGCGGGAGCTGCTGCTGTACGGCAAGGCGGAGCACAAGCAGGGCTATGTGAGCCTCATCAGCCCCACGGTGGAATCCGACGCGGGCATGGTGCCCGTCTATCGCAGCATCCCCGGCATCCCCGCAAAGGCCCTCCGGCAGAGCGTGGAGGCCGCGCTGAAGTTGTGCGAGGGCCAGTGGCCGGACGAGCTGCCGGAGGCGCTGCGCCGCCGCCACGGGCTGTGCGAGCGCAACTTTGCCATGCGCAACGCCCACTTCCCGGACAGCCCGGAGGCGCTGGAGGCCGCCCGTCGACGCATCGCCTTCGAGGAGCTGCTGCTGTACCAGATCGCGCTGCGGCTGTTCCGTAGCACGGGGCGGAAGGGCGTGCAGATCGACTTTGACGACGGCGCCCTGGAGGCCTTCTGGAGCCGCCTGCCCTTCGCGCCCACCGGGGCGCAGCGGCGGGTGCTCGGCGAGGTGGCGGCGGACCTGCGCTCCGAAAAGGCCATGGCCCGCATGGTCCAGGGCGACGTGGGCAGCGGCAAGACCGCCATTGCCTTTGCCGCCATCGCGCTGGCCCACGCGGGCGGCTGGCAGAGCGCGCTGATGGCCCCCACCGAGGTGCTGGCCCGCCAGCACTATGAGGGCGCGAAGCAGCTGCTGGAGCCGCTGGGCGTTCGGGTGGGCCTGCTGGTGGGCAGCTTGACCCCGAAGCAGCACCGGCTGGCCCACGAGGCCATCGCGGCGGGGGAGTGGGACCTGGCCATCGGCACCCACGCGCTGATCACCGAGGGCGTGGCCTACAGGAACCTGGGCCTGGTGGTCACCGACGAGCAGCACCGCTTCGGCGTGCGCCAGCGGACGCTGCTCAGCGAGAAGGGCGACGCGCCCAACGTGCTGGTCATGTCGGCCACGCCGATCCCCCGCACGCTGTCGCTGATACTCTACGGCGATCTGGACATCTCCATCGTGGACGAGCTGCCCCCGGGCCGCACGCCGGTGCAGACCCGCATCGTGCCGGAGACGAAGCGGGAGGGACTCTACGGCTTCCTGCGCAGGGAGGTCGCCCAGGGCAGGCAGGCCTATTTCGTCTGCCCGCTGGTGGAGGAATCCGAGGCCGTGGAGGCGCTGCCCGCCGAGGCGGTGTACGAGGACCTGCGCACGAACCGGCTGCCGGAGCTGCGCATCGAGCTGGTCCACGGCCGGATGAAGCCCGCCGACAAGGACGCGGCGCTGGAGCGCTTCCGCACCGGCGAGGCGGACATACTGGTGTCCACCACGGTGATCGAGGTGGGCGTGAACGTGCCCAACGCCACGGTGATGGTCATCGAGAACGCCGAGCGCTTCGGCCTGGCCCAGCTGCACCAGCTGCGGGGCCGGGTGGGCCGCGGGGCCCACGAATCCTGGTGCTTCCTGATGGCCGAGCCCAACACCCGGCTGAAATTCCTGACCTCCACCACCGACGGCTTCAAAATCGCCCAGAAGGACATGGAGCTGCGGGGCCCGGGCGAGCTGTTCGGCACGCGCCAGTCCGGCACGCTGACCGCCGGCATCGGCACGCTGGCGGGCGACACGGAGCTGTTGAAGCTGACCCACGACGAGGCCCGGGCGCTGATGGCCGAGCCGGATTCCCCGGACGCCCGGGCGGTGATCGAGTTGGCCCGGGAGCGCTTCGCCGACAGGCTGCGGGACGTGGCGATAAACTGAGCACGGTGAAAATAAAGCCTCCGCCCCGGGAAATAGCTGCATTTTTGGGAATTCTGTGTTATAATATTCATGTCATACGGCCCTGGGCCGTTTGAGAACAGGGAGGAATCCCGGAAAATCAGGAGGACAAAACCATGAAGAAGCTGCTGTCGATACTGTTGGCGATGGCGATGCTGCTGTGCGCCGTGGCGCTGGCCGAGACCGCCGAGACCGCCGAGGCTGTCGAGGAGACCGCCGGGGCCGACCCCGCCGAGGCGTTCGTCGGTATCTGGTACCTGAACGAGATGCAGATGGAGGGCATGAGCATTTCCCCGGCGTCCTTCGGCGTGGATATGACCATCGAGCTGAAGGCAGACGGCACCGCCGTCGGCAATTCCGTGCAGGGCGAGGAGACCGAGACCAAGGACGGCACCTGGACGCTCGAGGGCGACACCGTGACCGTCACCATCGAC
>ONHI01000084.1 GCA_900317565.1 uncultured Eubacteriales bacterium
CCACGGGCCGGGGGATCAGCTTGCTCTTGACATAGTTGTTGATCATCGACGGCGAGAGATAGCCGTGGATGTCCTCGCCGTACAGCGGCTCATACACCCGGGTGATGAAGGTGACCACCTGGTCCATGTACAGGCCGAGGTCGGGGATCTGCTCCCAGGCGACGGGGCGGAAGCCCCTGATAGGGGCGATGGCCCCGGGAATATCGCGGGTCATGGGATTGCCTCCTGTGCGTTTGTCGTCAGAGCGCGGCCTGCTCCTCGGCGGGCTGCACGTACAGCGTGCGCTGGTTGGTGTAGATCACGAAGCCGGGCTTCGCGCCGCCGGGCTTTTTCACGTAGCGGCGCAGCGTGTAATCCACCGGCACGCGGGAGCTGGCCCGGCCCTTGGAGTACAGCGCCGCCAGTCGCGCGGCGTAGAGTATCGTCTCCTCGTCCGGGGCTTCGCCCACGATGATCACATGAGAGCCGGGCATGTCCTTGGCGTGCAGCCAGACCTCGTTGGGCTGGGCGGTGCCGGTCAGCTTGTCGTTCTGCAGGTTGTTCTTGCCCACCAGGATCACCCGGCCCGACGGCGCGGTGAAGCGCATGGGCTTCGAGGGGGGCAGCTGCTTCATCTGGCGGCGGTTGTGGTTCACGCGCACGTAGCCGAAGCGCTCCAGCTCCGCGCGCAGCTCGAACAGCTCCGATTCCTCGGTGCACTTCTCCAGGTTGTCCAGCTGGCCCTCCAGGTAATCCAGCTCGGCGCTGGTCTTTTCGATCTGTTCCGCGGCCAGCGTCTGGGCGTTGCGGGCCTTCTGGTACAGCTTGAAGTACTTCTGGGCGTTCTGTCCGGGGGACAGCTTCTCGTCCAGCTCCACCTTCAGCAGGGGCATGCCCTCCTCATAATAGTTGGGCACCTCCACCCACTTCGCGCCCTTCTGGGCCAGGTGCAGATTGGCGGTCAGCAGCTCGCCCTTCAGCCGGTATTCCTCCATGCGCTGGCTGCCCAGCAGCGCCTCCCGCTGCAGGGCCAGCTTGCGCTCGCAGCGCTCCGCGTTCTTCTTCAGCGCCCGGTGCAGCGCGGCGCTCTTCTGCTTGATGCGCTCGGCCATGTCCCGGGAGCGAAAAAAGGCGTCCAGCGCCTCGGAGATCGTGCCGTAGCGCTCGGTTCTCAGGTGGGCGCGGCTGAGGTAGGCAAAGGCCACGGCGTCCACCGGCGCGCCGTCCTCGTTGAAGAGAATCGCCGGGGCGAGCCTTTCAGGGATGGCGGAGAGGCTCTCCGCGATGCTCCGGCAGGCGGCGGCCAGGTCGATCTCGTCGCTGTGGGCGTCCTCGCTGCCGGTAGCGCGGAAGGCCAGCTCCCGGGCGGTCTGGGCGGACATGCCGCTGACGCACTGGGCGATCAGCTTGTGCAGCGGGCCGTTCATGCCCGCCATCGCGGCGTACAGGCTTTCAGCGGTCACGGCGTCGTAGGGCAGCTTGCCGTGGGCCGGGGGCAGCTCGTAGCGCAGCCCGGGCAGCACCTCGCGCACCGAGGAGATCTGCTCGTTCACCCGGCGGGCGCTGTCGATGATGCGCCCGTCGCCGCCCACGAAGATCAGGTTCGAGTGCTTGCCCATGAATTCGCAGATGATGCGCTTGCGGGCCCTGTCGCCCAGCTCGTCGAAGTGCTCGATCTCGATCTCCAGTATGCGGTCGCACTCCAGCGCCCGTATGCCGCACACGCGCCCGCCGGTGATGTGCTTGCGCATCAGCATGCAAAGCGCCGGGGGCTCCAGCGGGTTGTTCTTGCGGGTGGTGGTCAGGTGCGCCCGGGCGCAGTTGGCCGTGGCCGACAGCAGCAGCTGGCGGTTCTCGCCGTTGTTGCGGATGGTCAGCACGATCTCGTCCCGCTCGGGCTGTATGATCTTGTTCACCCGGCCGCCCGTCAGGGCGTCGTCCAGCTCCCGCGCCACCAGGCCCAGGGTAAATCCGTCAAAGGGCATATGTAATCCTCCGAATGGCTTCAACTTGTTTTCGATACCAATTATAATGCAAATCCATCGATTGCGCAACCGTATTATTTGTGATAAAATAGACCTGTCCCCGCGGCATACCCCCCTGCGGCGTCGAATACATTGAATCGAAACGGATGACGCAAGGAGGGTTCCACATGAATATTTCGGGAAACCAGCGCAGGGTCTACCTGCTGGCGCTGGCGCTGATGGTGATCGCCGTGGCGCTGGCGTGCACATGGTCGCTGTGGCTCAGCCCCGCCGATAAGGCGGCATCGCCCGCGGCCACGCCCCGGCCGGACGGGGGCGGGGAGCCCTCCGCCGCGCCGCAGGAGACGCCCCGGCCCATGGATGCCCAGAGCGGCGCGACCGTCGGTGAGGCGGACGCGGGCGCGGAGGCCTCGAAGGTCTCCACCATCGTCTACTATCAGGACAACTACGGCTACCTGGTGCCGGTGATGTGCAACGTGCCCATGGAGGACGGCATCGCCAAGGCCACGCTGAAGCTGATGGTGCAGAGCGTGGGCAACGACATGCAGGCGGCGCGGCTGGGTCTGCGCACGGTGCTGCCGGAGAACACGAAGATCGACCTGGACATCTCCGGCGGGCTGGCGCGCATCGACCTGAGCCGGGAGGTGCTGGACATGGCCGACGCCGCGGCGGAGAGCAACATGATCAGCGCCATCGTTCAGACGCTGACGGAGTTTGAGAGCGTGGACCGGGTGGAATTTCTGATCGACGGCCAGAAGCGGGATACGCTGACCCACGGCACGTCGGTGTCGGGCCAGTTCACCCGGGGCGACATCAACCTGGAGAGCGCCGAGCCGACCCTCAGCCTGGCCGCCTCCGAGCCGGTGACGCTGTATTTCCCAGCGGATTCCGGGGCGGTGATCGTGCCCGTGACCCGCATGGTCCACTCCACGCCGGACATCAACACCGCGGTGCTGGAGCTGGCCAAGGGCCCCGGCAACGGGGACATGCTGGAGAGCGTGGTGCCCGCGGGCTGCGGCCTGATCGACGTGAAGGTGGAGGACGGCGTCGCCAAGCTGAACTTCACCGGGGAATTCGTGAACCTGGTCCAGAATTCCGACGGCGGGCGCATGGCGCTGAAGGCGCTGGTGCTGACCTGCACGCAGTTCGAGGGCATAAAGTCGGTGGAGATCTACGTGGACGGCCAGAGGTACGACGCCGGACAGGGCGAGCTGGGCGTGCCCAGCTTCATGAACGTGGCCGATTCCATCGTCTACGACTACATCCAGACCCAGTCGGCGATGCTCTTCGACTTTGAATAGACGGCGCTCCGGCCCGCGCCGCGGGCGCGGGCCGGAGCGATGCAACAAAGGATGCACGGGAGGAATACATTATGGAGACGATCAACCGCGCGGCGGACGAGCTGCGCATGGTGCGCATACTGCCGGACTACACGGAGATGGCGACGGGCTCCGTGCTGATCTGCTGCGGCAGGACAAAGGTGATCTGCACGGCCTCCGTACAGGAGGGCGTGCCCGGCTTTTTGCGGGGCAAGGGCAAGGGCTGGCTGACGGCGGAATACGCCATGCTGCCCGGCTCCACGCCCCAGCGCAAGGCCCGGGACGGCGTGAAGAAGGACGGACGCGGCGTGGAGATCCAGCGGCTGATCGGGCGCTCCCTGCGGGCGGCCTGCGACCTGACCCGGCTGGGCGAGCGCACCGTCTACATCGACTGCGACGTGATCCAGGCCGACGGCGGCACCCGCACCGCCTCCATCACCGGCGCGTTCGTGGCGCTGTGCATCGCCGTGGACCGGCTGATGGCCGAGGGCGCGCTGGCCGATTCGCCCATCATCCGCCAGGTGGCGGCGGTGTCCGCGGGCGTGATCGACGACGTTTGCACGCTGGACCTGGAGTACGCCCAGGACAGCCGCGCCCAGGTGGACATGAACATCGTCATGACCCGGGACGGCAAGGGCCAGCTGGGCTTCGTGGAGGTCCAGGGCACCGGCGAGGGCCGCTGCTACACCCGCGCGGAGCTGGACAGGCTGCTGGCGCTGGGGGAGAAGGGCTGCCTGGAGCTGATGCAAGCCCAGCTGGACGCGCTGGGCAGCCGCGCAGAGGTCATCTGCAAAAAGCCCAAGCTGGTGCTGGCCAGCAACAACTTCGGCAAGCTGCGGGAGCTGAAGCAGCTGCTGGGGGACCGCTTCGACGTGCGCTCCATGCGGGAGATGGGCGTGGAGATGGACGTGGAGGAGAACGGCGAGACCTTCGAGGAGAACGCGCTGATCAAGGCCAAGGCGCTGATGGACGTGGTGAACTGCGCCACGCTGGCCGACGATTCCGGGCTGTGCGTGGACCAGCTGGGCGGGCGTCCCGGCGTGCATTCGGCGCGCTACTGCGGCGTCCACGGCGACGACGAGGCCAACAACCAGCTGCTGCTGAAGGAGCTGGCCGACAAGCCCGCGCCCCATAAGGCCCACTACGGCGCGGCGGTGGCGCTGTGCCGCCCGGGCCGCGAGCCGGTGACGGTCTACGGGCGCTGCGACGGCGAGATCATCGGCGAATACCGGGGCGAGGGCGGCTTCGGCTACGACCCGCTGTTCCTGTCCGACGATTTGGGCGTGACCTTCGCCGAGGCCGACGCCGAGGCGAAGAACGGCGTCTCCCACCGGGCCCGGGCCATCGCGAAGCTGATCGACGTGCTGGAGGGCGAGGCATGACCCGGCTGGGCATCGTCTCCGACAGCCACGACCGGGGCGTCTGGCTGGAGCGCTGGCTGAAGAAGTGCCAGCGGGAGAAGTACGACGCCGTGTTCCACCTGGGCGACTACGATTCGGACGCCCGCTGGCTGGAGAAGCGGCTGGAGCTTCCCGTGTTTTCCGTGGCGGGGAACTGCGACCTGTTCTCCGACCGGCCCCGCATGGCCCGGGCGGCCTTCGGGGCGCACCGGCTGCTGGCGGTGCACGGGCACTTGCAGGACGTGAAATACGGCTATGACCGGCTGTCCTACTACGCCGAGGAGCAGGGCGCGACCATCGCGCTGTTCGGCCACACCCACCGGGCCTACGCGGGCTTCGTGGGCGGGGTGATGCTCGTCAACCCCGGCGCGCTGATGGACGGCTGCTACGCGGAGCTGATACTGGACGGCAATCGCGCCGAGCCATACCTGAAGAACCTGAAGGAGGATTGATTGACCGTGATTCGCCACATCGTTATGTTCAGGATCAAGGATGAATACAAGGACGAGATCCCGCAGCTGGTCGAGAATTTCCGGAGCATGAAGGGCCGCATCGAGGGCATGCTGGACCTGGAGGCGGGGCAGGACATACTGGGCAGCGAGCGCTCCTACGACCTGGCGCTGACCACCGTGTTCCAGGACCGGGCGGCCTTCGACGCCTACCAGACCCATCCGGTGCACATGCCGGTGAAGAAGCGCATGCACGAGGTGCGCAGCAGCTCCGTGGCCTGCGATTTCGAGATTTGACGATACCGGGAGAGGAAGAGACCATGCAGAGAAAGACCTTTTTACTGAAGATGTTTCCGGACAGGCAGGCGGCGGTGCTGGAGCAGCTGGCCGCGCTGGCCCCGCAGATCCGCGCCGCGGCGGCGCGGGAGGGCGTCGGGAACTTCTCCATCTGGTCCGTGCAGAACCTGCTGTGCGGCTATGGGGAATATGAGAAGGACGTGGACCTGGACAGCGAGCCGGAGCTTGCTAAGGCGCTGGAGCCGGTGTTCGACGGCAACAGCGAGGTGATCTGCCCCACGGGCACCATGCGGCTGATGTACCACGACATCGGCATCGTGCGGGAGGACAAGTCGCTGATCCGCCACCGGGTGTTCGTGACGAAGCTGAAGCCCGGCTGCGCCGACGAGTACAAGCGCCGCCACGACGGGCTGATCGCGGCCCGGGGGGACGCCGTGTCCGAGGGCCCGGACAGCAACTTCACCATCTGGTACGGCGGCGGCTATATCTTCGGCTACTGCGAGAAGGTCAAGTCCTTCGACCGGGAGATGACCCCCGAGGAGCGGGAGGACACCATCAAGTGGGAGACCCGGCAGCTGGAGATCATGGACTGGCTGACCGACGACGTGGACTGGATCACCGGGGAGAAGCACGAGCACATCCGCAGGATCGTATAAAAAGCAGATCCTTCGCTTCGCTCAGGATGACGCGAGACGGGAATCGTCATCCTGAGCGGAGCGAAGGATCCACATTTTTTTGCTCCCCTGCCGGTTTGTCACTTCATATACTTGTCGATCGCCTGGCACAAATCGTCGATGGCCTGCTGGTCGCCCTCTTGGGCGGCGTCCACGATGCAGTGCTTCAGATGGTCCTGCAATATCAGCTTGCCGGTGTTGTCGATGGCGGAGCGCACCGCGGCGATCTGCACCAGCACCTCGGAGCAGTCCCGGCCCTCCTCCACCATGTTGCGCACCGATTGCAGGTGCCCGATGGCGCGGCTCAGCCGGTTCAGCACGGCCTTGGTGTGCTCGTGGCTGTGGGTGTGGCCGTGGTGACCGTGCGCGTGGTCATGGTCCTGCGCGTGGTCATGGTCGTGCTCGTGGGTGTGCGCGATGCCATGGGCGTGCATGTATTCATGGTCAAAGGCCTCCGGCGCCTGGCCTTCGGCGGGAATGTTGCGGCTGTCCTGGTTCATCTGTGCGTCACCTCCTGATGATTCTAACCCATACGCGGCGCGAATTCAATCCCGCCGTCCCCGGTCCAGGTTAAAACTGCAAGAATTTCTGATTGGAAACCCCGGGGAGGGGTTGCGTGAATCGCGGCCTTTGTGGGATAATGCATTGGCCCCGGCGGGCTTTGACAAACGCCGCCGCGTGATGTATAATTTGAAGCGGTTGCGGAATAATCAGACTGAGAGGTAGTACGTTATGGATCACGAGCACAGCCATGAATATATGCATGAGCACGACATTCCCCACGACCACCACGAGCACGACGCCGAGCACGCCCACCAGGGCGGCGCGAGCCACGAGCACTCCCACGACGCCGGGCACAGCCATGCCCACGGCCACGCCCATACTCATGAGCACACCCACGCCGACGGCACGACCCACACCCACGAGCACGAGCATGTGCACGAGCATCCCCATGAGCATGAGCACGGCCACGAGCACGGTCATGAGCATGGCCATCCCCACGGCTGCCCCGGCGCGGCGGGCTGCAATTCCGATTGCAAGAGCTGCGACATGGATCCGCGGGCCGAGGTCGTGGCGCTGATGCAGTACATGGTCAACCACAACGCCGCCCATGCCAACGAGCTGGCCCAGCTGGCGGGCCGCCTGAAGGACATGGGGGACAGCACCGCCTTCGAGCAGGTGATGCAGGCGGTATCCGACTTTGAGAAGGGCAACATGCGCCTGTCCACGGTGCTGGCGGCGCTGAACGTGCCCAAGGCCTGACAGGAGGGAATAACATGTGCCTTTCCACGGTGTATAAGATCGAGAAGCGCCCCGAGAACGAGGTGCTGAAGAACGTCATGCTGATCGAATGCGAGGACGGCGTGGTCACGCTGACCGACATCATGGGCCGCGAGGAGCGGATCGAGGGCGAGATCGCCTCCGCGGACCTCACCGGCGGCACCGTCGTGGTCCGCCCGAGGCTGTCGGCATAAAACGAAATACAGTCATAATCAGATCCTTCGCTCTACCCGGGATGGCGCGGGCGCGCCCTTCGCCTTCCGGGCGGGCGGAGGATCTGCACATTTACAGAGGGGAGGATCGACATGGCCGAATACGAAGTGGTGCGGGAGATCCAGAACAGCTGCTCCGGCAACCAGATGCGGGACGTGTTCTTCGACGAGGTGGAGACGGACGACCCGGTGGGCTACGTGCGACAGCTGCTGGGCGAGGACCCGGAGGAGCTTTCCGTGGAGGAGGGACAGGCGGGCAGCCTGACCGTATTCTGCTGCTCCCACGGCCTGCGGCAGAAGTTTCTCTTCACATTAATTTAGCCAAATTGCGTCATAATTTTTGACGCAGGCGCTTGCCTATTTTTCCGGTTTGTGTTATTATACTAAGTGTGTATTTGTGTGGTTCTGTCAACCCATGAACGATACAAAAAGCAAAAAACGGCAACAACATTCGACTAGGAGGACAACAAACATGAGCGTAGCGGACATCCTGAAGGACCGCATGGGTTTTTCCTTTGAGGTATTCCCGCCGAAGACCGACGTCGGCATGCAGAAGCTGTGCGGCGAGGGCGGCGTGCTGGATCACCTGTATGAGCTGAAACCCGACTATATCTCCTGCACCTACGGCGCGGGCGGCACCAACGTGGGCAAGAACCTGGAGGTGCTGGACAAGATCCAGAAGGACGGCAAGGCTATTCCCGTGACCCATTTCACCTGCGTGGCCAACACCAAGGATGGCATCCGTGAGCAGCTGCAGACCTATCTGGACCACGGCATCAACCACATGCTGGCCCTGCGCGGCGACATTCCCTTCGGCTGGACGGGCACCGGCGGAGACCTGCACTATGCCACCGAGCTGGTGAAGTTCACCCGCAAGGAGTTCGGCGATAAGTTCACCATCGCCGTGGCCGGCTCTCCCGAGGGCCACATCGCCTGCCGCAGCATCGAGGCGGACATCTCCTTCCTGAAGCAGAAGCAGGACGAGGGCGCCGACTACATCATGACCCAGCTGTGCTGGGACATGGACCAGTTCCGCTGGTGGATGGACGCCATCCGCGCCGCCGGCATCTGGATGCCCGTGGACGTGGGCATCATGCCCGTGCTGGACGCCGCCGCCACCATCAACATGGCGCTGAGCCGCAACGGCTGCGTCATGCCCAGGGCGCTGGCGGAGATCATCTCCAAGCACTGGATCTTCCCGAATCCCTTCGCCCCCAACGAGAGCGAGGAATCCATCGCCGCCAAGAAGGCCGCCTTCAAGGAGGCCGGCATGGAGTACACCATCAAGCTGATCGACGAATACAGGGTCTGCGGCATCGACGGCATCCACCTGTACGCGCTGAACAAGTATGAGGACGTGACCCGCCTGGTCAAGGAATCCGGCATCGTCGATCTGATCTAAATCGAGGTAGAAAGTGTCAACGCATGTAATCGCTGTGGCCGGTAAGGGCGGCGTCGGCAAGACGACCACCTGCGGCATGATCATTGAATCCCTGTGCGACAGGGGAAAGGGCCCCATCCTGGTGGTGGACGCCGACGCCAACTCCAACCTGAACGAGGTGCTGGGGGTGGAGGTGGACACCACGCTGGGCGATATCCGCGAGGAGATGGCCCGGGCGGAGCTGATGAAGGAGAGCCCCATTCCCGCCGGCATGAGCAAGCAGGACTACGCCGAGTACAAGTTCAACACCGCGCTGATCGAGGAGGACGACTTCGACATGCTGGTGATGGGCCGCACCCAGGGCAAGGGGTGCTATTGCTATGTCAACGGCGTGCTGAAGACGCAGATCGACAAGTATTACGGTCGATACAGGTACATGGTGGTCGACAATGAGGCAGGCCTCGAGCACATCGCCCGGGGCACGCTGCCCCATGTCGACACGTTGCTGTTGATCAGCGATTGTTCCCGCCGGGGCATACAGGCCGCCGCCCGCATCGCCGAAATGGTGAACGAGCTGGAGCTGAAGCCCGGCACGATGAAACTGATCGTTAACCGCGCGCCGGGCGGACGCCTGAACGACGGGGTTAAGGAAGAGATTGAAAAGCACGGCCTGGACCTGATCGGCGTGCTGCCCCAGGACGACCTCGTGTACGAGTTCGACTGCGACGGCAAGCCCAGCGCCAAGGTACCAGATGACGCTCCGGTGAAGGTCGCGCTGAAATCAATCATGGAAGCACTGAAACTCTAAGGGACCCGGTCTGTTCCGCGGCCCCGGGCAACGACAACTAACAGGGGGAATACAACATGGCTTTCACTCCGAAAAAGCAGGCGTTCAACGCCAGGATCAATGCCGTCACCCTCGGCACGGGCGACAAGAGCATCGTGATCGGCGGCGAAAACGTTCTGCCCTTCTACACCTTTGACGCGCCCATCGAGAACAAGCCCAAGATCGCCATCGAAATCAGCGACAAGGGCCTGGCGGGCATCGTCTCTCCCGGCATCCTGAAGTTCTACGAGGGCTGCGAGACCGTCGTCGACATGGCCAAGAGGGCCGAGACGATGGAAGGCGCCGCCGCCATCTGCCTGCACTTCGAGAGCGCGGACCCCAACGGCGACAACACCTCCGTGGCCGATTGCGTTGCGCTGGCCAAGGCCGTCGCGGACGCGGTCGAAATGCCGATCCTGGTGATGGGCTGCAAGAACATCGACAAGGACGCCGAGCTGTTCTCCGCCATCTCCGAGGCGCTGCAGGGCAAGAACATACTGGTCCTGTCCTCCCGCGAAGAAAACTACAAGACCGTCGGCGCGTCCGCGGGCCTGGCCTACAACCAGAAGGTCGGCGCGGAATCCGCCGTGGACATCAACCTGGCCAAGCAGCTGAACGTGCTGCTGTCCCAGCTGGGCGTGCCCGCGCAGAGCATCTGCATGAACGTGGGCTCCTCCGCCGCCGGCTATGGCTTTGAATACCTCTCCTCCACGCTGGACCGCGTGAAGGCCGCCGCTCTGGCCCAGAGCGACGCGCAGCTCCAGATGCCCATCGTGACCCCCATCTCCCCCGAGACCTGGAGCGTGAAGGAATCCATGTCCCCCGAAGAGGAGTCCCCGGAGTGGGGCCCCCTCGACGAGCGCGGCATCGAGATGGAAGTGTGCACCGCCTCCGCTTGCCTGGTGGGCGGCTCCGATATGGTCATCATGAAGCACCCTGCCGCTGTCGCCACGATCGCCAAGTTCATCGACAGCCTGATGTAAGCGGGGAAGGAGGATATTAACCATGGCTCTGAAAGGTCTTGACATTTTTAAACTGACTCCCAAAAAGAACTGCAAGGAGTGCGGCAGCCCCACCTGCATGGCCTTCGCGATGAAGGTCGCCTCCGGCGCTGTGCCGATCGAAAAGTGCCCCTATATGTCCGCTGACGCCCTGGCCACCCTGTCCGAGGCCACCGCGCCCCTGATGAAGACCATCACCGTCGGCGCCGGCGCCACCGAGCACAAGCTGGGCGGCGAGACCGTGCTGTTCCGCCACGAGAAGACCCTGGTGAACCGCAACCTGTACGCCGTGACCCTGTGCTCCGGCATGGACGACGCCGCGATCGACGCCAAGATCGATGAGATCAAGAAGGTCGATTACGAGCGCATCGGCGAGCGCGAGTACGTGGAGTTCCTGTATCTGAACTACGCCGGCAACGGCGCGGACAAGTACGTCGCCCTGGTCAACAAGGCCATGGCCGCGGAGCGCGCGCTGGTGCTGAACTGCGCCGACGCCGACGTCGCCAAGGCGGCGCTGGACGTCTGCAAGGCTGTCAAGCCCATCCTGAACGGCGCGAACAAGGACAACCTGGACGCCATGAACGCCGCCGCCACCGCCGCGGGCGTCACCCTGGGCGTGACCGGCGCGGACATCAACGAGATCTACGACAACGTCAAGGCGCTCGAGGGCAAGGGCAACAAGAACCTGGTCATCGACTGCACCGGCGCGGACGCCAAGCAGACCTTCGCCAACGCGGTCATGGTCCGTCGCGGCAACCTGAAGGACCAGGATCGCAGCCTGGGCTATCCCTCCATCGTGAACCTGGCGGTGATCGCCGAGGGCGACCTGCACATGCAGACGGCCCTGGCCGCGGCCTTCACGCTGCGCTATGGCTCCATCATCGTCATGGAGAACATGACCTACGCCGAGGCCCTGGCGCTGTACGGCCTGCGCCAGAACATCTTCACCGATCCGCAGAAGCCCATGAAGGTCGAGCCCGGCATCTATGCCCTGAACGGCGCGGACGAGAACTCCGTCTGCTCCCTGACCGTGGACTTCGCGCTGACCTACTTCCTGGTCTCCGGCGAGTACGAGCGCTCCAAGTGCCCCGTCAACCTGCTGATCACCGACGCCAGCGGCATGTCCGTGCTGACTGCGTGGGCCGCGGGCAAGTTCTCCGCCGGCACCATCAAGAAGTTCTTCGATGAGAACGACATCGAGAACAAGATCAAGTCCCGCACGCTGATCATCCCCGGCAAGGTCGCCGTCATGAAGGGCGAGATCGAAGCCAAGCTGCCCGGCTGGAACGTGGTGGTTGGCCCGATGGAGGCCGTTCAGCTGGTCAAGTTCATCAAGGACTTCACCGCCTGATGCAAATGTGAAGCCGGTGCGGCGTCGCCGCATCGGCTTGGTTTGATTTAATCTACGACATGGGAGGACATAAAAATGGCAAAGTTCATTACCATCGGCGAGCGCATCTCCGTCACCGCCCCCGCGATCCGCA
>ONHI01000083.1 GCA_900317565.1 uncultured Eubacteriales bacterium
GATGATGAGCAGCTTCTTGCCCTGCTGCACCACCTGCTCCAGCAGGCCGATGATCTCCTGGATGTTGGAGATCTTCTTGTCGGTGATCAGGATCAGCGGATTGTCCAGCACGGCTTCCATCTTCTCCATGTCGGTGCACATATAGGAGGAGGCGTAGCCGCGGTCAAACTGCATGCCCTCGACAATGTTCAGCTCGGTCTTCATGGTCTTGGATTCCTCGACCGTGATGACGCCGTCCTTGCCGACCTTCTCCATCGCGTCCGCGATCAGCTGGCCGACGGTCTCGTCGCTGGAGGAAATCGCCGCGACCTGGGCGATCTCGGTCTTGCCCTCGATGGGCTTGGACTGGGCCGCCAGGCTCTGCACGGCGGATTCGGTGGCCAGCTCGATGCCCTTCTTCAGGATCATCGGGTTCGCGCCCGCGGCGACGTTCTTCAGGCCCTCGTGGATCAGGCTCTGGGCCAGCAGGGTGGCGGTGGTGGTGCCGTCGCCGGCCACGTCGTTGGTCTTGACGGAGACCTCGCGCACCAGCTGGGCGCCCATGTTCTCAAAGGGGTCCTCCAGCTCGATTTCCTTGGCGATGGTCACGCCGTCGTTGGTGATCAGCGGAGCGCCGAACTTCTTGTCCAGCACAACGTTGCGGCCCTTGGGGCCGAGGGTGATCTTTACGGTATCGGCCAGCGCGTCGATGCCGGTCTGCAATGCCTTGCGGGCGTCCTCGCCATACTTGATCTGCTTTGCCATGATTTTTTCCTCCGAAATGTTATTCGATAGATGGGGGAGGGAGAACTCCCTCCGTCACGGCGGCCTTGCCGCCGCGCCACCTCCCTCGCGGAGGGAGGCCTTTTGCGGGCTCCCTCTCTGAGGGAGCTGTCAACCGCAGGTTGACTGAGGGAGTTTATTCCACCACGGCCAGGATATCGCTCTGGCGCACGATGATGTATTCCTCGCCGTCCAGCTTCACTTCGGTGCCGGCGTACTTGGAATAGATGACCTTCTGGCCTTCCTTGACGTTCATCTTGATTTCCTTGCCGTCCACGTTTCCGCCCGGGCCAACGGCCAGGACCTCCGCCATGACGGGCTTTTCCTTTGCGGAATTGGTCAGGATGATGCCACCCTTGGTGGTCTCCTCGGCCTCCAGATTCTTGATGACCACGCGGTCGCCCAGCGGCTTGATCTTCATATGTTCATACCTCCCGGTTGATTTTGGATTTGTTAGCACTCATGAAATCTGAGTGCTAACGCTTGCATATGATAGTTTAGCCATTCTATATGGAAAAATCAAGCCCCTTAGGCCCAATATTTGTGTTAAATGTTGGGAAATCGGCGCTTTGGAGGGCTTCGGGCGGCTTGCCGGCGCAAACCATTGAACAAGGCAGCGCGACCGCGATGTGGGCGCGCGCCGCAGTTCTGGGTTGCAAGGCAAGCCGCCCGAAGCCCTGTGTTTCCCCGAATTATAAAATTGTAACGATTTGGTCGCACGCGTGTGAAATCGGCTTGCACGCGATTGACAAATACAGGCTATGCCCATATAATGGATGTATTAATTCATCCCCACGGTGGGGAAAGGGAAAGGATGATCCTGACATGAAGCACGCAGGCAAAATGCTGATATTGATCCTTGCGCTGCTGCTGGCGCTGTGCGCGGCGGCGGTGGCGGAGGAGGTCTCCGCGGAGGTGCCGGTGGACAACGAGCACTTCCCGGCGACGGATTTCCGCATGTACGTGTCCGCGAACATCGACACCGACCAGAACGGCGCGCTGTCCGATGCGGAGCGCATGGCGGTGACGACGATCTCGCTGTTCACCGAGGCGGACATGAACGCCGGCTTGGGCGCGCCCAGCTGCTCCTCGCTGAAGGGCCTGGAATACTTCCCCAACCTGACGGCGCTGTATTGCGTGTGCTGCGACCTGGATTCGCTGGATGTCAGCGCCAATCCCGAGCTGACCACGCTGGAGTGCGCCATGAACGTGGACCTGAAGTCGCTGGATTTGACCCACAATCCCAAGCTGAAGAGCGTGCTGGCCTACTGCTGCAACTTCAAGACGCTGAACGTCAGCAAGTGCAAGAAGCTGGAGGCGCTGGACGTCAGCATGAACCGGCTGACCAAGCTGAGCGTTGCGAAGAACACCAAGCTGAAGGTGCTGAAATGCGCCGACAATCCCAAGCTGACCAAGCTGGACGTCAGCAAGAACACCAAGCTCACCACGCTGGACTGCGGCGGCTGCGGCCTGAAGACGCTGAGCGTGAAGAAGAACACGAAGCTGGTCTACCTGGCCTGCAACCGGAATTCCAAGCTGGCCAAGCTGGACGTCAGCAAGAACACCAAGCTGAAGACGCTGTACGCCAATGCCACCGCCATCAAGACGCTGGACATCAAGAAGAACGCGAAGCTGCAAAACTACGTCGCCAAGAAGAAGGCGACCGGCACGAGCACGTATATCTTCTGGGGCGTGTCCAAGCAGGCCGTGGGCGTCCGCATCAGCAGGAGCACGAAGCTCACCGCCGGCTCCAAGGTGCTGTACAGGCCCTGAGGTGTCGGGCAGGCGCAAAAAAGACACCCGTGAGGGTGTCTTTTTTGTGCCCTTTTTGCGCCACGTCACCGGTGCACGCCCTTGTACACGTTCACGATGAAGTCCTGGGCGTTGGTGACGATGCCCTTGGCGGACAGGCTGCCCCGGTCGGCCAGCTTGTTCACGGCGAATTCGGAGATGTCCACGCTGTAGAAGTAGACCTGGCGCACCGTGCCGTCGGGCAGCACCCGGAAGGAGGGCGTCATGTTGCCGGTGGCGATGGTGTGCAGCGTGGAGGCCATGCAGATCACCGTGGTGGCCCGGCGCACGCATGCCCGCATGGCGTCCTGGGCGGCGTAGACGTCGGCGAAGGTCTCCGGCAGCGGGCCGTCGTCCCGTATGGAGCCGCCCAGCACGAAGGGTATGCGGTGCTTCACGCAGCTGTGGATGATGCCGTTGTCGATGCCCTCGCCCTCGATGAACTTCGCGATGGAGCCGTAGCTGCGCACCCGGTTCAGCGTGTCCAGGTGGTTGTAATGGCCCATGGGGCGGCTGCGCTGGGTGTAGATGTCCTGGCCCAGCGCCGTGCCCAGATAGGCCCCCTCCAGGTCGTGGGTGGCCAGCGCGTTGCCCGCCAGCAGCCCGTGGACGTAGCCCTCGGCGATCAGGTTGGCGAAGGCCTGGCGGGCGTCGTGGTCGAAGGCGCAGGCGGGGCCCATCACCCAGAGGATGTTGCCGTGGTCCCGCTCGTGGCGCAGCAGCTCGTACAGATGGTCGTAGTCGATGGAGAAGGCCGTCTCCCGGGAGCGCCCCTGGCGGAAGGCGAACACATCGCCGTTTGCCCCGGCGTCCTCCGGGAAGCCGCTGGCGTGGACGTAGATGCCCTGGCTGCCGTCCTCGGCCCGGCCCACGAAGACCTTGTCCCCGGCCCTCAGGTTGCGGAATTCCACCGCGTCCACCCAGTCCCCGCGCAGCACGGTCACGCAGTCCATGCGGCTCTCCCCGCACAGCAGCCACCGGCCGCCCACCTTGAAGTACTCCGGGAAGATGGTGGTGCCGTGATAGCCCTCCGGCGCGACGCCGTCCATCGGCGCGGGCAGGGTGGTGGCGTCCGGCGCGTTCGCCAGCGCGGGCAGGGAGAAATCCGGGGCGACGTATTCGATCAGCTGAAAGCTCATGGATATCGGCTCCTGTTCATTTTTATAGGATAAGATGGGCCATGTACGGGTGGCGGAGGAGAGAAGAGAGTGGAGTGTGGAGAGTGGAGTGGCGGTGCAAATCTCTGCGGGATTTGTCCTGATTATCATGAGACCGGATTGCCACGGCGTCCATGCCTGCGGCATGAACGCCTCGCAATGACATACGCCATATCGTTTTAGATGATGTCATTGCGAGGAGGCGCGAAGCGTCGACGTGGCAATCCGCTCTCCCCACAAAGAACCATCCCTTCGCGGGAATCAAGGATTATGTCTGAACATCCCTCCTGCGCGGCAAACCATAACTCCACTCTCCACACTCGTCCCGGCACTGCCTGTCAACAGACGAACAGAGGAAACAGAAAGAACTACCTTATCCCAGCGTCCCCGCGTCCCCGGCGGTGTGCAGGAAATTGCGGATCAGCTCGCGGCAGCGGGTGTAGACCGCCTCCCGGGCGTACTCCACGTCGTTTTTCTCCCGCATGGCGCGCTCGTAGGGCTGGCGCAGCTCGGTGCCCACGTTGATCTTGGCGATGCCGGCGGCGATGCCCCGGGTGATGTAATCGTGCTCGATGCCGCTGCCGCCGTGGAGCACCAGGGGCATGTCCAGCGCTTCGCGCAGCTGGGCGATGCGCTCGACGTCCAGCTTGGCGGCGGGCTTTTTCTTGTCCAGCAGGTTGTCGGCGATGGCCCCGTGCACGCTGCCCACGGCCACGCTCAGCCAGTCGCAGCCGCTCTCCTTCGCGAAGCGCACGGCGTCGTCCACCTCGGTGAAGCCCAGCTTGCGGGCGAAGATCTCCTCATAGGGGATGGACTGCTGGCTGGTCTCGTGGCCCATGACCGCGCCCAGCTCGGCCTCCACCGGTATGCCGGCGGCGTGGGCGATGTCGGCCACGGCCCGGGTGGCGGCGATGTTGCCCGCCAGGTCCAGCCGGGAGCCGTCCACCATCACGCTCTGGTAGCCCGCGGCGATGGCCCGCTGGATGAGGGGCAGGTAATCCACCTCCAGGTGGTCCTCGTCGATCACCGGCACGTGGTCCAGGTGCAGCAGCGTGTGGCCCTCCACGGCGTACTTGCCGTATTCCCCGGCGATGTGCTCCAGGCTGACGGATTCAAATTTTTCCCACTCCAGCCGGGCGACCTGTATCATCGCCACGCTGTCCTCGTCGACGACGGCCTGGACGATGGGCTTGAGCATCGGGGGATGGGGGATGTTGAAGGCCGGCACCACCAGCCCGTTTTCCAGCGCCTTGCGCACAACCAGCTTTGCGTCCATGGGTGAAATCTCTCCTTTGTATTTTGTTTCGCGTCCGGATAAACTATAGCATGAAGCCATAGGACAAGTCAATTGCACGTTTTCAATTCGTTCACAAATCATGCAATGTTTGTTTATTGACTTTGACCTTTGTCGATCTTATAATATGTCCAGCAGCCGGGGGAAGAGCTCCGGCGGGCTGAAAGATATAAAAAAACCAACGAGAGGAGCAGATAGATATGAAGACCATGAAGAACAATCGCAGGCGCGCCCGCAAAAACAGCGGCGCGACGCTGCTGATGGCGCTGGCGCTGGTGTGCGCGCTGGCGGTGGGCGGCGTGTTCGCCCTGGACGGCATCGCGCTGAACCGCGCGGCGTCCGCCGAAAGCACCCAGGTCGAGGCCGCCGCGCCGGTGGCGGACGACAGCCCGGCCATCTACGTGGCCCAGAAGAACGCCAATTCCGTGGTGGGCATCATCACCAACACCGAGACCTGGAGCCGCAGCGGCGGCGTGCAGAACAGCCCCGTTGCCCAGGGCAGCGGCGTGGTGATCGCCGAGGGCGGCTATGTGCTGACCAACAACCACGTGATCGAGGACGGCACCGCCTTCCAGATCCTGATGCCCGACGGCGAGAAGGTGGACGCCACGCTGGTCGGCGCGGATTCCGCCATGGACCTGGCGGTGCTGAAGGTGAGCGACCAGGCCGACAAGCTGGTGCCCGTGACCATCGGCGCCTCCGAGAGCCTGCCCGTGGGCAGCACGGTCATCGCCATCGGCAATCCCGGCGGCGAGATCCTGGCCAACACGGTCACCCGCGGCATCATCTCCGCCCTGGAGCGCAGCAGCGTTTCCAGCAACAACACCACCCGCAACGTCAACTACATCCAGCACGACGCCCCCATCAGCAGCGGCAACTCCGGCGGCGGCCTGTTCGATTACCAGGGCAACCTGATCGGCATCAACACGCTGAAGTACGGCGGCAGCTACTATTCCAGCGGCTCCTTCGAGGGCCTGGGCTTCGCCATCCCGATTGAGACGGCCTACCCGATCGCCCAGCAGCTGATAGAGAACGGCAAGGTCATCCGCCCGCAGATCGGCGTGACTGTGCGCGACCAGGAGGGCCCGGACGAGCCCATGAACGACTATGCGCCCGCCAGCGTGTGCATCTACGGCATCAACGAGGGCAGCCCCGCCGAGAAGGCCGGTTTGAAGCAGTATGACTTCATCACCGCCGTGAACGGCCAGCGCGTCACCTCCAGCCGCGAGCTGACCACTCTGCTGGACACCTTCAAGCCCGGCGACACCGTGACGCTGACCATCGTGCGGTACAACAATGCCCAGATGATGGCCCCCAACAATGGCTATGACAGCTACTATGGCAACAGCCCCTTCGGCTTCGGGTTCGGCTTCCCCTTCGGCGGCTACGGCTATGGCTATGGCAACAACGGCAATGGCAACAACGGCAATGGCAACGGCAGCAGCTCCGATTACTACACCAACGGCACCCTCACCGTCGGCGGCGGCTACACCACCTTCGACGTGGAGGTCACCCTGGAGGAAAAAGAATAAGTAAGATTTGATCCCCTCTCTTCCGCCCCGGTTCTTCGGAACCGGGGCGGTTTTTGTTGTTATTATTCCAATAGGTAGCGAATCCGCCGCCACACCCCTGCGGAATCTCCCGCCCGCGCTGTACATTTTCGGCTTAGTCCTGTATAATATACCCATCACATCCACATGGGAGGCGCGACGCATGAAGAGGAATACACTTCGCCTGTCGGGGCTGCTGCTGGCCCTGGCGCTGTTGCTGGGGGGCATCGGGGGCTGCGGGGAGGCGGCGCTGCCCGACGGGGAATACGTGCCCGACGGCTTCACCTTCTCCGGCGGCAGCGGCAAGGTCACCATCAGCTGCCCGTCGGTGACGCTGGCGGACGGCGCGGCCACGGCGACGCTGGTGTTCTCCAGCCCGAACTATCCCAGGCTGGTGGCGGACGGCGCGGAGTACGCCGCCCAGCATGAGGGCAAGACCTCGATCTTCCGGCTGCCCGTGGCGCTGAACGCGGACATGACCGTCGTGGGCACCACCACGGCGATGTCCCAGCCCCACGACATCGAATACACCATCCACATCTATCTGGGCGAGCCCGCGCCGGAGGCCGAAGAGGCCCTGGAGGAGGAAGCGCCCGCCGCGGCTTCCGCGGCGCTGGAGGACCGGGACCGGGACGTGCCCGGGCTGGTCTGGCAGCGGGAGATGCCGCTGAGATACGCCCATGAGTTCGCCGTGGATTACTATGAGGGCGGCTACAAGCTGCTGAGCATCGGCGACGGCAACCGCTATCTGGTGGTGCCCGAGGGCGGCGAGGTCCCCGCCGGGCTGGACGCCGCCGTGCGCGTCATCCGCCAGCCGCTGCATGCCGTCTATCTGGCGGCCTCCGCGGCCATGGCGCTGTTCGACGCCGTGGACGGCCTGGACGCCGTCCGGCTGTCCGGCACCCAGGCCAAGGGCTGGTACATCGAAAACGCCCGGGCCGCCATGGAGGCGGGGGAGATGCTCTACGCGGGCAAGTACAGCGAGCCGGATTACGAGCTGCTGGTGGGCGAGGGCTGCGACCTGGCCGTGGAAAACACGATGATACTCCACACCCCCAAGGTGCAGGAGATGATCGAGCAGCTGGGCGTGCCGGTGTTCATCGAGCATTCCAGCTATGAGACGCACCCGCTGGGCCGCACCGAGTGGGTGAAGCTCTACGCCGCGATGCTGGACCGGGAGGACGCCGCCGAGGCCTTCTTCGACGCCCAGGCGGCGGTGATCGACAGGCTGAAGGACTTTCCCAACACCGAAAAGACCGTGGCGTTCTTCTACGTCGCCAGCGACGGCAGCGTCGTGGTGCGCAACGCCGGGGACTACGTGGCGGGCATGATCGAAATCGCCGGGGGGCGCTATGTGTTCTCCGATCCCGCCGCGCTGGACAGCCCCCGGGCCTCCGTCGCCATCAGCATGGAGGATTTCTACGCCGCCGCCGTGGATGCGGATTATTTGATCTACAACGCCTCCATCGACGCGCCGCTGTACAGCGTGGACGACCTGCTGGGCAAGAGCCCGCTGTTTGCCGACTTCAAGGCCGTGCGGGAGGGGAATGTCTGGAGCACCGATAAATACCTCTACCAGGCCACCGATATCGTGGGCGAGCTGATCACCGATATCAACCGCATGCTGACCGGGGAGACGGAGGGAATGACGTTTATGAGGAAGCTGGAGTAAATGAGGAATGAGGAATTAGGAATGAGGAATTGGGAATTGACCGGGCATACCTCATTTCCCATTTGAAATTTGAAATTCATGCTTGACTCTCCCGTTACGTCACCCCTTATAATAACCCGTGAAGGCGATGGGATCAGGTTGGAGTTCCCCATCTCCGCCCTTCGGGCACCTCTCCCCCTCACGGGGGCGAGGCAAGGGAGACGCCGTATCTTCTGGCTCTCCCTCCCATGGGGTGAGGCAAGGAGGAACGCCCTGTATCTTCTTGGCTCGCCCCCGTGAGGGGGAGAGCTGGCACGGCGCAGCCGTGACTGAGAGGGGGCTCCCCACAAACCGACCACCATCGCCCGATGAAGGGAGGGATGCCCCGTGATGACCGTTCACGAGGTGAGCGAAAAGACCGGCGTGAGCATCCGGGCGCTGCGCCACTACGACGCCATCGGGCTGTTGAAGCCGGCGGCGCTCAGCGAGGCGGGCTACCGGCTGTACGACATGGGCTCGCTGGAGCGCCTGCAGCTGATACTGCTGTTCCGGGAGCTGCAATTCCCGCTGAAGGACATCGCGGGCATACTGGCCAGCCCGTCCTTCGACCGCAACAAGGCGCTGGACCAGCAGATCGGCCTGCTGAAGCTGCGCCGGGAGCACCTGGACAACCTGATCCTGCTGGCGCAGGGAATACGAGCATTTGGGGTGAATCACATGAGCTTTGAACCGTTTGACATGACCAGGATCGACCAATACATGGCCGAGGCCCGGGAGAGCTGGGGCCAGACCCCGGCCTACAAGGAGTACAGGCAGAAATCGAAGGGCCGCGACAGAGCCGAGGAGCTGGAGCTGGGCCAGGGGCTGATGGACATACTGGCGGGCTTCGGCGCGCTGAAGGACGGCCCCGCCGACGCGCCCGCCGCCCGGGCGCAGGTGGAGAAGCTGCGGGACTACATCACCGAGCACTATTACACCTGCACGCCCGAGATGCTGCGCAGCCTGGGCGCGCTGTACGCGGGAGGCGGCAGCTTCACCGAGAACATCGACGGCGCCGGCGGCCCCGGAACGGCGGAATTCGCCGCGCGGGCGATCGAGGCGTTTTGATCTGACAACAACCAAAAACTAACAATAAAACGCCTTGCGGAGCGGGGCGTTTTATTGTATAATGAGAGATGGCGCATCCTTGCCACGGTTAAACCGGCCGTGGCCGAAGTCCATAAGGAGGTGAAATGAATCATGAACCAGTATGAAGTCATGTACGTGATCGATCCCGCGCTGGAGGACAGCGCGAGGACCGAGCTGATCAACCGTTTTTCCGACCTGGTGAAGAAGAATGGCGGTGAAGTGGATCGCGTGGACGAGTGGGGCAAGCGCCGCCTGGCCTACGCCATCCAGTACAAGACCGAGGGCTATTATGTGCTGATGTACATCAAGGCCCCCGCCGAGCTGCCCCGCGAAATCGAGCGCAACATGCAGATCTCCGATAGCGTCCTGCGCTATCTGACCGTCCGCTATGAGGGTGAGCTGCCCGCCAAGCGCGAGCCGCTGAAGCCCTACGCGCCCCGTGAGGCCGCGCCCGTCGCCGAGGCTCCCGCTGCTGAGGCTCCCGCCGAAGCGCCCGCCGAGGCCCCCGTCGAAGTGGTTGACGACGAAAAGCCCGAGTCGGAGGCCGAATAACGGCATCCCACAAAGGATGGTGTGAAGTATGAATAAGGTCATTCTGATCGGCAATCTCGCCAACGATCCCGAGGCCCGCACCACGCAGAGCGGAATTTCCCAATCGACGTTCCGCATTGCGGTGCAGCGCCGCTTTGCCAACGCTCAGGGCGTGCGCGAGGCGGATTTCATCCCCGTGGTCGCCTGGCGGCAGACCGCCGACTTCTGCAACCGCTACCTCTCCAAGGGGCGCAAGGTTGCGGTGGAAGGCAGCATGCAGGTCCGTTCCTATGATGCGCAGGACGGCTCCAAGCGCTATGTGACAGAGGTCATCGCCGACAATATCGAGGCATTGGGCAGCCGCGACGAAGCGGGCGCGCCCCGTCCCAGGGACAACGGCCCCACCCCGCCGCCCGTCAACAATGCCGGACCCGCAATGAACGACTTCACAGAGGTCGACGACGACGAATTGCCCTTCTAAGTCGATTCGTCCCGGCGTCGGTCTTCCCCGCCCGTGTTTCACGGCGCGAATTCTTCTTTGGTCGTGCGTTCGTCGCACGCCCTATAATCCGAAAAGGAGGAACGCAACATGTCTGAAGATAGAGGCGAACGGATTCGCCGTCCCCGTGGCCGCAAGCCGCGCAGGAAGGTCTGTGCGTTTTGCGTGGATAAGATTCAGCACATCGATTACAAGGATGTCGCTCGTCTTCGCCGCTTCACCAGCGAGCGCGGCAAGATCCTGCCCCGCCGCATGACCGGCACCTGCGCAAAGCACCAGCGCCAGCTCTCCACGGCCATCAAGCGCGCGCGTACCATCGCGCTGATGCCCTACGTGTCCGACTGAGCCACGTGCTATCCACCGCCGCGCCCTTCGCGCGGCGGTATTTTTGTGCCCCGCAGCGCACATCTTTGCCATATTCCGGGCGGAATTGCCTTTTTAACTTTACAAAACAGTCGATTTCTGCGATAATAAAGTTGGATATCTATGAGACGACCCCCCATGGAGGAATATGACATGGATGATATAGAGAGCAGGAATCTTCGGGACAAGCACACGCAGCGCAGGCACATGCTGCTGCTGTGCGCGGTGGCCCTGCTGATCAATGTGGCGGGCGACCGCCTGGTGGGGCTGCTCAAGCTGCCGCTCTATCTGGACAACATCGGCAGCGCGCTGGCGGCGGCCCTGGGCGGCTATATCCCGGGCATCGTCGTGGGCTTTTTCACCAACCTGATCACCGGCCTGCGGGACTACAACAACACCTATTTCGGATCGCTGACGGTGCTGATCGCCATCAGCTCGGCCTGGTTCGCCCGGCGCGGCTATTACGACAAGCCCTGGAAGCTGCCGGTGATCGCCATCACCTTCGCGCTGATCGGCGGCGGCCTGGGCAGCGTGCTCAGCTGGACGCTCTACGGCTTCGACTTCGGCATAGGCGTCTCCGCGCCGCTGGCAAGGCGGCTGTTCGCCATGGGCAAGTTCAGCCAGTTCTGGGCCCAGTTCACCGCGGACATGCTGCTGGATTTGGCGGACAAGGCCATCACCGTGTCCATCGTGGCCGTGGTGCTGAACCAGATGCCCCAGAAGCTGCGCCAGAAGATGTTCTTCGCGGGCTGGCAGCAGACGCCCCTCTCCGGCAAGACGCTGAAGGCCGCGGACGGCAGGCACTCCCGGGGGCTGTCGCTGCGCTCGAAGATCATACTGCTGGTGGCGCTGGCGATGGTGATCATCGCCGTGGTGGTGACGGGCATCAGCTTCATACACTACCGCACCGCCGCCATCGACGAGCAGGTGCAGCTGGCCAAGGGCGTGGTCAACGTGGTGGCCCAGACAATCGACCCGGACCGGGTGGACGAGTTCATACGGGACGGCGAGGCCGCCCCCGGCTATGTGGAGATCGACCGGGCGCTGGGGCATCTGGTGAACAGCTCGAAGAACATCAAGTACGTCTACGTCTACAAGATCATGGAGGACGGCTGCCACGTGGTGTTCGACGCGGACGTGCCCGGACAGGAGGGCGGCAATCCCGGCGACGTGATCGAATTCGACGATGCCTTCAAGGATGACCTGCCGAAGCTGCTGGCGGGGGAGGAGATCGACTACGTCATCAGCGACGAAAAGTTCGGCTGGCTGCTGACGGTCTACCAGCCGGTGCGCGACAGCGCGGGGGTCACCCAGTGCTACGGCGCGGTGGACATCGACATGTCCCACATCGCCACCAGCGGCTACCAGTTCCTGGCCCGGGTGACGTCGCTGTTCTTCGGCTTCTTCCTGCTGCTGCTGACGGCGGCCATCTGGCTGGCGGAATACAACATCATACTGCCCATCAACTCCATGGCCATGACCACCAGCCACTCCTCCTACGACACCGAGGCCGCCCGCACAGACACCGTGCAGAGCATCAAGCAGCTGGACATCCACACCGGCGACGAGATCGAAAACCTGTACCATTCCGTGGTCTCGACCACCGAGCACATGGTGGACACGCTGGAGAACGTGGAGCACCAGAACGAGATCATCAGCAAGCTGCAGAACGGCCTGATCCTGGTGCTGGCCGATATGGTGGAGAGCCGCGACAAGTGCACCGGCGACCACGTGCGCAAGACCGCCGCCTACACCGACATCATCATGCGCCAGCTGAAGCGGGAGGGCGTCTACTGGTCAACTCCGCGCCGCTGCACGACATCGGCAAGATCCAGGTCTCCGACGCCATACTGAACAAGCCCGGCAAGCTGACCGACGACGAGTTCGACAAGATGAAGACCCACACCACCGCCGGCGCGGACGTCATCTCCCACGCCATACAGATGGTCTCCGAGGCCAATTCCGGCTACCTGAAGGAGGCCAGGAACCTGGCCGAATTCCACCACGAGAAGTGGAGCGGCGCGGGCTATCCCCGCGGGCTCAGCGGCGAGGAGATCCCCCTCTCCGCCCGCATCATGGCCGTGGCCGACGTGTTCGACGCGCTGGTCTCCCGGCGCAGCTATAAGGAGGGCTTCCCCTTTGAAAAGGCCATGGCCATCATCAAGGAGGGCTCCGGCACCCACTTCGATCCCCAGATCGTCAACGCCTTCGTGCACGCCCAGGACGAGGTGCGGCGCGTCATGAACACCCATCTCGGGCCGGAGGAGTAGGGGGAGAGGGCGGAATGTCCTGAAGATCCCGGGGGAGCGCGGGCGCTCCCCCGGGATCTCTTTTGGGATCGGGCAGAGGGAAGGGTAGAGGCCGGATAGACGTGAAAACGGGGAAATTGAAGGCTGATAGAGCTTTATTTGGGCCAAAAATGGCAAGATAGACCCTGATTTTGGGGTGATTGGCATAAAAATAGACATGACCTTCCCAAAAGAGCCGATTGCAGCAGAATTATGACGGGTACTTCATAAGTTTGTCGTAAATTGGCGAGGATGTGCCTTAATTGAATCATATTATGGCAATAGATCGTAACACAGAATATAGTGTCCATCACAATTTGTTAAGATAGATCGATGGGGCGGGGGATAAATGCTGGTTAAGGGCATCTAACATGGAGGAGAAGGAGGTCCGGAGCTCCCGGAAGTTGGACAAATAAGATGGAAATATGAACGGACACAAGTATGGATCGAAAAAGTAGATGGGGAAATATAAAAAGTAGACAGAGAAAGAATGGAATATACGGATAAATAGATATAAAAACACCGCCCCGGGGTGTCCCGGGGCGGAGTAATACGTGCCTACAGCCGCAGAACGTCTGCGTCGAAGGCGCTCACGTCGGCCTCGTCGTGGGTGACCAGCAGCGTCGTGCGCCCGGCGAGCAGCGGGCGGGCGAAGGCCACGGCCCTGTCCCGGGTGGCGGCGTCCAGGCCCTTGAAGGGCTCGTCCAGCAGCACCAGCGGGGAGGGGTAGAGCAGCGCTCGCGCCAGCGCCACCCGCCGGGCCATGCCGCCGCTGAACTCCCGCACCGGCTGGTCCGGCTCGCCGTTCACCTCCAGCGCGCGCAGCGCCTCTTCGATGCGCGCCTCCCGGTCCGGGGCCTTGGGCAGCACGCAGCGCAGGCACCCGGCGGCGGTCAGCTGGGGCGGCAGCCGGTCCTCCTGGAACAGCATCGACAGCCCGCCCTCCGGCACGCCCAGCACCCGGCCCGCGTCCGGCTTCTCCAGCCCCGCGACCAGCCGCAGCAGCGTGGTCTTGCCCACGCCCGAGCGGCCCAGTATGCAGCTCACCCGTCCCTCGGGGAAGGTATGGCTCAGCCCCGACAGCACCGGGCGGCCGTCGAAGGACTTGGTGAGGTTGATGACTTCGAGCTTCATGATGCTTCCTTTCACGTCAGGGCTTGCCGATCCGCGCCAGCAGCATCCGCAGCAATCGCGCGCAGGCGCTGCTGGCCAGCACGATGGCGAGGGTCCAGGCGAACAGGTCGGGGGTGGCCAGGTAGACCTTGGCCTTGTACAGCTTCTCGCCGATGGAGCCGGTGGGGATGCCGATGACCTCGGCGGCCACGCCGGATTTCCAGGCCAGGCCCATGGCCACGGACAGCGCGGAGCTGACGCTGGGCAGCGCCGCGGGCAGCGTCACCACCCGCAGACGGTTCAGCCGGGACATGCGGAACACCCGGGCCATCTCCGTGAGCCCCGGGTCCACCTGCCGCAGCCCGTCCAGCGTGCCGGCGTAGATCACGGGCAGCGCGATCACCGCGCAGACCAGCACGCTCAACCGCTTGGAGGGCACCCAGATCAGCGCCGCGATCACGAAGGACGCCACCGGCACCGAGCGCATCGCCGCCAGCAGCGGGGCGAGCAGGTCGGCCACCCCGCCGAAGCGGGCCGCCAGCGCCGCCAGGGCGATGCCCGCCAGCGCCGCCAGCGCGTAGCCCGCCAGTATGTGGCCCAGCGAGAACAGCAGCGCCCGCCAGAAGGCGGCCGTGGGCAGCAGCTGGACCAGTCGCGCCAGCGTCTCCAGCGGCGAGGCCAGCAGTATGCGCTGGCCCACGCCCATCGCCGCCAGCTGCCATACCAGCAGCCAGAACAGCGCCGCGAGCAGGCGGCGGGGAAGGCGGTTGCGTCGCGTCATGCTTGTCACCTCGCCGGAACATGTCGATGGGTGGTTGGATGCTTCCCCATCATTATAGCGCGGGCGGGGCAAAAAAACAACCCGACGGCGCGGGGCCGTCGGGCGTGTGGGTCGATCGATCAGAAGTAGAAATCCTCCTCCGGCACCGCGCCGCCCACGGCGGCGGGGTCCTGGGCGAACAGCTCGCCGAGGTAGCCGGACAGCTTGTCGCGCATCTCCTCGCCGGCGATGAACACGATGTTGCAGAAGGGCAGCGCCTTCTCGGCGGGGCCGGCCTCGAAGATGTCGAAGCTGCCGATCAGCTGGGCGGCGTCGGCGGGGTTCTCCTGCACGAACTTCACGCTGGCCTCATAGTCGGCCATGAACTGCGCCACGGCCTCGGGATTGTTCTCGATGAAGTCCGCCCTGGCCACGGCCACGCCGGTGATCATGGCGGAGGGCTGCTCGGCGTCCGCCTGCAGCGCGTCCCACTCGGCGGTCAGGTCCAGCGCCACGCGCATGTCCTCGGCCTTGGTCTGGGCCACGGTGGCGAAGGGCTGGGGCAGCATGGCCACCACGCTCTCGTCCTGGAGCATCGCCGCCAGGCACTCCGCGTGCTCGGACTTGAACTCGATGGTCACGTCCTGCTCGGGGTCCAGGCCGTTGCCCCGCAGGATGTAGTTCAGCGCGTATTCCGGCGTGGAGCCCTTGCCCGCGGTCACCAGCGTGCGGCCCTTCAGGTCGGCCACGCTGTGCACGGTGTCGCCGCGCTCCACGATGTACAGCACGCCCAGCGTGTTGATCGCCAGCACGCGCACCGCGCCCTGGGTGTTGTTGTACAGCACCGAGCCCAGGTTCGCCGGGACTGCGGCGATGTCCAGCTCGCCCTTCACCAGCAGCGGCACCACCTCGTCCGGGGCGGCGGCCAGCGTGAAGGCGTAGGCATCGGCGTTGGCGTCCATCATTTCCACCATGCCCATGGCGGTGGGGCCCTTCAGCGCGCCCACCCGGGCGATGGGCTCCGCCAGGGCGGCGGGAAGCAGCAGCAGGGAGAAGACGACGATGAGGGAGATGATCTTGCGATTCATGGTATACCTTCTTTCTTGAGAGATAATTGGAAATGAGAAATGTCAAATGTGAAATGGAGAATGCCGCTGATCGGGCCGTCCTGGATTTCCATTTTCCCATTTGAAATTCGTTTTGTTGTCTGTCGATCAGATCGACACGCTGGGGAACAGGTTCGCGTCGGTGTGGGGGAGGAAGCAGGCTGCCACGAAGGAATCCATGTAGCCCGGCTCGGTGGACAGCTCCAGGTAGGTCATGGTCCGGGCCAGCTCGTCCACCTTCTCCCGGCTCTGGACGCTGGTCAGCATGGCGTAGGCCCCGGACAGGGAGGAATTGCCGATGTAGCTGAAGTGGTCCAGGTCGATGTCGGGCAGCATGCCGATGGTGACGGCGTTCTTCATGTTGATGCCGCTGCCGATGCCGCCGGCCACGTACACGTGCTCCAGCACGCTGGGGTCCATGCCCATGCTGGAGAGCATCGTCATCGTGGCGGAGAATATCGCGCCCTTGGCGCGGATGAAGTTGTCGATGTCCACCTCGTTGATGGACACGTCCCGCACGGCCCCGGTGTCCTCCTTGAAGGCGATGACGTATTCGCCCATGCCGTGCTCGTCAAAGCGCACCCGCTTGTGCTCCCGGTTGAACTTGCCCTTGCCGTTGATGATGCCGCAGCGGAACAGCTCGGCGATGATGTCGATGATGCCGCTGCCGCAGATGCCCACGGGCTGGGCGGCGTCGCCGATCAGGGTGTAGCTGGGCTCCCAGGTCTGCGGGTCGATGGTCATGCTGTCGATGGCCCCGTCGGTGGCACGCATGCCGCAGCTGATGTCGCCGCCCTCGAAGGCCGGGCCCGCCGAGCAGGCGCAGCTCATCAGGAATTCGTTGTTGCCGAACACCAGCTCGCCGTTGGTGCCCAGGTCGATGAACAGGGAAAGCTCCTCCTTGTTCCACAGCATGCTGGCGAAGCAGCCCGCGGTGATGTCGCCGCCCACGTAGCTGCCGATGTTCGGGGCCAGGATCAGCCGGGCGTCCGGATGCAGGTGCATGTGCAGCGACGAGGTGCGGATGTCGTCGCAGTGGAAGAAGGAGGGGATGTAGGGCTCCATGCGCACCGGCTCGCTGTACAGCCCCAGCAGCAGGTGGTTCATGGTGGTGTTGCCCGCCAGAGCCATGCGGTACACCCGCCGGGTGGGGATGCCCACGGAGGCGCACATCTGCTGCACCAGCGGGCGGATGGATTCCTCGATCACGGCCCTCTGCAGCCGCTCGCCGCCGCCCTCCCGGCCGGATTCGATGATGCGGTTGATCACGTCCGCGCCGTAGCGGATCTGGCCGTTGCCGGTGCTGGCCTTGGAGAGCACCGCGCCGGTCTCCATGTCCACCAGCAGCGCCGCCACCGAGGTGGTGCCCAGGTCCACCACCAGCCCCGCCACGGGCGCCGTGTCGCCGGCGGGCAGCACGTCCATCACGCTGATGGCGTCGCCCTCGCGCTCGATCACGCAGCGGACCTCAAAATCGCTCTCCCGCAGCACCCGGGCCAGCGCCCGCAGCGCGTGATAGGTGAAGCGCACCCGCTCCGCGCCGGTAGCCGCCTGCAGCGCCCAGGTCAGGCGCTCGTTGTCCGGCATGGTGTCGTCGGTGGTGGGCGGGTCCATCTTCACGGTGAGGGAGGACAGGTCGTTGCCGAATTCGATGCCCGCGGCCTCGATCTGCGCCTTGGTCCGGTTGAAGATCTCCAGCTCCTTGGGGGAGGAGATGTCCGCCACCTTCATGCGGCTGCGGTAGGCGCTGGCGATGTCCGGCACCTCCACGGTCACGTCGCCCATGACCTTGCTCACGCAGCTCAGCCGCCAGCCCTGGGCGTATTCCTCGTCGGAGATGTGCCGCGTCCGGGGGGAGTCCAGCTCGCCCGAGAGCAGCTTTACCCGGCACTTGCCGCAGGCTCCGTTGCCCGAGCAGGGCGCGTCGATGGCCACGTTGGCCCGCTGCGCCGCCGCCAGCAGATTGTCGCCCACGTTGGCGCTGATCTGTACCTGGGAACCGTTGACCATGAATGTGATCGATACCATGCTTCATCCTCCTGAGGGCGCC
>ONHI01000249.1 GCA_900317565.1 uncultured Eubacteriales bacterium
CCAGGGGTTTTTACGAGCCCGGGACATGATGACCGTCAACGGGGACGGGGAAGAGGTGCTTCTCCGCGGCTGGGGCGCGGGCAACTGGACCAACCCCGAGGGCTTCATGCTGGGCATCGGCACGGGCTATATGGGCGACAGCATGAAGCCGGGCCTGGCCCTGCCGGGCCGGTTCACCAGCGCCCGCACCATGACCGGCGTGATCCGGGACCTGTGCGGAAGTCTGTACGCCCGGGACTTCTGGCCCCGCTGGCAGCGAAACCACCTGGGCGAGGCGGACATACGGGCCATGGCCCAGTGGGGCTACAACTCCGTGCGCCTGCCCCTGACCGCCTGGGTGCTGATGGACGAGGAGCCGGGGATCCATTTCAGCCGTGAGGGCTTCGCCATGCTGGATCAGGTGCTTGACTGGTGCGAGAAGTACCGGGTGTACGCCATCATCGACATGCACGGCGCGCCGGGCGGCCAGTCCGGCCTGGCCTGCGACGACGGGCTGGACAACATCCCCCACATGTTCATGGAGCCGGAGAGCCGGGAGCGCGCGCTGGCGCTGTGGGAGGAGATCGCCCGGCGCTACGGCGACCGCTGGATCGTGGGCGGCTACGACCTGCTGAACGAGCCCATCTCCATCGCCCGCTGGCATCACCTGACGCCGGAGCTGGAGCGCTTCTACGACGACGCCATCGCCCGCATCCGCAGGCACGACAAAAACCACATCTGCTTCCTGGAGGGCACGCTGTTCTCCACGAACATGAGCATTTTCCATCGGGATTACGACCCGGACTACCACAACTGGGGCGTGTCCGTTCACCTGTACAACGTGTCGCCGGAGCAGCGGGAGCTGTACAAGTTCATCGAAGTGCAGCGCCGCCTGAACGTGCCGGTGTGGATCGGCGAGGGGCGGCTCAAGGACCCGGACATGGCCGTGTTCTACGAGATCGCGGCGGCGCATCACATGGGCTTCAACCTGTGGGTGTGGAAATCCGTTGAGAACGACGAGGACTCCGGCGCCTGCGCCTACCGGCTGCCCGAGGGCTTCGACGCGGTGCTGAAATTCTGCACCGAGGGCGGCCCCAGGCCCGGTTACGCGGAGTCCGCCCGCCTGTTCGACGCGCTGCTGGAGGCCGTGCGCTATGAGAACTGCCGCGTGAACGCGGACGCGCACCGCCATTGCCAGCGCCGTCAGGGCATCGCGCTGCCCGGGGCGGGCTACGACCCCGCGGGCTTCAGCGGCGGCTGGACCCTGGGCAACCCCATGGGCTACCGCGCCGAGGACGGCACGCGCCTGGTCATGAAGGACGGCGCGCGGGTGCCGGACGGCATTTCCTTCGGCGGGCCGCCGCCCCGGAAGGACCCGCTGGGCAGCCTGCTGCTGCGGCTGGACGAGGGCGAATATGCCAGCTACACCGTGCGCTTTGTGAAGACCCCCTGCGCCCCGGTGGTGTCCGCCCGATCCCCGGAGGGGGCCACGCTCCTGGCCTCCAACGGCGTCTGGGAGGAGACCATCGAGCTGCCGGCGGGCGCGGCGTTCGTGAAGGCGACGCTGCCGGCGCTGGAGCCCGGGGATGAGGGCACAGTGAGGCTCACCGCCCTGCGTGGGTGCGCGCAGGTGGAAGAGATCAGCTTCCCGGAATAAGGACCGCCAGGACTTCCATTGTCCCCAATCCAAGCCATTCTGCCTTACACCGGCTGCGCGCTCTGTCGCCAGCCGGTTTTTTCATCCACGCATAACCTTCGTTTCCCCAACCCCGCCTTGACAGCCGCGCCTTGGCGCTTTATACTGTCCTCGTCGGCGGCGGGGCTGCCGGCGGAAGGAGGCGGGAGGATGCTCCTGTGGATCGTCGCGGCGCTGGCCGCGTTTTATGTGAAGGGCCTGTGCGGCTTCGCGAACACGCTGGTGTTCAACTCCATCATGAGCTTCGGCGACAGCGTGGTCAACATCGCGCCGGTGGAGATGCTGCTGGGCTTCCCCACCAACGTCATCATGACCTGGAGGGGCCGCAAAAGCCTGCGCGCGGCGATCTTTGTTCCGCCGGCTATCATGACGCTGCTGGGCAGCGCCGTGGGCGCGTTTCTGCTGAATAGCGTGAATGCGTCCGCCGTCAAGGTGTTCTTCGGGCTGGTGGTCATCGCGCTGAGCGTGGAGATGCTGCTGCGGGAGCG
>ONHI01000038.1 GCA_900317565.1 uncultured Eubacteriales bacterium
GGGGGAGCCCCACCACCGCAAGCGGTCCCCCTCCCCACTGCGGTGGGGAGGCTTTTGGGGTCCGGATTGCCACGTCGCTTCGCTCCTCGCAATGACGCGCAGGAAATACCATCGGGCTTATCCATTGAGGGGAGGCCGTCAGGCCGACCCGACGATTCGTTTCCCGGCTACCCGACTAATGCCTATTGCCTGATGCCTAATGCCTAATGCCTAATGCCTGATGCCTAATGCCTCTCCTAATGCCTCCCTCCCCCTTGCGCGGCGCAGGAAAATTCGCTATAATATAGTAAATTCACTACCGGAGGTCAACCTTGATCAGTTATATCGACGAATTCTTCCGCGACCCGAAGGGCATGCTGATATTCTTCCTGCTGGCGTTCCCGGGGCGGATACTGGCGCTGTCGCTGCATGAGTTCGCCCACGCATGGGTGGCGAACCGCTGCGGCGATCCCACCGCGAAGATGATGGGCCGCATGACGGTGAACCCGCTGAAGCACCTGGACCCGCTGGGCACGCTGCTGATGCTGGTGGTGGGCTTCGGCTGGGCCAGGCCCGTGCCGGTGAACCCCCGCAACTATCGCAACTTCCGCCGGGACGACCTGAAGGTCTCCGTGGCCGGTGTGACGATGAACCTGATGCTGTTCGCGCTGGGCCTTGTGCTGATGCTGCTGTTCCTGGCGGTCAGCATCCGCAAGTCCGCCGACCCGGAGACGCCCCGGATCATGGGGCTGCTGCTGGAGCGCTATGACTATTACAACGTGGCCATCTACCAGGCGGAGCAGAGCTTCGGCGACATCGCGGGCTACCTCTTCCAGATGCTGTACTACTTCACGGTCACGAACCTGGTGCTGTGCGTGTTCAACCTGCTGCCGGTGCCGCCGCTGGACGGCTATCACGTGCTGAACGACCTGGTGCTGCGCCGCAGGCAGCTGTTCGCCAATCCCCAGACCGCCCGCATCGCCAGCGGCGTGCTGTTCGCGCTGATGCTCACCGGCCTGCTGGGCCGCGCGCTGGGCTGGATCGACAGCCAGGTGCTCGACGGCGCGGCCCGCCTGAGCGTGGCGGCGCTGCGGGGAATGGGACTGGTCATCTGAGAAGTGACAATTGAGAATTGACAATTGCGGATAAACGGACAGAATTCTCAATTCAACTACGGAGGTTTCATGGCATACATCGTATCGCTGAAGGACTTCGACGGGCCGCTGGATCTTCTGTTGACGCTGATCTCCAACGCCAAGATCGACATCCAGGACATATTCGTCAGCCAGATCACCGAGCAGTACCTGGAGACCATGCGCCTGGTGGACGAGCTGGACATGGATTCGGCCAGCGAGTTCTTGCAGATGGCGGCCACGCTGCTGGAGATCAAGAGCCGGGCGATGCTGCCCAAGCCGCCCAAGCCGGAGGACCCGGACGAGCTGTCCCCGGAGGAGGCCCTGATCCGACAGCTGGAGGAATACCGCCAGTTCAAGGAGGTCTCCGCCCGGATGCACGAGCTGGAGGAGGAGGCCCGGGCGCTGCTGACCAAGCTGCCCGAGGAATATCCGCTGCCCCCGCCGAACATCGAGATCACCGGCCTGACGCTGGACAAGCTGATCAAGGCCTATCGCCGGGTGCTGGACCGGGCCGCGAAGGCCGACGCCGCGGACAGCATGGCCAGCCGGGAGATCCGGCGGGACAGCTTCACCGTGGCGGGCTGCATGGCCCGCATCAGCCGCATGGTGCGCCGGGGCAGCTGCCGCTTTTCGGAGCTGTTCGGAGAGGATTACACCCGCCAGGAGGTGGTGACCATGTTCATGGCGCTGCTGGAGCTGATCAAGCTGAACCGGCTGCGGGTGAGCCAGGACGCCGCCTACGACGAAATCACGCTCACGGCGGCATAATCGTGAACCTTTTCGCGCAATGGCGCGTCTAACGGGCAGAACGAAACGCAAGGGAGGCAATGAGCCATGCTGAAGAGGACATTGGCGCTCATACTGGTTTTCACCCTGCTGGCGGCGGTTCCCACGGCGCTGGCGTCGGAGTACTACAGCGCGCGGACCCCGCTGGCCGGTTCGGGCAAGGCCAAGCTGAACAACATAGGGCTCGCCGTGGAGGCCATCAACGGCACTTACATTCCCTATGGCGAGAGCTTCTCCTTCAACGAGACGGTGGGGCGGCGCACCACCAATCGGGGCTTCCAGAAGGCCCCCAACGGCCGCGGCGTGATGGTCACCGGCGGCGGCGTGGCCCAGGTGGCCTCCACGCTGTACCTGGCGCTGCTGCAGGTGCGCGGCGACATCGAGATCGACCCGGTGAAGACCTATGGCAGCCGGTTCAACGACAACTACGTCACCGATGTCAGCCACGCCATCATCACCGACTATGACGCGGACATCGACCTCAGCTTCACCAACAATGAGGACGACATGACCATCGACATGTGGGCCAACGACAAGTATGTCTACTGCTCCATCACGGTGGGCGAGGACACCGACTCCGTCGGGGTCAGCTTCGGCTCCTCCGAGGGCAGCGCCTCGTCCTCCAACGTGCGCGACCTGCTGGGCATGGACATCACCGGCCAGGGCACCCAGTACGCCTCCTCCGGCAGCGGCTGGTTCTTCACCCCGGAGGGCGACGACGGGGACGAGCGGGAGCTGCTGGGCAGCGCCAGCCTGGACTGCGGCGGCGACAAAAAGGTGCTGGGCAACGTGGAGCTGGCGGCGGAGAGCGTGAACGATACCACGCTGGAGGACGGCGACGTGTTCTCCTTCAACGAGGTCGTGGGTCCCCGCTACAAGAAGTACGGCTATGTGGAGGCCATCAACGGCCGCGGCGCGAAGGTCACCGGCGGCGGCGTGGCCCAGGTGGCCAGCGTGCTGTGGCTGGCGGTCAAGGACATGGATGACATCTCCATCGTCGAAAAGTCCACCTACGGGAGCAAGTACAACCAGTCCTACGTGGACAGCTCCTCCGACGCCATACTCACCGACTATTCCGCCGGCAGGGATTTCTCCTTCCGCTATACCGGCGACGGCAGCATCACCATCTATACCTACGTGACGGACGGATGGCTGTATTGTGAGATATACGGGGAATGAGGGACCAGGGACTAGGGATTAGGGACTAGGGAGTAGGGAATAGGGATCAGGAGGAGAGGCTTCATGAAGGCAAATGTGGTTTTCCATAAGGACGCGGTATTGAACGACCTGGGCGGCGGGGTGTCCCGGCGGGTGCTGGCCTACACGCCCCAGCTGATGATCGTCGAGGTCAATTTTGAAAAGGGCGGCGAGGGCAGCGTGCATTCCCACCCCCACTGCCAGAACACCTATGTGCGCTCCGGCCGGTTCCGCTTCACCGTGGACGGCGAGCCGGTGGAGGTCGGCCCCGGCGATACGCTGGCCTTCCCCTCCGACGTGCCCCACGGCACGCTGTGCCTGGAGGCCGGAACGCTGCTGGACATCTTCACGCCCATGCGGGAGGATTTCGTGAAATAGCAAAGAGGTTAAATATTCGCGCGCGCCGCACAATGCTTGCGGCGCGCTTGTTTTTCATTTATAATAGATTGTGGAAGAATAGTGAGTTATAACCATTCACGGAGATTATAGAGCGATGAAATGGATTGCGAGCGCCGCGTTCGGCATGGAGGGCATGACCGGGCGCGACCTGAAGCACCTGGGCGCGCAGAACGTGCGCGTGATGGACGTGGGCGGCGCGATGTTCGAGGGGGACTTCGCCGACGCCTTCCGGGCGAACCTGTGGCTGCGCACCTGCGATCGGATCATGCTGGTGATGGGCCAGTTCGAGGCCCACAGCTATGAGGAGCTGTTCCAGGGCGTGCGGGCCATCGAGTGGGAAAAGCTGCTGCCCGAGGACGCGGGCTTTCCGATCCGCGCCAAGTGCGTCAAGTCCCAGCTGATGAGCCCCTCGGACGTGCAGAAGATCGCCAAGCGGGCCATGGTGGAGCGGCTGAAATCCGCCTACGGCGCGGACTGGTTCTCCGAGACCGGCGCAGTTTTCCAGGTGGACATCTCCATCCGCAACGACCTGGTGACCGTGGCGCTGGACACCTCCGGCGAGCCGCTGTCCAAGCGGGGCTACCGCACCTGGAACGGCGAGGCGCCCCTGCGGGAGACGCTGGCGGCGGCGCTGGTGCTGCAGAGCGGATGGCACCCCTGGCAGCCGCTGTACGACCCCTGCTGCGGCACGGGCACGATATTGATCGAGGCGGCCTTCATCGCGCTGAACCGCGCCCCGGGGCTGACCCGCAAATTTGCCATGGAGGCCTGGCCCTGCGCGCCTCACAATGCATTCGAGGCCATACGCGCCGACGCCCGGAAGAAATACGAGGCGGGCAGCCGACGCGCGCTGAACGTGGCCGGCAGCGACATCAACCCCGAGGCCATCGAGCTGGCCCAGCGCCACCTGAAGCAGGCGGGGCTGGCGGGCCGGATCCGCCTGGCGGTGAAGGACATGCGCGACGTGATGCCCGGGGAGGACGCCTCCGCCGACGAGGCGGGCGTGTTCATCGCCAATCCACCCTATGGCGAGCGGTTGGACAACATGCGCTCCGCCCACGCCGTGGCGCGGCAGCTGGGCGCGCTGCAAAAGCGCTTTCCCGGCTGGGCGCTGTGCGCCTTCAGCGCCGACATGGGCTTCGAGAAGGAGTACGGCCGCCGGGCCACCCGGCGCAGGCGCTACTATAACGGCCGGATCGAATGTGAATACAGGATTTTTGAGGAGAAAAAGGCATGAAACCCATCTTTAACCGGGCTCCGCTGACCCCCAACACGCTGTCGCCGCTGCCGCTGGGCAGCATCCGCCCGGAGGATTGGCTGCTGGACCAGCTCCAGACCCAGCGGGACGGCCTGACCGGCAAGCTGGATGAGATCTGGAGCGACGTGGGTCCCGATTGCGGCTGGCTGGGCGGGGACGGCGACGCCTGGGAGCGCGCGCCCTATTATCTGGACGGCCTGATCGCGCTGGCCTGGACGCTGGACGACGAGGCGCTGAAGCAAAAGGCCATGCGCTACATCGAATGGATCCTGGCGAGCCAGCGGGAGGACGGCTGGTTCGGCCCGGAGAAGAACGGGGATTACTGGCCGCTGATGCTGGCGCTGCGGGCGCTGCGGCAGTATTTCATGGCGACCAACGACCGCCGGGTGCTGGTGCTGATGGACAAATTCTTCAAGTACCAGGTCGTGAACCTGAACGACCGCCCGCTGAGGGACTGGGCGGTGGCTCGGGGCGGCGAGAACATGGAGCTGGCGCTGTGGCTGTACAACATCACCGGGCAGAAGCACCTGCTGGAGCTGTGCCGCAAGCTGCGGGCCCAGACGCTGGATTGGCCGAACTACTTCCATACCTTCGCCAACACCGTGCCCATGAGCAAATCCCTGAAGCGGGAGCGGCTGGAGGAGGCGCTGGAGGAGGAGAAGAACGAGCCCCTGATGGGCGAAAAGCGGCCCTACTTCCACACCCAGTATCACCTGTCCCACGGCGTGAACATCGCCATGGGCCTGAAGACCCCGGGCGTCATCAACCTGTTCAAGTCCGGCTTCAAGGAGCAGGGCGGCTTCAAGTTCGGCTGGAACAAGCTGGTCAAGCACCACGGCGTGGCCAGCGGCATGTTCATCTGCGACGAGCACCTGAACGGCAACAGCCCCACCCAGGGCACCGAGCTGTGCGCCATCGTGGAGCTGATGTACACGCTGGAGACGCTGCTGGGGCTGGGGGATTTCAACGCCGAATACGCCGACATCCTGGAGAAGGTCGCCTACAACGCGCTGCCCGCCGCCTTCACCGCGGACATGACCGCCCACCAGTACGACGAGCAGGTGAACCAGGTGAAGGTCTCCCGGGAGAAGCGCAAGTGGTACAACAACGGCGACGATGCCAACCTGTACGGCTTTGCGCCGAACTACGGCTGCTGCACCGCGAACTATCACCAGGGCTGGCCCAAGTTCACCGCTTCGCTGTGGTATGCCACCAGCGACGGCGGCCTGCAGGCCGTCAGCTACGCGCCCTGCACCGTGCGGACCACGCTGGACGGCGTGCCGGTGCGGCTGCGGGTGTCCGGCGGCTATCCCTTCGCCCAGTCGGTGGAGATCCGGGTGTCCGTCAAGCAGCCCTGCGAATTCCCGCTGTATCTGCGCATGCCCTATTGGACCCGGCAGCCCATGGTGTTCCTGCCCGACGGCGAGATCATGCAGGTCCGCTCCGGCGACACCACCTGCGTGCGCCGCCGCTGGCGCTCGGGCGACGTGGTCCGGCTGGAGCTGGGCACGGTGCCCCGGGTCACCAAGTGGTATCACCAGTCCGGCGCGGTGGAGCTGGGGCCGCTGCTGATGGCCTTCCAGCCCGAGGAGAACTGGGAGCGGCTGGAGGACGGCAGCTGGCAGGTCACCGCCGGGAGCGACTGGAACTGGGCGCTGGTGCGGGACGAGCCGATGAAGGCCGTCTATCACGGCGAGCCGAAGGTGGGCTTCGGCAAGGGCGACGCCCCGGTGACGGTGCTGGCCAAGGCCGCGCCGGTGGAATGGCACATGGACGGCGGCAGCTGCGCCAGCGTGCCCATGGTGCCCGCCATCCGCGAAGCCGACGCCCGGGTGATCGAGCTGGTGCCCTTCGGCGGCACCGGGCTGCGCATCGGCCAGTTCCCCATCGGCCGCGGCGGCAGCCGGAATGAATGATGGAAAACAGAATATAAGAAAGACGCCATACCGGCCCCGCCGGTATGGCGCTTTTATATGTATAATCACATCTCAAACAGCGTGTTCTTCGCGTATTCGCCGCGCTTGGTGGACTGGGAGGTGCGGGCGGCGGGGGCCTCGAAGTTGAAGCAGAAGTAGTAGCCCGCGTCGTAGGCGCCCTCGGCGGTGTTCTCCACGCCCTTCATGTAGCTGTGCACCGAGGCGTAGCGCCCGGTCAGCTCGTACTTCAAAAACTTCAGCTGCGCGTCCAGCGCGGTGTAATCCAGCCCGTTTTCGGCGCAGTAGTCCATCAGGTTCGTCTTGCGGCCCGCGTGCCACTGGCAGATGCCGTAGCTGGTGCCGCCGTCGCCGACGTCCCCGGGCTGGTAGCTGGACTCATACTTGATGTTCGCCATCACGCCCATGGCGGCGGCGCGGTTGTAGCCCAGCTCGCCGGTCAGGAAGGCGTAGATCGCGTGCTCGTTGCTGCCGGAGGCGAAGGGATTGCCGGTCCTGACCGCGCTCGCGCTGCCGGAGCCGTCCTTCTCCAGGTCGGCCAGGTCCATGAAGCCGATCGCGCCGCCCTTTTCCACCATGGCGCGCTCGCCCTTCACGGCCAGCAGCGTCAGCTTTTCGCCCTTTTGCAGCGTGGCCGAGCCGCCGCTGCCGTCGGCCTTCGCGCTGACCCGCGCCGCCCGGGCGGTGACCACGGGCATGTTCATCGTGCTGGCCGGGGTGGCGTCCGGGGTCTCCACGGCGACGGCGCCGGGCTCGGACAGGTGGCTGTAGACCATGTAGCCCACCTTGCCGTTCAGGGAGACCTTCGCGCACTTGCCGTTCACGCCCAGCAGCGTCACCGCGTCGCCCGCCTGCACGGCACTGTAGCCGCTGGCGGTGCTGGCCTTTTTATAGATGCGGGTCTGTCGGTTCGCCACCATGGGCTTCGAGGTCTGTGCGGTCGTGTCGGCGGCGTCGCCTGCCTCGTCCACGGGGCTGAGCTCCTCGGCCCGGGCGACGCCGGTCTTGCCGTTCAGGCTGATCAGCGCGGCGCTGCCGGAGACGGCCTTTACGGTGACGGCGGTGCCCCTGGGCAGCGCGCCGATGTAGTCGTGGGGGGCCTTTTCAGCGTATACCTTCATCGAATCCACCGCGACGACGGCCTTGAAGCCGCCCTCGGCCAGCGCCGCCGGCAGCGCCGCCAGCAGCAGCGCCAGCGCCAGCAGGACGGCGAGCAGTTTCGATGGTTTGCACAGGTTATTCATGACAAAACATTCTCCGATGGTCAAAATTTGGACGTTCAATCCGAAAAATCGTAATAATTATACCATCATTGCAATGTCTTGTCAACATCTATTCATAAAAATGAAATAAATGGCGGCTACAGGCGGCTGGTGAAGCCCACGGCGCGGCCCAGTATGCGGATGCTGCCGTATTCCTCCAGCGTGAACAGCATGGGGGGATACTTCGGGTTTTCAGACAGCAGCTGCAGCCCGTTCCGCACGTGGTACACCCGCTTCAGCGTGGCCTCGTCGTCCACGATCACGGCGGCGATCTGGCCGTCCTCCACGTCGTCCTGGCGGCGGATGAATACGATGTCGCCGTCGTTGATGCGCGCGCCGACCATGCTGTCGCCCCGCACCCGCAGCGCGAAATCGCACTGCATGGCGGCGTCGCAGTCCGTGGCGTCCAGGGTTTGGTCGGCATAGATGGGCGTGCCCGCGGCGATGGCCCCCAGCAGCGGCACCCGGCGCTTCTTGACGGGCAGCAGGCTGTCCGCGTTGCGCAGGCCCTCCCGCCCGGGGCCTTCGCCCAGGCGGAATACCCCGGGGATGTCGGCGGGGGAGGCCGGGCGCTCCTGGGGCAGGGCGGCGCTCTCGCCGCTGAGCGCCCCCAGCGGGCATTTCAGCGCCTCCGCCAGCGCCGCCAGCGTGCCCACGGTGGGGTTGCGGGTCTCGCCGTTGAGGATCTTGTTGATCGTGCCCTTCGGCACGCCGGATAGCTGGGACAGCGCGTCGGTGGTCAGGCCGCGCTCGCCCTTCAGCTGCGCCAGCCGCTTGCTCAGCTTCATGGCGGCCTCCTATCCCGCGGTTGCCCGCGGCGGTATGCGTTGTGTACGATTATCATTATATCACGTCGAAAGTTGTATAACAAGGTCGAATTAACCGAACACGGTTTTAAATTTTAAGAAACTGGTTGCAAACTAACCGTATTCGGTATATAATGCCACTTAACCGGGAACGGGAAATTCACCGCGCCCGGGAATGAAGGATCATATGATCCCGGGGGGAGGTGCGGCGCATGGACGTGCGCGGGAAGGTGAAAACTCTGGAGCAGTTGCGGCATTTGAGGGGCGAGGTGGACATGCTGTCCCAGCGGATCGCGGAGCTGGAGCTGGCGGCCCGGGGCGGCGCGGGCCGGATCACGGGGATGCCCCGGGCGTCCCGTCGCCGGGACCGGACCGGGGACATGGCGGTGCAGCTGAGCCTGCTGTGGGACAGGCTGGAGGCGCGGCGGGCGCGCTGCATGGACCTGCTGGGGGTGCTGTACGCCTTCATCGACGACATCGACGACAGCCTGATGCGGCAGATCATGACCTATCGCTACATCGACGGGGACACCTGGCAGATGATCGCCGCGCGCATCGGCGAGTGGGACGAGCAGTATCCCCGCAGGCTGCACAACCGCTATCTGGCGGAGCACGCGCTGCCCGCCTGCGTGGAATTTGACGAAAATGACGAAGCGGATGCGCTATAATGATAGCGTGCCAAGCCCGGTTGGAGCAGATGGGGATCGCCGAAAGGCGATCCCCATTTGCGTGGCAAAGGCCGGGAGCAGAAGAAGGAGGGTATGCATCATGACGCAAATCGAAGCAAGCAGGGACGACAGGGCGGCGCGCGACGTGGAGATCGCGGGCCGCAGATTGAAGCTGCGCTACACGGTCAACAGCCTGTGCGACGTGGAGGACCGGGCGGGCATGTCCATCGACCGGCTGATGAACCGCCAGTTCAGCGCCACGCGGCTGCTGCTGTGGGCGGGGCTGTGCCGGGATCAGCCGGAGCTGAGCGTATGGGACGTGGGCATGCTGATCAGCGACAGCCTGGCCGCGGGCGGCAGCCTGGAGCAGATCGTGGATCTGTGCGCCGAGGGCCTGCGGGACGCGGGCTTCTTCGGCCAGGAATGACGGGAGGAGGGAAGGATATGGCGACGGTATATGTGGGATCGGCGTCCATCGACGAGAACGGCAAAGCCCACGGCGGCAAGGCCGGGAACCAGTCGGGACGGGAATTGAAGCGGCAGGTCTGGTACAGGCATTCAAAGGGCTGGCGGGTCTTCCGGGCGAAGGACACCGCGGCGGCGGAGCGGATCGCCCTGGCCATGGAGCGGGCCATCGCGAACCGGCACATCGGCTACGACCAGTACCAGCGCAACACGCTGTACGCGGCGGCCAAGGCCTGGGACTTCGACGTGGCGCGGGTGGACGTGGACTGCGAGACGGACTGCTCCGCGCTGGTGCGGGTGTGCTGCGCCTACGCGGGCATCCTGGGCCTCACGCCGGAATTCAGGACCTACAATGAGCCGGAGCAGCTGCTTGCCACCGGCGCGTTCGAGGAGCTGGTGGGCAGCCGCTACACCGATCAGTCGGCCTGCCTGTGCCGGGGCGACATACTGGTGACCCGCACCAGCGGCCACACGGTGGTGGTGCTGAGCGACGGCGACAGGGCGGAGAAGCGAAGCGGCGGCTCCGGCGCCCCGGCCCCGGCGCAGCCGGCGGTGCTGCGCTACGGCGCGGCGGGGGAGGACGTGCGCGGCATGCAGCGGGTGCTGGAACGGCTGGGCTATGACCTGGGGCGCTGGGGCGTGGACGGCGACTTCGGCCCGGATACGGACGCGGCGCTGCGGCGCTTCCAGCGGGACCAAGCGCTGACGCCGGACGGCGAATACGGCCCGCTGACCCGGGCGGCGATGGCGGCGGCGCTGGAGGCGCTGCCCGGGGCGGGCGTCGTGCGCTTCAGCGGGGACTGCTACATACGCTCCCAGCCCAGCACCGCCGGGGCGATACTGGGCGTGGCGAAGCGGGACAGCGAGCTGCCCTACGGCGGCCGGACGGCGGAGAACGGCTGGCTCGCGCTGCGCTACGGCAGCGGCCCGGCCTGGGTGTCCGGCAAGTATGGAAGGCTGGTGAACTGAATGGCGTGGGACAGGATCGCAAAATGGTTCGCCGCCCTGGCCGGAGCGGTGGCGGGGCTCTTCGGGGAGTGGAGCCTGCTGCTCACCGCGCTGGTGGCGGCGATGGGCATCGACTATGCCAGCGGGCTGATCGTGGCCGCCTGCGGGCGCTCGCCCAAGACCGAGGCCGGCGGGCTGAGCAGCAAGGCCGGGTTCGTGGGGCTGGCGCGCAAGGGCTTCATCATGCTGATCGTGCTGCTGGCGACGCTGCTGGACCGGGCCGTGGGCAACCAGGCGATGGTGTTCCAGAGCGCGGCGACCTGCTATTACATCGCCAACGAGGGGCTCTCCATACTGGAAAACGCCGTGCTGCTGGGCGTGCCCGTGCCGGGGAAGGTGCGCGGCGCGCTGGAGGAGCTGCGGGACGGGGCGGAGAAGTGAGCGTTGCACAGATGCAGCGAAAATGCCGGGCATTTGCCCGGCATTTTCGCCTATTTCTTTATGTGGCTTATGATATGCCTGCGCATGGCCTCGTCCGGCTGGATCACGATGACGGTGGTCCTGCCGCCCTCCTTATAGGCCAGCGCCAGCGGCTCGAATGCGCACTGGGCGCGGGTGGCCCGGGCGGCATGCGTTCCGGGAAAACGGGCCCTGATCTCCTCCGGCGTGCCGTAGGCGATCACCTGGTTCAGCCAGACGTCGGCCATGAAGCGCTCCCGCTTGCCGTAGGCCCGGCAGATGCGCAGGCAGTCGGCGTTGGCGGTGTAGATGAAGCGCATCACATACCAGTTCAGCAAAAACCAGGCGATGGCGCAGCCGTAGGCGATGAACAGCAGCGAGGACAGCGTGCCCAGCCGGTTCTCCAGCCGGGAGAAGAAGGCCGAGCCTGCCAGCACCGCCGCGGCCACGCCCAGGATCACGCCCACGCCCCGCAGCGCGTCAGGCTGCCGGTTCTGTATTCTCTGTTCCAGCATCGGCCGCCTCCGTCAGGTCCTTCATCATGGTCTCCAGCGCCTTCATGGTGGTCTCCACGTTGCCGCCGTTGCTGGCGACGCACAGGAACGCGCCTTGGTTGTTGAACGCGCCCATCTGGGACAGCGCGGTCACGCTGTCCAGCCGCAGCCCCGCCAGGAAGGTCTGGCTCTCGCCGGTCTCCTCGTCCTCCAGCGTGGCGTAATAGGGCTCCAGGCCGTATTCGCCCAGCCAGCCGTCGGCCACGTATTCGTCCAGCGGCACCAGCGCCTGGGAGCGCACCAGCGATTCCATCGCCGCCTCGCAGGTCAGGAAGGCGTCGCCCTCGCCCACGGCCAAGCGGGTCATCAGCAGGATCGTGCCGCTGTAGTCCTCGCCGTTGTACATCAGGGTCTGGAATTCCACCTCCTTCAACGTGTCGTCGAAGGCCTGGGTCTGCTCCAGCATGTCCTGGGCGATGGGGGCCAGCGGCTCGTAGTCGGCATAGCCGTCCACCATGAACACGACCACGGTCTCCTCGTTGGACGCCCGGGGCCGGGTGGTGGTCCACAGCAGGTTGGTGCCCAGCAGGCATACGGCGATGCCGATCAGGTAGATCCAGAAGTATTTGCGCAGGTGCTCGCGCAGCGCGCGCCAGCTGAACTTGGTATCGGGCATGGGAAACCTCCGGTTCATGTGTGATTACCAGATTATTATAAAACAAAGTTGGAAAGGACGCAATGGGAAATTATCCGCCACGCCCGCTTGACAGTGGCGGGCCCAGCGTCTACAATAGATACAGACCGACAGCACAGAAAGGGACGATGAGCGATGAAGCCGCAGCCGCAGCTGAACACGATGATCAAGGGACAGGTCTTCGACGGCTTTTTGCTGGTGCGCGCCTCGGCGCAGAAGACCAGCTCCAACGGCGGGAAATACCTGGACATGACGCTGTGCGACCTGTCCGGCGAGGTGAACGCCAAGATGTGGGACGGCCTGACCGCGCCGCCCGCGCCGGCCAGCGTGATCCGCCTGCGGGGCATGATGCTGGAATACAACGGCCGGCCCCAGCTGCGGGTGGACAAGATGCGCCCGGCCGCCGAGGCGGACGATTACGACATGGACGTGCTGACGCCCTGCGCGCCGCTGCCCCCGGGGGACATGCTGGATTACATACTCAACCGGGTGGACGCCTTCGCCGACCACGAGCTGAAGGCCCTGGTGCTCAAGCGCCTGGAGGAGTGCGGCGAGCGGCTGACCTATTATCCCGCGGCCTCGAAGCTGCACCACGCGGAGCGCTCCGGCCTGCTGCACCACACCAGCACCATGCTGCGGGCGGCGGCGGCGATCTGCGAGATCTATACCACGCTGGACGCCGACCTGCTGGCCGCGGGCGTGATACTCCACGACCTGTGCAAGATCACCGAGATGGACGCCGACGAGATCGGCCTGGTTTCCGATTACACCGCCGAGGGCATGCTGATCGGCCACCTGGTGCAGGGCGTGGCGGAGCTGTCCCGCTGCGGGCGGGAGCTGAACGTGCGGCCGGAGCTTTTGATGATGCTGGAGCACATGGTGCTGTCCCACCACGACCTGCCCGAATACGGCAGTCCCAAGCCGCCGATGTTCCCCGAGGCCGAGGTGCTGCACGTGCTGGACCTGCTGGACGCGCGGATGTTCGAGATGAACCGGGCGCTGCAGGCCGCCCAGCCCGGCGGCTTCACCGAGCGCATCTGGTCCCTGGACCGCAAGCTGTACCGCCGCAAGGAGCCCCCGGTGGGCCGCAGGACAGAGAGCTGACAGAGAGCATCATATATCCATGGATGAGCGGATCCTTCCCTTCACCCAGAATGGCAACCACGCCGGGCTGTCATCCTGAGCGAAGCGAAGGATCCGCTTTCTTGTTTAGCAAATACTGAGCATAAATGGATGCGAATTATGCTTGTTATTTGCGAGGAATACGATTATACTTGTCATATAATACGGCATTGACTGACAAAATAACGGCACTCCCAATACCACCGCCCGCGGGGCAGGAGGATACAGCATGATCTACTATGTCGACGCAAAGGCGGCCCGTCCCGGCGACGGCAGCCGCGAAAAGCCCTTCACCGCCATCCGGCAGGCGGCCTCCATCGCCCGTCCCGGGGACGAGGTGCTGGTGCTGCCCGGCGTCTATCGGGAATCCGTCAGCCCCGTCTACGGCGGCACGCCCGAGGCGCGGATCACCTATCGCTCCGTGGAGAAGGGCGGCGCGGTGATCACCGGCGCGGAGCGCGTGACCGGCTGGGAGGACCTGGGCGGCAATGTGTGGCGCGCCAGCGTGCCCAACGGCCTGTTTACCGACCGCAATCCCTTCACCACGCTGGTCAGCGGCGACTGGTTTATCGCCAGCTTCATCGCCCACACCGGCGACGTGTACCTGAACCGCAAGTCGCTGTACGAGGTCACCAGCCTGGAGGCGGTCAGGCGGCCCGTGCGCTCCGAGACCTCCTGGGACCCGGACTTCTCCGTGTACACCTGGTACACCGAGCAGGACGCGAAAAACGACGCCACGGTGCTCTACGCCAACTTCCAGGGCGCGGACCCGAACGCGGAGAACGTGGAGATCAGCGTGCGCAAGCGCTGCTTCTATCCCGAGGCGGAGGGCGTGGGCTACATCACGCTGTCCGGCTTCACCGTGTGCCAGGCGGCCACTCAGTGGGCTCCGCCCACGGCCTACCAGGAGGGCATGATCGGGCCCCACTGGTCCAAGGGCTGGATCATCGAGGACTGCGAGGTGTTCGAGAGCAAGTGCAGCGGCATCAGCCTGGGCAAGTACCTCCAGCCCAACAACGACAACAAGTGGCTGCGCTGGAAGTACAAGGACGGCACCCAGACCGAGCGCGACTGCATCTGCCAGGCCCAGCGGGAGGGCTGGACCAAGGAGCGCATCGGCAGCCACGTCGTGCGGCGCTGCCACATCCACGACTGCGGCCAGACCGGCATCGTGGGCCATCTGGGCGGCGTGTTCTCCGTCATAGAGGACAACCACATCCACAACATCAACAACAAGCAGAACCTGGCCGGCGCGGAGATCGGCGGCATCAAGATGCACGCGGCCATCGACGTCGTATTCCGCCACAACCACATCCACCACTGCACCCGCGGCCTGTGGCTGGACTGGCAAGCCCAGGGCACCCGGGTGACGGGCAACCTGTTCCACGACAATTCGCTGCCCCACGAATTCCTGATGAACCGGAAGGCCATGATGGGCCAGGGCGAGGACATCTTCGTGGAGGTCTCCCACGGCCCGACGCTGATCGACCACAACCTGCTGCTGTCCACGCGCTCGGTGAAGCTGGCCACCCAGGGCGTGGCGCTGGTGCACAACCTGGTCGCCGGCGCGCTGACCGCCGTGGGCCGGGGCACCGACAACGGCTCCAAGACGCTGAAATCCGCCCGCTACACGCCCTATCACGTGCCGCACCGCACCGAGATCGCGGGCTTCATGAGCTTTTTGCACGGCGACATGCGCTTCTACAACAACGTGTTTGTGCAGCGCCCGGTGCACCCGATGCTGGTGCAGGCGGCGGAGATCATGAAGGACGGCGAGTGGGACGACGGCAACGTGTACGTCGGCACCTGGCCCTACGACGCCGGGTATCCCACCGCGGACGAGTGGGAGCGGGAATTCGAGGGCTATTGCGGCATGGGCTCCGAGCCCAGCGACCGCTATTACATGCACCTGCCCGTGTGGGCCGCGGGGAACGCCTATCTGGGCGGCGCCCGGGCCTGGAAGAAGGAGGCGGACGCCTACGTGGACGCGGACAGCCCCGTGGCGCTGGAGCTGAGCGAGCGGGACGGCGGCTGGACGCTGCGCACCAACATCGGCGCGCTGCTGCCCGCCGCGGGGCAGCAGCTGGTCACCACCGGGACGCTGGGCATGGCCTTCGAGCCGGAGCAGCCCTTCGAGAATCCCGACGGCACGCCCATCACCTTCGACACCGATTTCTTCGGCAGGCCCGCCGGGGAGCGCCCCATCGCCGGGCCCTTCGCGGCGTGGGTGGGGGAATACCGGTTCTGATATCTACAAAAAACTGGGGAGCCATCCGATCTGTTCGGATGGCTCCCCGGCTTTTTGGGTTTATGCCACGGGGATGACCTCGCCGATGGGGGCGGGATGCACCGCCTGGCGCATGGTCTCGGTCAGCCGCGTGAAGAAGTCCGGGAACAGCGCGAAGGCCGCGAACACCAGCACCGCGCACAGCAGCATCAGCAGTATGCCGGCGATGGCGAAGCTCCGCTTGCCGGAGGATTTCGCGAATATGGCGGACAGGATCAGGAAGATCAGGTTGACGCCGGGGATCGAATACAGTATCAGCGTGCCCATCCAGTTCAGCACCGAGGGCTGCCGCTTGCTGTTGCTGCTGCTTTTCGCCATGATATAGCTCCTCTCCGTATGGACGACCGCCGCCGATGGCGACAGGTATAAATACTCATGCTCGTATACTATTATACATGGCGCGGCGCTGCCCGTCAAACCTTGGGGAAGGATTTCAAAAAAAAGTCAGAATTATGGGGGCCGGTCATGCGTCCCCGAACAGCGCCAGATGGTTGCCCCAGAGCACCTTCTCCCGCTCGTCCTCGGTCAGCGGCAGCGCGTCGAAGCGGCGCAGCTCGCCCACGGGGTGCCACATGGGAAAGTCGGTGCCGTACAGCACCCGGTCGATGCCGTAGCTGCGCATGATGCGCGCGGCCTCGTCGGGGGAGAGGGCGAACAGCGCGCTGGAGGAGTCCACCCAGATGTTCTCCCCGGGCAGCTCCCGGGCGGCCTGCCGCCAGACCTGCCAGCCGCCCAGGTGGGCGCAGATCAGCGTCAGCCGGGGGAAGGTCCGCAGCACCCGCTTCAGCCGGGTGGGGCTGGAATTGTCCATGCGGTAATCGCCGCAGTGCACCAGCACCGGCAGCCGCCCCTCGAAGGGGGCCAGCATGTCCAGCACCTCCGGCGCGTCGATGTCGAAGCCCTGGATCTCCGGGTGCAGCTTCACGCCCCGGAAGCCCGCCGCGATCACGCCCTCCGCGGTGGCCCGGGGGTCCGGCAGCGCCGGGTGCATGGCCGCGAAGGGCAGTATCCGCTGGGGATAGCGCCGCCAGGCGTCCAGTATGAAGCCGTTGATGCTGTCCACCTGGTGGGCGGTGGTGGCCACGGAGTGGGCGGCGCAGCGGGTGATGCCCGCCTCGTCCATGGCCCTTATGGCCGTCTCCAGCCTGCCGTCGCACTCCATGTTGAAATGCTCATAGAAGCTGCCGATGGCGTTCACCGCCCGCTCGGCGATGGCATCGGGAAATATGTGCACGTGCACGTCGAATATATTCATGGCGGGGGCTTCCTTCCTGGAAATATCTGTGCCATTATACCGCCTTCGACCCGGTTTTTCAGCCCAAAAACGGTAAAATCCCCGAACATTGGCCTGTGGGCACAAAAAAAGCGTCGGGAATTGGATATAATGCGACTTTGGTATGGAAAATCGAGAGTTTTTTAAGGAACTCACTTTTATTTGAAATAGTTTTGTAATATAATTCCATCAGATTTAAAAACTGATGGAAAGGTTGTAATACTATGCTGCGCCGCTTACAAAAGATAATCTCCCTGACGATGATCGCGCTGCTGTTGATGGCCACGCTGGCCCCGGTGATGGCCCAGGCCGCCAGCCGCACGGCGATGTATGTGACCAAGAAGACCTATGTCTACAAGGCAGCCTCCACCTCCGCCGGCCGCAAATCGGTGGCACAGAACACCAAGGTCTATGTGGTGGGCAAGAGCGGCAGCTACAGCAAGGTGCAAAATTCCAAGGGCACCGTCACCGGCTACATCCCCACCAAGTATCTTTCCAAGAGCAAGACCAGCAGCGAAAAGCTGGTGAGCAAGTCCAGCGGGGCCTCCTGGAAGTCCAAGGTCGTCAAGATGCTGTGGTTCCAGGGCGGCCAGAACGTGCTGAAGAAGGGCCAGTACGGCTACATCTACGACATCGACACCGGCATCTCGGTGAAGATCAAGCGCATGGGCGGCCACTATCACGCCGACGTGGAGCCTGCCACCCTGGCCGACACCGCCAAGCTGCTGCGCATCGCGAAGGGCAAGTTCTCCTGGGATTCCCACGCCGTGATCCTGAAGGCCAACGGCAAATTCGTGGCCTGCGGCATCAACACGCTGCCCCACGGCGACCAGACCATCCGGGACAACGGCTATGACGGCCAGTTCTGCCTGCACATGACCGGCAGCTGGACCCACGCCTCCAGCAAGGAGAACGTCAATCACCAGGCCTCCATCAATCGGGCCTACAACTGGGCGCACAAGTAAGCAATATCGACAGAAGAAAGCCGCATTGCCGCAGGAATCCTGCGGCAATGCGGCTTTATAGGTGCCAAATTGCCTATATCGCACATATGATATATTGACAATGCACGGGAAATCGAGTACAATGGATGTGGAGGTGGGCCGTATGACAAACGTGACGATCCGCATGGACGAAGGGTTGAAGCAGCAGTCCGAAGCGCTGTTCGCCGAGATGGGATTGAATATGACCACGGCGATCACTCTGTTCGTAAAGACTGCCGTTCGGGAGAACAGGATCCCCTTTGAGATCCGCGTCGATCCCTTTTTCAGCGCGAAAAACCAGGAGCGCCTGCGCGCTGCGGCGGCGGACATGGATGCCCGTCGGAACGTTGCGCGCCACGAGCTGATCGGGGTAGACGGCGATGATTAAGGTGTGGCACGACCAGGCCTGGGAGGACTATCTGCACTGGCAGCAGGAGAGCCGCGCGACGCTCAGGCGCATCAACGCGCTCATACGCGATATCGAACGCAGCCCGTTTGAGGGCATCGGGAAGCCGGAGCCCCTGAAGGGCGATCTGTCCGGATGGTGGTCGCGCAGGATTGACGAAGCCAACAGGATCGTGTATCGCATCGCCCGGGACGAACTGGAGCTGCTGCAATGCGGCGGCCATTACAGGGACTGAGCGCATCCGACAAAAGACGACATCCCATGCCGTGGGATGTCGTCTTTCATTTGTTCAATCCGGAAAACACCAATTGCGCTGTTCCCGCTATCCCAGGAAGCGCATGCCGATGGCGATGATCAGCGGCAGCGTGCCGGCGAAGAAGAGCGTGGACATCAGCACGCTGCGGGCGGCGAGCTCCGGCTCCATGTCGTTCTGGATGGCATAGATACTCGTCAGCGTGGCGCAGGGGCAGGCCAGGTACACCAGCTGGCACAGCCGGGTGGCGCCGTCGCCGGGCAGCAGCTTCAGCAGCAGCATGGCGATCAGCGGGATCACGAGGTTGCGTATGAGGGTGACGGCGTAGGCGCGGCGCTCCTTCAGGATCAGCGCGATGCGGTTCTCGGACATCATCACGCCGATGATGATCAGCGACAGCGGCGTGATCATCAAGCCGGTACTGGACACCACGGTCTGCACCGGCGCGGGGAACTGTATCCCGGCGAACAGCATGACCAGCAGTATCAGCGTCGCTATGGTGCCCGGCGTGGCCAGGTTCCGGGGCCGGAACCTCTGCCCGGTGAAGGCGCTGCACTGCCAGGTGAAGAACAGCACGTTGAAGGCCACCATGGCCACGGCGTTGTAGAGTATCGCGATGTCGCCGAACAGCGCCCGGCACAGCGGAAGCCCCAGGAACGTGCAATTCGGATAGGTGACCAGCGAGGCGATGGTGACCTTCGCGGGCACCGGCGCGCGGCGCTGGATGCGCATCGCTATAAACGTGGTCGCGATGAACAGGCCCAGCATCATCACGAAGGAGAGGCCCAGCTCCGCCATCTGCCGCCTGTCCAGGGACTGGCCGGCGGCGGAGAGTATCGTGAAGGGCAGTATCAGGCTGGTGCAGATGGTGGTCAGGTACTTGCGCTGGTCGGGGTTGATCAGGCGACACTTTCCCGCCACGTAGCCGATCGCGATGTAGAGCAGTATGACCAGGATCTGGGTGAATACGACGTCCATGGACAGCATAGGCGGCCTCCGGGAGATGCTTTTTTATCCCATCGCTGGGCGTCACTTCACGGCGATCGTCACCGGCACGCGGCTGACCAGCTGCGGCTCGCCGTCCTCGCCCATGATGGTCGTCACCGCCAGGGCCTCGTAGCTGCCTGCGGGCAGCTCCTTCTCCAGCTCAAAGGTCTCCACGACCTCGCCGGGCTGCAGCGGCTCGGAGGTGTAGATCGCCTCGCCGTCCAGCTCGATGCTCAGCACGGTGGCGTTGCCGCTGATGTTGGAATTCGTGTACTGCCAGGTGGCCGTGGTGCCCTCCACGTCGATGTCCGCGGACATCCTGGTGGCCAGGTGGGCTTCGCCCTCGTCCGGCGCGTGGTCCACGCGATAGGCCTGGGCGGTGGCCAGGGCCGCTTCGGTGGCCTTCAGGGTGTCCTCAAGGCCGGAGATGCGCTCCTGGGCGGCGGTCAGCTGCGTCTGGAGCTCGGCGGCCTTGTCCGTGGCGGCGGTCAGCTGCACCTGCAGGTCCGCCGCGTTCGCCTCGGAGGCGTCGAGCTTGGTCTGCAAGCCCGCGGCGTTTTCCTCGGAGGCGTCGAGCTTGGTCTGCAAGCCCGCGGCGTTCTCCTCGGAGGCGGCGAGTTTGGTCTGCAGGTCCGCGGCGTTCGCCTCGGAGGCGTCGAGCTTGGTCTGCAAGCCCGCAGCGCTCTCCTCGGAAGCGGTGAGCTTGCTCTGCAGGCCTGCCACGTTTTCCTCGGAGGCGTCGAGCTTGGTCTGCAGGCCCGCGGCGCTCTCCTCGGAGGCGGTGAGTTTGGTCTGCAAGCCCGCGGCGCTCTCCTCGGAGGCGGCCAGCTGCGCCTGCAGGTCCGCCGCGTTCGCTTCGGAGGCGTCGAGCCTGGTCTGCAAACCCGCGGCGTTTTCCTCGGAGGCGGTGAGCCTGGTCTGCAAGCCCGCGGCGTTCTCCTCGGAGGCGGCGAGTTTGGTCTGCAGGTCCGCGGCGTTCGCCTCGGAGGCGTC
>ONHI01000078.1 GCA_900317565.1 uncultured Eubacteriales bacterium
ACCACGGCGCCGCGGACCTGCTGGTCGGCGTGGCGGGGATCGACGCCCAGGCGGACGGAGATCTCCACGGTCTCATCGAACTTGGCCTTGGCGGTCTGCTTGACCAGCGCGATGGCCTCCTCGGGGTCATACTGCTTGGTGCGGTCGATCAGCTTGATGCTGTCGGAATACTTCTTACCCTTTTTCATGAATACATCCTCCTTGTGGTCAAACGGATTTTAATCCTCCCACGTCTGTGTGGCAATACCTCAGTCAACCACCACAACGCCCATGGAGCGCGCGGTGCCGGCGATCATGCTCATGGCGGCCTCGATGGAGGCGGCGTTCAGATCGGGCATCTTCAGCTCGGCGATCTCCTTGACCTGGGCCTTGGTGATGTTCGCAACCTTGTCCCTGTTGGGGCGGCCGGAAGCGTGCTCGATGCCACAGGCCTTCTTGATCAGGACGGCGGCCGGAGGCGTCTTGGTGATGAAGGTGAAGGAACGATCCTGGTAGACGGTGATGACCACCGGGATGATCAGGCCAGCCTGCTTGCTGGTGCGATCGTTGAATTCCTTGCAGAAGCCGGGGATGTTCACGCCATGCTGACCGAGCGCGGGGCCGATGGGCGGCGCGGGCGTCGCCTTGCCGGCGGGCACCTGCAGCTTGATAAGCGCAGTAACTTTCTTTGCCATTTGGGTATCCTCCTCTACATGTATGTGGTGAAGCGGAACAGCGCTCGCTGTCCCTCCCACTCCCTGAAACCCAATCGGGGATTCAGTCTGTCAAAGGCCCCGGCGCCTTCCGGGGCGGCGGCGGGATCAGCCCTCGCGGACGACCTCGTCGTAGGCCAGCTGCACGTCGGTCTCACGCTTGAGCATGGGCACGGTCACGGTCAGCTGTTGGGTGGCGGCGTCGATGGCGGTCACCTTGCCCGTGAAATTTTCAAACAGGCCGGTGAGTATGCGCACCTCGTCGCCCACCTGGATGTCGATGCGCGCCTGGGGCACGGTATCGAAGATGGAGGCGAAATCGGTCTCGGACAGGGGGGTCGGCTTGTTGCCCGAGCCCACGAAGCCCGTCACGCCGCGGGTGTTGCGCACCACATACCAGGTCTCGTTGGTCATCTCCATCTTGACGATCACATAGCTGGGCAGCAGCTTGCGCTGCACCACCTTGCGCTTGTTGTTCTTGATCTCGACGGCCTCTTCCACCGGTATGCGCACATCCACGATCTTGTCCTGCATGCCGTTGTTCTCCACGGCCTTCAGCAGGCTGTCGCGCACCTTGTTCTCATAGCCGGAATAGGTATGGACGACATACCATTTGATATCCGCATTTTCAGACATATCCGTCTCCTAACGGTCAGCCCGTGATCAGCTTGATCAGGGCGCCAGCGCCCAGATCGAAAACGCCGATGATCACGCCCATGACGATCATGAATACGAATACCACCACGGAGTAGTTGATCATATCCTTCTTGGTGGGCCAGGAGACCTTCTTCAGCTCGTGGAACATGTTCTTGAAGCTGCGGCCGATGCCCTTGAAGAAGTTCACAAAGCGCTCCGCGAAGCCGGGCTTGGTATTCTTGCTCTGCTCGTTTGCCATGATAAAACCCTTCCTCGCTTACTTGGTTTCCTTGTGGCTGGTGTGCTTCTTGCAGAAGCGGCAGTACTTGTTCATCTCCAGACGGTCCGGATCGTTCTTCTTGTTCTTCATGGTATTGTAATTGCGCTGCTTGCACTCGCTGCACGCCAGCGTAACCTTGATTCGCTTATCCGATGCCATGCTTGACACCTCCCCATGTGTTTTTTCGGCACCCGCGGACACCCGCGGCCGCCGGTGCGCCATGGCGTTTTTGCCATCAACAACAGCAGCCCACATCCGGGGCAGACTGATACATTATAGAATAGCTTTGCGCCAAATGCAATAGAAACCGGCCTGATTGTGCAAATTTTACAATCAAGCCCCGTCCCAAACCACTTCTCAAAAGGACCATGCGCTCGCGCGCATGGCCCTTTGTAAGCGCGTCGAAATTACTTGACTTCGATCTCGGCGCCGGCTTCCTCGAACTTCTTCTTGAGTTCCTCGGCAGCGTCCTTGGTGACGCCCTCAGCCAGAGTGGAGGGAGCGTTGTCGACCAGGTCCTTGGCTTCCTTCAGGCCCAGGCCGGGCTTGACTTCGCGGACGATCTTGATCACGTTCAGCTTCTTGGCGCCGGCGCTCTTCAGGATCACGTCGAACTCGGTCTTCTCTTCCTCAGCCGCAGCGGCCTCGCCGCCGGCGACAGCGCCGCCCACGACCACGGGAGCCGCGGCAGACACGCCAAACTTCTCTTCCATTTCCTTGACCAGGTCGGCCAGCTCAAGGATCGTCATGCTCTCGATCGCGGAGATGATTTCAGCATTGTTAGCCATGATTGTTTCCTCCAAATTATTATTATGTCGTTATTGGGATTCAGGCGGCGATCATTCCTCGCCGGCCTTCTGCTTGCGGATAGCCTCCAACGCGTAGACGAACTTGGACACAGAGCTCATCATGCTGCCCATGATCTTCGCGATGAGAACCTCGCGGCTGGGGGTATTGGCCAGCGCCTGCACGCCCGCCTCGTCGAGGTAGGAACCGTCGCACACGCCGCACTTGATGGCCATCTTCTTGTTCTTCTTGACGAACTCAGACAGGATCTTGGCGGGGGCGATGGCATCCTCGTAACCGAACGCCACGGCGGTGGGGCCCTCCAGATGGGCCTTCATGTCGTCCAGGCCCATGTCCTGGATGGCCAGGTTGATCATGGTGTTCTTCAGAACCGCATACTCAACCCCCGCCTTGCGCAGCTGGTTGCGAAGCTCGGTGTCCTCCGCGACGTTCAGGCCGCGATAGTCCACCAGAACGGCGGTCTGGGCCTTTTCAAACTTCTGCTTGATGTCGGCCACGACGCCCTTCTTGACTTCGATATTCTTGGACATTTTCACACACCTCACATTCCGTCCAGGGATCGGCCCCGGCTTTGCCGGTCGCCGTTGACGGCATTTAAAAAACCCTTGCGCAGACGCAAGGGCGGTGTAACATCAACCATCCGTTGCGCCTCGGCGAGTGACCCGCAGGGTCGTTACGCTTGCGCGCTCGCTGTCTTTGGCACAGAGCCTTTCAAAAGCCATGTATGAGTATACCAAACCGCCGCCGCGTTGTCAACAGCGCGGCGGCGGATGTGAAAGATTTAACCTAGGGGCGCGATATCAACGCCTTCGCCAGATCACTTGATGACCTTCACCTTTACGGTGGCCTTCTTACCATTGGCCGTCGTGACGGTGATCGTCGTGGTCCCGCCTGCCTTGACCGGGGTCACGATGCCAGACGATCCGACCTTGGCGTACTCGGGCTTGCTGGACTTCCACTTGAGCTTGGTTACGGCGTCCTTCGGCTTGATGGTCGTCTTGAGCTTCAGCACCTTGCCAAGAGTCATCTTGACGGTGCCGGATTTGTTCAGCTTCAGCGAGGTAGGCGCGGTCGATTCCGGCGCATAGAGGGTCTTGCCGTTCGCGGTCAACGTGGTCTTGCTGGAGATGAACAGATCGCTGTTTTCGAGCCAACGCACGGTATCGTCCGCGGAATACGCTTCCGGCTTGCGGGTGAGGTCCTGCGCGAGCAGCAGCGGGCAGCCCGAGATGTCCAGGCCGGCCAGGTCCGGGCTGTCGCAGCCCAGGTAGGACAGGCCCGGCTTCTCCCCCACCGTCAGCTCCGTCAGCGGCACTTTGTTCAGATGGACATGTACCAGCGCGGTATTCTGGCTCAGGTCGAGCGCCTTCAGCGGGGTGTCAAGCACGTTGAGGCCGATGCGGTTTCGTCATAAGTCATTGCGAGGAGGCCGCCAGGCCGACGTGGCAATCCGGTCCCAGGCATTCGACCAATGCCTGATATCTGTTGCCAGACGCCTCGGTTCCCCATTTCTAAAGATGAAATTTACCTATCCATGTTGAAAAGGCCTGCGGCGTGTGATAAACTGATGTTTGCATTGTGGATAAATATGTAAACACAGAATCAGGAGGATATCCCATGACCACGACGTTTGAAAAGCTCTCTTCCAACAAGGTGAAGCTCGGCTTTGTCGTCGAGCCGGAGAAGTTCGACGAGGGCCTGAAGAAGGCCTATAATAAGATGAAGGGCCGCATCAGCATCCCCGGCTTCCGCAAGGGCAAGGCCCCGATGAAGGTGATCGAGAATCACTACGGCGAGGGCGTTTTCTATGAAGAGGCGCTGGACGCCATCTTCCCGGAGATCTACCAGGCCGCGCTGAAGGAGCACGACGTGCAGGTCGTGGACCGTCCCGAGCTGGACGTGGAGCAGATCGGCCGCGGCAAGGAGCTGAAGTTCACCGTCGAGGTGTTCGTGCGTCCCGACGTGGAGCTGGGCGATTATAAGAAGCTGGGCATCGTGAAGACCGTGGACGAGGTCACCGACGACGACGTGAACGCCGAGATCGAGCGCGCCCGCGACCGCTCCGCCCGCTGGGTGGAGATCACCGACCGTCCCGCCAAGCTGGACGACCAGGTGAACATCGACTACGCCGGCTTTGACGGCGACGAGCAGTTCGACGGCGGCACCGCCCAGAACCACGAGCTCGTGCTGGGCTCCGGCAGCTTCATCCCCGGCTTCGAGGAGCAGCTGGTGGGCCACAGCGTCGGCGAGGACGTCGAGGTGAACGTCACCTTCCCCGAGCAGTATCACGCCGAGAACCTGGCGGGCAAGCCCGTGGTGTTCAAGGTGAAGATCAACGGCATCCGCGAGAAGGAGATGCCCGCGCTGGACGACGATTTCGTGACCGAGGTGTCCGAGACCGCCAACAACGTGGAGGAATACAAGGCCGAGATCCGCGCCAACCTGGAGAAGGCCGCCGATCAGCGGGGCGAGACCGCCTTTGAGAACGAGGTCATCGAGACCGTGTGCGAGAACGCCAAGGTGGACATCCCCGACGCCATGATCGAGGACCAGATCGACAGCATGCTGCGCGACATGGAGCTGCGCATGATGTACCAGGGCATGAAGCTGGACGATTACTTCAAGTACACCGGCCAGACCCGCGAGCAGGTGCGCGACATGTACCGCGATTCCGCCAAGGAGCGCGTGCTGAGCCAGCTGGTGCTGGAGGCCGTGAAGAAGGCCGAGGACATCAAGGCCACCGACGAGGAGACCGAGGCCGAGATGGCCCGCTATGCCGAGCAGAACAAGATGGAGCTGGACAAGTTCAAGGAGAACCTGTCCGACGGCGACAAGGAATACTTCGCCGAGGCCGCCGCGATGCGCAAGACCATCGACTTCCTGAAGGCGAACGCGGAATAAACCCCGGCTTCAGCAGCATACTAAAAGGCAATTGGGGATATTGAGAATCTGAGGATATCGTTCGATTTCCCAACATTCTCAATTCCCCATTCCTCATTCCCAATTCCCAATTTATCATAAAGGTGGTGCGCCCATGAACCTGGTGCCCTATGTAATCGAACAGACCAACCGGGGCGAACGCTCCTACGATATCTATTCCCGCCTGTTGAAGGACCGCATCATCTTCCTGGGCGGCGAGATCGACGACGACGTGGCCAACACCGTCGTCGCGCAGATGCTGTTCCTGGAGATGGAGGACCCGGACGCCGACATCATGCTGTACATCAACAGCCCCGGCGGCTCCGTGTCCGCGGGACTGGCCATCTACGACACGATGCGCTATCTGAAGTGCGAGGTCTCCACGCTGTGCGTGGGCCTGGCCGCCTCCATGGGCGCGTTCCTGCTGGCCGCCGGCGCGCAGGGCAAGCGCAAGGCTCTCCCCCACGCCGAGATCATGATCCACCAGCCCCTGGGCGGCGCTCGGGGCCAGGCCACGGACATCCAGATCCAGGCCGATCAGATCCAGCGCGTCAAGAAGACCCTGAACGAATTGCTGGCAAAGAACACCGGCAAGTCGCTGAAGACCATCGAAAAAGACACCGACCGCGACCACTTCATGACTGCCGAACAGGCGAAGGACTACGGCCTGATCGACGAGATCATCGCTCCGAGGAGATAAGCACATGGCAAGCAACAAGGAATCCTTCAAGAAGCAGGTCCGCTGCTCCTTCTGCGGCAAGTCCAGGGATCACGTGCGCCGCATGGTATCCGGTCCCGGCAACATCTATATCTGCAACGAGTGCGTGCTGCTGTGCAACGAGGTGCTGTCCGACGACGTGGAGTCCATCGGCGTGTCCGGCGAGCCGGAAATCAAGCGTCCCCAGGAGATCAAGGAGATTCTGGACCAGTATGTGGTGGGCCAGGAGCAGGCCAAGAAGGCGCTGTCCGTGGCCGTGTACAACCACTACAAGCGCATCCGCTGCATGGGCAACAGGAAGAGCGACGTGGAGCTGCAAAAGAGCAACATCGTCATGCTCGGCCCCACCGGCTGCGGCAAGACCTATCTGGCCCAGACGCTGGCCAAGATACTGAACGTGCCCTTCGCCATCGGCGACGCCACCAGCCTGACCGAGGCCGGCTATGTGGGCGAGGACGTGGAAAACATACTGCTGCGGCTGATCCAGAACGCCGATTTCGACGTGGAGCTGGCTCAGCGCGGCATCATCTACATCGACGAGATCGACAAGATCGCCCGCAAGAGCGAGAACCCCTCCATTACCCGCGACGTCAGCGGCGAGGGCGTGCAGCAGGCGCTGCTCAAGATCCTGGAGGGCACCATCGCCTCCGTTCCCCCGCAAGGCGGCCGCAAGCATCCGCTGCAGGAGTTCATACAGATCGACACCAGCAACATACTGTTTATCTGCGGCGGCGCCTTCGACGGCATCGAGAAGATCGTCGAGAGCCGCATCGGCAAGAAGGTCATGGGCTTCGGCGCGGAGGTCAAGGGCAAGAACGACCAGACCAACGCCGAGATCATGTCCCAGGTGCGCCCGGAGGACCTGCTGAAGTTCGGCCTGATCCCCGAGTTCATCGGTCGCCTGCCCGTGCTGGTGACGCTGAACAGCCTGGACGAGGAGGCCCTGGTGAAGATCCTCACCGAGCCGAAGAACGCGCTGGTGCGCCAGTACGCCAAGCTGCTGAGCTTCGACGACGTGGAGCTGGAGTTCACCCCCGACGCACTGCAGGCCATCGCCCAACAGGCCCTGGGCCGCAAGAGCGGCGCGCGCGGCCTGCGCGCCATCATCGAGGGCGTCATGATGGACACCATGTACGAGCTGCCCTCGCTGGAGGGCGTCGAGAAGTGCGTCATCACCCGGGAGGCCGTGCTGGAGGGCAAAAAGCCCAAGCTGATCTACAGCAAGGGCGGCAAGGCCCTGCCCCAGCCCAAGCTCCCCGAAACCGAGCCCATCGAGACGGCGCTGATGGGCGATGCCCCCACGGCGGGCTGAGCCGGAAACGATCTCATTTTATAGCATCAGGCCCGACACCTTCAAGGGTGCCGGGCTTTTTTATGGCTCATCACGGAAAGTTGGGGCAAACTCCCCCTCATCAGTCACCTACGGTGACTGGCGTTAGCCTAGCGAAGCGTCTGAGGGGGAATATCTTATATGAAGAGGTGAAGAATTATTATAATGCTTTTTTACGCCTTCTCGAACCGGATCACGTTCCAGCTCAGCGCGGGCAGCTTCACGGAGGCCTTGCCGCCGTCGATCTTTCCGCCGGGGCCGGCGGTGGGGGCGACGTTCATCGGGTTGTCCTCGGTGTTGACGGCCTTCACGTCGTCGTGGTGCAGCAGTATGTGCTCGGCCAGCTTCATGTCGCCGAAGGAGCGCAGGTCGATGGCCAGCTCGAAGTCCTCCTTCATGTCGCGGTTCACGCAGAACACGGTCACGCTGCCGTCCTCGGCGGTGGTGGCGGTGGCGTCGATCACCGGCACGCCCTCGTAATCCACGCAGTCATAGACCGGCGTGTCCACGATGGCCTTCAGCGCGGTGCCCCGGCCGTAGCGGCTGGCGTGCATGTAGGGATAGAATATGGTCTGCGCCCAGCAGCCCCCGCCGTTGCGGGTCATGATCGGGGCGATGACGTTCACCAGCTGCGCCAGGCAGGCCACCTTCACGCGGTCCGCGTTGCGCAGGAAGGTGATCAGCATGGAGCCCGCCAGCAGCGCGTCCTCGAAGTTGTAGACGTCCTCCAGCAGCGGCAGCGCCGGTCCCCACTTCTCCCGCTTCCAGATCTCCTTGTCCTGCTCGTTGGAGTGGTACCACACGTTCCACTCGTCGAAGGACAGGTTCACCTGCTTCTTGCTGTGCTTCTTGCCCTTTACGGCGTCGCAGATGGAGACCACGGTGTGGATGAAGTCGTCCAGGTCCATGGTGCGGGCCAGGAAGCCGGGGGTGTCGTTGGTGGGATTGCCGTAGTAGCGGTGCAGGGACACGTAGTCCACGTTGTCGTAGCACTCGTTCAGCATGGTCAGCTCCCAATCGCCGAAGGTGGGCATCTGGGAGGAGGAGGAGCCGGAGGCCACCAGCTCGATGCTGGGATCGACCCACTTCATCATCTTGGCGGACTCGTTGGCGATGCGGCCGTACTCATAGGCAGTCTTGCGGCCCATCTGCCAGGGGCCGTCCATCTCGTTGCCCAGGCACCACAGCTTGATGTTCAGCGGGTCCTTCGCGCCGTTGGCGATGCGCATGTCGGAGAACTTGCTGCCGCCCTTGTGGTTGGCGTACTCAACGATGTCCCGGGCGTTCTCGGGCCCGCGGGTGCCCAGGTTGATGGCGTACATCACCTGAGTGTCGGCCTTCTTGGCCCAGTCCGCGAACTCATGCAGGCCCACGGCGTTGCTCTCGGTGGTGAACCAGGCCAGGTCCAGGCGCTTCGGGCGCTTCTCCACCGGGCCCACGGAGTCCTCCCAGTTGAAGCCGGATACAAAGTTGCCGCCGGGATAGCGCACCACCGGCACGCCGATCTCGCGGACCTTCTCCAGCACGTCCCTGCGGAAGCCCTGCTCGTCGGCCTGGGGATGGCCGGGCTCATAGATGCCGCCGTACACCGCGCGGCCCAGGTGCTCGATGAAGGAGCCGTAGATGCGCGGATCGATCGCGCCGACCCTGTAATCCCGATCCAGTATCATGGTTGCCTTTTTCATTGCTCATTCTCCTCCGCTTTCCTAATTGGTGTGAAATTGTCAGTCCTGCCCTGTGGCCCGGACGCCCCACAGGGTCTGCCCATCCTCAGACATGGCGGTCAGGGTGGCCACAAAGGCGTCCTGGTCGGAATCGTAGCCCGGCTTGCACCAGCCGCGATACTCCACGCCGTCCAGCGTCAGCGCGATGCGCCCGTCCTCGTCCAGCGCATAGCTGCCCGCCATCGCGCCGGAGACCGTGCCGTCCTCGGCGAGGGCTGCCTCCACCGAGGTGTGCTCCACGGTGTTCACGTCCTGCTCGTGGCGCAGCAGCTTCCACGTGCCGGGCACCGGGCAGTCGAGGTCCGCGGGGAACCTGTCGTCGGTCACGTAGCGCGTGGGCGCGAGCACCGGCCAGCCGTAGTCGTTGAAGAACAGCTCCCGGCTCTGCACCACATAGCGGTCGCCGGTGGCGGCGAAGCGGGTGTGGTGGATCAGGAACCAGCGGCCCGTCTGCTCGTCATAGCACACGCTGTTGTGCCCGGGCGAGCGAATCGCCGCGGCCTTGGCGCTGTTCTCCCCCTCCAGGGGCACGAACTGGCAGCCGCCCATCAGCTTTGTGCCGTAGGGCGCGATGTCGTCGTTGTTCCAGAAGTTTCCCGGCTTGCAGGCGCAGTCCAGCATGCTGTTGCCCGCGGCGTCCTCATAGGGACCTTCCACGTTCTTCGAGCGGCACACCCGCATGTTATAGCCATCATTCACGCCCAGCCCACCATAGGACAGGAACAGGTAGTAGTACTCCGTGTCGGGGTTGTAGATCATGTAGGGGCCCTCGATGCAGCTGTGGTTGCCGCCCAGCAGGTGCACGCCGTAGGGCTCCTGTCCCTCCAGGATCAGCCCGGTGGCGGGGTCTATCTCCAGCAGGAATATGCCGCCGGAATAGGAGCCATACACCATCCAGAGCCGCTCGCCCGTCGCGTCGAAAAACACGCAGGGATCGATGGCGTTGGGCAGCTTCGTGGCGTCGTAGCCAGGCTCGCCGCTGCGCACCAGTATCTGCACGTTCTCAAAGGGGCCCTCCGGGCTGTCGGACACCGCCACGCCCAGCGCCGCCAGGGGCTTGGAGCCCTCGCAGCAGCAATAGTACATGTAGTATCTGCCGTCGGCCAGCCGAATCACGTCCGGGGCCCAGAAGGTGCCGGTCTCCGCCCATTTCAGCGCCTCCGCGAACTCCTTGGCGTAGTTCGGCTGGAGAGCGCACTTGTCCAGCTTGGAAAACATCTTCCAATCCTGCAGATCGTCGGACCAGGCCGCCTGCATGTGACTGCCGTAGATGTACCAGCGTCCATCCTCCCCGCGCATCACCGAGGGGTCGTGCACGCTGACGGTCTTGAATTTCACCTGCGCCGCCTGGGCGGGCAGGGCCAATACGAGCAGCGCCGCCAGGATCGCAAACAGCTTTTTAAACTCCACTCTCCGCACTCCTAACTCCACTCTCCGGTCAGCCCTTCACCGCGCCGGCGGTCATGCCCTCGACGATGAAGCGCTGGGCGAACAGATAGATCAGCAGCAGCGGCAGGATTGCGAAGCAGGAGCCGGTAATCATCAGGTCGTAGTTGTTGCCATAGGGGGACCACAGCGTGTTCAGACCGATCGGGATGGTGTATTTCTTCATGTCGGAGAGCACCAGCATCGGCCACAGCAGCGCGTTCCACGCGCCCATGCCGGTCAGCACCGCCATGGAGGCGTAGGCCGGCTTCATCACCGGCACGATGATGCGGAAGAACACGCCGTACTCGGTGCAGCCGTCGATGCGGCCCGCCTCGATCATCTCATAGGGAATGCCAGTCAGGAACTGGCGGAAGAAGAACACCGCGCTCATCGACACCAGGAAGGGCAGCATCACGCCCGCGTAGCTGTTGCGCAGGCCCATGGCGTTCACCTGGGTGTACATGGGCAGCATCAGGATCTCCAGCGGCACCATCATGACCATCAGCACGCACATGAAGATCACGTTCTTGCCCTTGAAGTTGTACTTCGCCAGGCCGTAGGCCACCATGGAGGACAGCAGCAGCGTCAGGCTGCCCTGCACTAGCACAACCATCAGGCTGTTCCTGTACCAGAGGAAGTAGTCGTGGGGATTGTATTCGCCGTTGCTCATGATGCCCGTGAAGAGGTACCTCCAGGCCTTCGTGTGCAGCAGCGAGAAGGAGGGGTTCAGATTCAGGCCGCTGACGAACAGCTCCGCGCCGCCCTTGAAGGTACCCAGCAGCAGCGCGTACAGCGGGATCAGGAACAGTATGCAGAGGATGATGAAGAAGATACCCAGCAGCACCTTCGCCACCGGATTGGACGTTTTCTTGTTCATGGTCAATCCTCCTTCTTGCCGATCACGCCGGTGATGCGCAGCTGCACCAAGGTGATGATCAGCGCGCCAGCCAGCAGCACCAGGCCGACGGCCGAGGCGAAGCCGAACTTATCGACCTTCTCAAAGCCGTAGCGGTACAGATAGCCGACGATGGTCAGGCCGTAGTTCTTCGGGCTGTTGTTGCCGCCGAAGATCATGTAGCTCTCGGTGAACATCGCAAGGCCCGCGTAGATGGAGATCGTCAGCACGTAGATGGTGGTGGGCTTCAGCAGCGGCAGGCAGATCTTGGTGAACTTCTGCACACTGTTCGCGCCGTCGATGTCCGCGGCCTCGTAGAGCTCCTTGGAGATGGACTTCAGGCCCGCCATGTAGTACAGCATGTTCATGCCCGTCCAGCGCCAGAAGCACAGCAGCACCATCGCGAACATGGAGCCGTTCTGGTCCTTCAGCCAGGTGATGGGCTTCTGGCCCAGCAGGCTGCGCAGCTGGTTCATCATCGCGCCGTCCAACTCGGAGAACATCATGCGGAAGATGATACCGGCCACCACGACGGAGCACAGCACCGGCATGAAGGCCACGGTCTTGAACAGCTTGCCCGCCCGGGAGAGCCCGGTCTCGGCCATGTAGGCCAGCAGCATCGGCACCGGGATCAGTATGGCGCAGGTCAGCACCATGTAGATCACGGAATTGCGCACCGCGGTGTAGAAGTTCTTGTTGGCGAACAGGTCCTGGTAGTTCTTGAAGCCGATCCACTTCGTGCCCGCGCCGGTGATCTCCTGGAAGCTCATCATCACGGTGGAGATGAACGGATAGAGGAAGAACACCAGGAAGGTGATGATGAACGGCAGCACGAACACATAGGGCGCGACGCTCTGGGAATACAGCAGGTCCTTGTTCATGGCCACGTAGGCCACGATCAGCGCCAGGCCCGCCAGCATCACCCACAGCCGATAGCGGACGATGCCCAGCCACAGGTTCTGCAGGAGATTGTAGCTCTGGCCCTCCTCCAGCGCACCGAAGAAATACGGGCTCAGGTCGCCGTGGGAATCATAGGCGGTGTCGAAGCGCACGGCCTTGCCCTGCAGCGAGAAAAGCCCCACAATGCCGACCACCAGCAGCAGCGCGCCGCAGATCAGCAGGACGAGCGCCCGCTTGCCGTCGCCGCGCGTGCGTGGCACAATCGCTTGAGCTTGCATCGAATTACCCCTCTCTTTGTTCTTCAAAGCTCTCGTTCGCGTCGGGAACCCTCATGCAGATCCCCATACACATAAAAACATGGGAGGGAGAAGTTTCCCCCTCCCATGAAATGGGATACTATTAAATCAGAACAGATCGCTGTCGATGGAATCCTGAGCGGTCTCCAGGGCCTCAGCGGTATCCACGCCGTCCACATACACCTCGTTCCACAGGGTGGAGCCCAGGTAGCTGTTGATGGTGGGGCTGATGGAGGTGGACACGATGTAGCCGATGTTATCCTTGATGGGCAGCAGAGCGTCGATCGGGTAACCGATGAAGTACTGGTTGAACTTGTTGTCATCGGTCTTCATGATGGCCTCGTCGTCCCAGATGGAGGTGTTGCAGGGGTCGAAGCCCATGACATCCCAGATCTGAGCCTCGCCTTCGGGAGAAACCTTCGCGAAGGCCAGGAACTCGGCGCACAGCTCGGGGTTGGTGCCATTGGCGTACACGACGGTGCCGGTGCCGCCCTGGCCGATGGACTGCAGCTGGCCTTCCTCGAACACGGGGCAGGGCGCCAGGACATAGCGGCCCTTGCAGCTCTCGCCGATCTCATCGGTGAAGCGGCTCATGAACCAGAAGGGCATGATGACGCAGGCGATCTTGTTGTTGGCGATGTAGGCCTTGCCTTCCTCGGTGTCGGGCTGGCCGCCGGGGCAGGTCTCGCAGATGCCGGCCTCGAGCCAGGACTTCTGGGTGTCGATGATCTTGGCGACCTCGGGGGTGTTGATCAGCGCGGCGCCATCGGCCTGCCAGTCGGTGCCCTGCTGGGCCAGCATCAGGGAAGCGACCCACTGGGTGGAGGTCTCAACGGTGCCCATCCAGGCTTCCGGATCGGCTTCCTTCAGCTTCAGGCCGGCCTCATACCAGTCGTCCCAGGTCTTGATGTCTTCGTAGTTGACGCCAGCGCTCTCCAGGAGGGCCTTGTCATAGAAGCACACCATCGCGCCGACGTGCAGCGGAGCGCCGTAGTACTTGCCGTCCTTGGCGTAGATCTCCAGGCGGGCCTGCACCAGGTCAGCCATGTAGGGGCTCATGGCCTCGGTCAGGTC
>ONHI01000109.1 GCA_900317565.1 uncultured Eubacteriales bacterium
CCGCGCCACTGAGCCCAGAGGCGCCCCCGCCCGACAGCCCCGGTCAATACAGGCACGGGGGGACTACACAGAATAGGGGTTGGTGCATCCCCGGTCCTTGGGGAGCGCGCAACGCAGCCAACGGGAAAGACAGATTTCCCACAGCGTAGCGAGGGCCCGCAGCGGAGCGTGACGACGGGAGCGCGGGACGACCAAAGGGGCAGCAGCTCCGAACTAGCCCGAGAGCGCGACCACCGGAGGCGAACAGACGACGGGCGCGCCGGGGGGGGCCGATGGCCGCGCGGGCAGCAACAACGATTGATGACCGCCCGCAGGCGGCAGAACGACGAAACGGGGGTTTTCGTGTGGGAGCAAACTGCGGCGAGCGCGCCGAAAAGCGCGCCGCCGCAATTCTATACCGGGGATGCACCAACCCCCCGCGAGAAACGTCCCCCCGCGCCGCCTCCCTCTGCGCTGCGTCCTCCCGGGGGGTGGCTCCTCGCCGGGGGTGTCCCCTGAGAGAGGGAAGCGCCTCCTCGGGACGATGCGAACCGGGGCACGTCGCCGCGCCTCGTCTCGTCGCGGCGATGATCGACGCCCGACAGGCGCGAGCCAGGCCGGGAAGGTCGGCCAGGCCGCGCCGATTGCGAACGATGGCAGCGAGCGAGCACGGCCCGCAACGTGGGCCGGGCCGCGAGCGGTCGGAAGCGCGAACCAGGTACGCGCAACACATTTGTCATATTCTGCGCTCACTCCGCGCTCAGAATCGCCGCAGCTCGTCACCTGGGCGCACGGATCCGCGCGGACGGTTGCGCATGACGGCGCTGTTTGTTACAATACCTTTGTGATTCGATAACAAACCGACCTAGAACTTGCGCTGTAATACAGCTATGTCTATAATGGTCCATGGGAGGTGAACCCATGTACAAACCTGAGTACGGTGACCCCGTTGTCACGCTGCGCCTACCGGCTGGGATGATCGCCGCAGCGAAGATGCTTGCCAGGCGTGACGACACGTCTTTTAGTGGCCTGGTCCGTGACCTGCTCTCGGACCGACTAGACCAGGAGGGTATCAACTGGTGCAACCCCTCCACACCGACCCCAGGACAGCTATCCCTCGATGACGTTACCGATGCATAGAAATACGGCCCGTTGCTGGAACAACGGACCGTCTTTGGAGCGATACCCACACGAAGGTTAATCGCATTGGTACACCATCAGGGGCTCGAACCCTGGACACCCTGATTAAGAGTCAGGTGCTCTACCAACTGAGCTAATGGTGCGCAACCTCGATTGCTTGAACATTATAACGCTTTTTGTGCCGCCTGTCAATAGTTTCATGGTGCAAAAATGTGTTGAATTGTGTGCATATTTCTGTTTTTTGTGGGTTAAGTGTTGACCGCGCTTGCAACGTTACAAACCAGACTGTAAAATAATCCCACGTATGTGCCCCAGTCGGGCATTTTTATCGAATAAACACCCGGAGGAATATCCATGTTCAAGCGCGTCCTTTCCCTCGCAATGCTGCTCTGCGTCGTCGCATGCGCGCTGCCCGCGCTTTCATCGCCGGCGCTGGCGGCCAGCGCGGACACCTATTATCTGGAGGTGGACATCGCCAACCAGATCACCACCGCCTATCGGACGTCCGACGACGCCGTCGTGCGGCAGATGCTGTGCTCCACGGGCAAGGGGGACAGCACGCCCCGGGGCACCTTCAAGCTCCAGCAGACCCGGGAATCCACGGACCGCAAGGAATGGTACTACATCTCCACCTACAGCTGCTATGTGAAATATGCCACCCGCATCAAGGGCCCGATACTGTTCCACTCCATACCCTATACCGAGGCGGACATGGACAGCATCGACCAGACCGCCCTGGCGGAGCTGGGCCAGAAGGCCTCCCACGGCTGTGTGCGGCTGCGCTGGGAGGACGCCAAGTGGATCGCCGAGAACTGCCCCGACGGCACCACGGTGAAGATCTTCACCGGCGCGTCCCAGAAGACCGCGCTGCGGGAGCTGCTGATGATGGAGAGCTTTTCCACCAAGAGCGGCATGACCTACGAGCAGTTCACCGCCTCCACCTACAAGGGGGACGCCCAGACCCTGGGGCGCGGCGACACCGGCGCGCAGGTGGACGCGCTGCAGAGCCGGCTGATCGGCCTGGGCTTTTACAGCGGGGCCGCCTCCGGCGTCTATGACAACGCCACCATCGTGGGCGTGATGCGCTTCCAGGCCGCCGCGGACCTGACCGTCACCGGCGTGGCCACCCAGGCGCTGCTGGACCGCGTGCAGGCCGAGGAGGCGCTCGGCGCGGACTATTCCACGCTGGTGCCCGGCTGCTCCGGCACGCTGGTGCGCGCCTTCCAGCAGGCCATGACGGACGTGGGCTATTACACCGGCGCGGTGGACGGCGTCTACGGCGAGGAGCTGGTGGACGCGGTGAAGATCTTCTGCGATTGCAACGGCCTCAAGTCGACGAAGAAGGTGAGCCCCTCCATGCGCAAGAAGCTGGACAAGCAGCTGAAGAAGCTGAACAAGCGCTACGGCGCGGGCGGCTTCGCCATCGCCATCGTGGACGAGACCAGCTATACCGGCACGACGAAGCAGAAGGTCGTGCTGCGCGCCCAGGCCTCCGCGTCCTCGAAGAAGCTGACGACCCTGGTGAAGGGCACGTCCCTGGACGTGCTGGAGAAGGGCAGCGACTGGTGCAAGGTCGAGGTCGACGGCAAGACGGGCTATCTGCCCACGAAGGAACTGACTATCAAGAAGGTGACCACCGCCGCGGCCCACTGGGGCGTGCCCGCGCCCGCCGTATGCACGGTGGACATGACCGCCGACAGCGTGGGCGAGGGCGTGGCGGCGCTGCAGAGCCGTTTGAAGGAGCTGGGCTTCTTCACCGGCGCGACCTCTCCGCTGTACACCGACGGCACCGTGGAGGCCGTGAAGGCCTATCAGGCCGCCGCGGGGCTGGAGCAGACCGGCAGCGCGGACGTGGCGCTGCAGGAGGTCATATTCTCCCGGGACGACATCACCGGCACCCGCGTCACGCTGAAAAAGGGCATGTCCGGCCCCGCCGTGGCCGCGATGCAGAACACGCTGCGCGCGCTGCAATACTTCGGCGGCGCCTGCGACGGCCGCTTCGGCAGCGACACCGCCAAGGCCGTGAAGCAGTTCACCCGCGCCAACGGCATGGCGGAGGCCTCGAAGGCCAGCCCGAAGATCCAGAAGGCCATATTCGACCAGTATTTCAACTGCGAGGCCACCTACGGCAGCGGCAATTACACGCTGACCATCGACAAGGTCAAGACGAAGATCGCAACGGTGAAATCGGCCACCCGGCTGTACAAGTCCAAGAAGACCTCCAGTCGCACGCTGGCCAAGCTCAAGAAGGGCGACCAGGCCGAGGTGCTGAAGAAGGGCACGACCTGGACCAGGCTGGATTTCGGCGGCAAGAAGGGCTATGTGAAGACCAAGTACCTGAAGATCGCAACCCGGGTGGACGAGATCGCCCGGTTCAGCGCGGGGGAGACGGCGGAGGTCGCCGCGATGGCCTTCGGCGAGGGCGAGGATCTGGCCATCGCCGCGCCGGAGGACGGAGAGCCCTTTGCCGAGGTGGTCAACGGCCTGACCGTGGAGGCATATGAAGCGGTGGAGGACACCTCGGAGCGCTTCATTCAACTGGACGAAAACGGGGAGCCGGAAGTGACCGGGGAGGCGGAGATCGATGTCGGACAGCAGGATTGAATTCCATGTGGGCGGCTATGCCGCGCCGGGCGCGCGGGGCGTGTTGCAGTGCGCCTTCGATCCGCAGGCGGAGCGCTTTGAGGTCCTCGGCGGCTGCGACGCGCTGGAGAATCCCTCCTGGGTGCTGCCGCATCCCGAAAGGCCGCTGCTCTATGCGGTGGAGGAGCTTCCCGAGGGCAGGCTGACGGCCCTCGAACTGGTCGACGGACGCTGGGAGAAGCGCGCTTCCCTGCCGACGAAGGGCGCGGACCCCTGCCACATCGCGCTGACGCCGGACGGGCGTCACCTGCTGGTGGCCAATTACACCGGCGGCAGCCTGGCGGTCTACGGGCTGGACGGCGACGGCCTGCCGGTGGCAATGACCGACTTCATGCAGCATCGGCTGGACGGACCCTCCCGGGGCAATCCCCAGCGCCAGGAGGCGGCCCACGTCCACTTCTCGTACTGCGACGGCAGCCGGGTGTACGTGTGCGATTTGGGCATGGACCGCGTGGTCGTCTACGGCTGGGACGCCGTGAACGGCAGGCTGATCGACACCGGCGCGGCCATCGCCTTCCCGGATGGCTCCGGCCCGCGGCACCTGGCCTTCGGGCCGGGGGGCGACAGGCTGTATGTGCTGTGCGAGCTGGACGCCACGCTGCACGTGTTCAGGGCTGACGGCGACGGCTGGCGGCGGATGCAGACGCTGTCCACCGTGCCGGAGGACTTCAACGGCTTCGACCGCTACGCCTGGTCGGCGGCGGCCGCGATCCACTTCGCCGACGCCCATACGCTGTGCGCCTCCACCCGGGGCCACGACAGCGTGGCGGTGTTCGACGTGGACGCGGACGGCATGCTGGCGCTGAGGCAGATCTTCTCCACCGGCGGCAGCACGCCCCGGGATTTCCTGCCATGTGGAGATTGGCTGTTTGCCGCGAACCAGCAGGAGGGCCGCGTGCGGGCCTTCCGGCGGGAGAACGGGCGCTATGTGCCCACCGGCGCATATCTGGACTGTGAAAGGCCGACCTGCCTGCGATTGGCAGGCCGTTGACGAGGAGGCGCGCCATGTCGCTATTCAAGAAGAAAAAGCCCGCGCCGGGCTACGATCCCGAGACCCAGCAGCCCGCGGTGCGCAAGAGCATATGCACCGGGGAGATGACCGTGGGCTTCATCGACAAGCGGACGGGAAAGTTCACCGACCTGATGCGCGTGGACGGCCAGCGCGGCCTGGAGGCGTTCATGCGGGACATCGGGGCGGAGGAGATCAAGGAGATCTATTGAATCCAATGACACAGCCAGCGGATATGCCGCTGGCTGTGTTAATTTTATGGATGCTGTCAATATTCCCCCTGTCCCCATCGTCTAATGGGTGATATTAGCTGATATTGGAGCGCTTTGCATGAACGACAACGAGTACATGCGCCGGGTGCGGGCCATCGAGGGCCGCCTGTATCGCGTCGCCCAGGCCATACTATGGCGGGAGGCGGATTGCCTGGACGCGGTCCAGGAGGCGGTGTTCCGGGGCTGGCTGAAGAAGGACAAGCTCTCCGATCCGGAGCGCCTGGAGACCTGGCTGGTGCGCATACTGGTGAACGAGTGCAAGGACGCGCTGCGCCGGCGACGGCGGGACCCCGTGGCGCTGGAGGCGGACGTCGGTCGGGAGGACAGGCTGTGCGAGGATCTGCAGCTTCGGCTGGCCCTCAGGCAGCTGCCGGAGAAGTACCGGCTGCCGCTGGTGCTGCACCACCTGGAGGGCTATCCGCTGGAGGACGTGGCCCGGGCGCTGGGCATCACCCGGAGCCTGGCGATGTCCCGGCTGCACCAGGCGCGCAGGGCGCTCCGAGAACTGTTGGACGGAGGCGATGAGACATGAACAGGCAAGACCCATCCCGGCTCTCCCGGGCGTTTACCGAAGCGCCTCCGGAACTGCGCGACTGTGTGGAACTGGCCTTTTTGAAAGGAGAACAGGCGATGAAGAAGAGACATAAGCTGACGATCGCGCTGACCACGGCGGCGGCCTGCGCGGCGATATTCGCAACGCTGGCCCTTGCGACGGTACAGCTGACCCAACCCCGGGAGGACCTGGTGGTCGCGTCCCAGGGCGGCCGGGCGCAGCCGACGCCCGCGCCGATGACGGAGTGCGATATGCAGCTGGCGCGACCCACCCCTGAGGATACGCCGATGCCCACACCCTTGCCCGTGGAATCGGCGCCGGTGATCCGCTACGCCACGGCGAACGGCGTATACTACCATCTGACCCAGGATTGCTCCGGCATGACGGAGGCCATTCCCTGGACCGAGGAGGCCGCCCTGGCCATGGGCAAGCAGCCATGCCCGGTGTGTCTTCCGAATGTGGAGCCGGAGGGCGTGACGGTATACTACAGCGACGTCGACGCCTACTATCACGGCCACGACCTCTGCTCCGGCAGGCTGCACGACGGGGCCCACACGCTGGCCGAGGCCCGGCGGGACGGCAGGACGCGATGCCCGGTATGCCAGCCCCTGCGGCCGGACCACTACGAGCTGTTCCTAGCCGCCTTCGGGCAGGGGCTGGAGGCGCTGTATCCCGGCTATGGATACGCCTTCAGCGGGGACAGCAAGAGCGTGTATGATTATAACATGTGGTTCGTCACCGACGGTGCGCAGACCATTCCGGGCTGCACGGCGATAAGCTATCTGAAGCGGGACGGCGGCTATGTGGTCGCACAGACGGATTGGGGCAGCTATGAGGATGTGATGTGCTTTACGCTCAGCGACGACGGACACAGCGACCTCATGGGCTTCCTGTCCGGAACGCCCCAGCCGCAGCGAGACATGATCTTCGGTGAGATTTCCGAGGATTGCGCGTACAGGGCTCTGATGGAGAAGAACCTCGAGGATCGTCCGGTGACGCTGAAGCAGGTCTGGGTGGCCGTGAATCCCGAGGGCGGTATTCAGGCGGCACGGCTGAAATTCATCGACGACGCCCGGACGGTGCATGCGGAGGTGCGCTATGAATGGGAGGGGGACGCCTGGCGCACCGAATGGAAGGCCACGGCGAATCCCGCCGCGTGGGATGCGGACGCGGGTGACGGACAGGAATGAGAAAGGGAACGGGCCGACGGCAATGCCGTCGGCCCGCGGTCATGGAAGGAGGACGACCTCTTCCGTCTCGCCGCATGCTGCGGCGATCCACCTTCCCCTGAAGGGGAAGGCAAAGAGGCCCGCACGTGCCAAAAGCCTTCCCCTTCAGGGGAAGGTGGCATTTGCGAAGCAAATGACGGAAGAGGTCGCTCCCTTCGCGGCCCCTCACCGTCCCCAGTTATCCAGCGCCTGCTTCAAATACTGCCCGGTGAAGCTCTGTTCGCACTCGGCGACGCGCTCCGGGGTGCCGGTGGCGACCACGGTGCCGCCGCCGTCGCCGCCCTCGGGGCCGAGGTCGATGATGTAGTCGGCGGTCTTGATGACGTCCAGGTTGTGCTCGATCACCACCACGGTGTTGCCGGCCTCGGCCAGCCGGTCCAGCACCTGGATCAGCCGCTCCACGTCGGCCACGTGCAGGCCGGTGGTGGGCTCGTCCAGCACGTAGATCGTGCGGCCTGTGGCCTGGCGGGACAGCTCGGTGGCCAGCTTCACGCGCTGGGCCTCGCCGCCGGAGAGGGTGGTGGCGGGCTGGCCCAGCTTCACATAGCCCAGGCCCACGTCCCGCATGGTCTCCAGCTTGCGGGCGATCTTCTGGATGGGGCGGAAGAACTCCAGCGCCTCGTCCACGGTCATCTCCAGCACCTCGTAGATGTTCTTGCCCTTGTAGCGCACCTCCAGCGTCTCCCGGTTGTAGCGGTGGCCCTTGCAGACCTCGCAGGGCACGTACACGTCGGACAGGAAGTGCATCTCGATCTTGATGATGCCGTCGCCGGAGCAGGCCTCGCACCGCCCGCCCTTCACGTTGAAGCTGAACCGGTTCGGCTTGTAGCCCCGGGCCTTGGCGTCGGGCGTGGCCGCAAACACATCCCGGATCATGTCGAACAGGCCGGTGTAGGTGGCCGGGTTGGAGCGGGGCGTCCTGCCGATGGGGCTCTGGTCGATGGCGATGATCTTGTTCAGCTGGGAAACGCCGTCGATGCCGTCGTGGGGGCCGGAGCGCTGGCGGCTGCGGTTCAGCGTGCGCGACAGCGACTTGTACAGTATCTCGTTGACCAGGCTGCTCTTGCCGCTGCCGGAGACGCCGGTGACGCAGGTGATCACGCCCAGCGGGAATTTCACGTCGATGTTTTTCAGGTTGTTGGCCCGCGCGCCGCGCACGGTCAGCCAGCCCGAGGGCGCGCGCCGCAGGGTGGGGATGGGCACGAATTTTTTACCGGACAGGTATTGCCCGGTGAGGGAATTCGGATTCGCCATGATCTCATCCGGCGTGCCCTCGGCCACGATCTCGCCGCCGTGGATGCCCGCGCCGGGGCCCACGTCCACGATCCAGTCGGCGTCCAGCATGGTCTCCTCGTCGTGCTCCACGACGATCAGCGTGTTGCCCAGGTCCCGCAGGCCCTTCAGGCTGTTCAGCAGCCGCCGGTTGTCCCGCTGGTGCAGGCCGATGGAGGGCTCGTCCAGTATGTACAGCACGCCCACGAGCCCGCTGCCGATCTGGGTGGCCAGCCGTATGCGCTGGGCCTCGCCGCCGGACAGCGTGCCCGCGCTGCGGGAGAGGGTCAGGTAACCCAGGCCCACGTCGGTCAAAAAGCCCAGCCGCGCGCGGATCTCCTTTAATATCTGGTGGGCGATGATGCGCTCCCGCTCGGTCAGCGCCATGTCCCGGAACAGCGCCGCGGCGTCCCGCACGGACAGGTCCGAGACCTCGGCGATGTTCCTGCCCTGGATCGTTACGGCCAGCGTTTCCTTCTTCAAACGCTTGCCGGCGCAGTCGGGGCAGGGCACCTGGCTCATATAGCCCTCGTACACGGACTTCATGGCGTCGGAATTGGTCTCCCGGTAGCGGCGCTCCAGGTTGGTGACGATGCCCTCGAAGGGTGCGGAGAAGCTGCCGCCGCCGTCGCCGCGGACATAGTTGATCTTCACCTTTTCGCCGCCCGTGCCGTAGAGCAGTATGTTCACGGCCTCCTCCGGCAGCTCGTCCACCGGCGTGTCCAGCGAGAAGCCGTATTGCTTCGCCAGCGCCTCCAGATAGGTGTGGGCCATGGAATCCATCTCGGCGCTGTTCCAGCCGGAGACCTGTATCGCCCCCTGGTTCAGGGACAGGCTCCTATCCGGTATGACGATGGCCGGGTCGATCTTCATCAGCACGCCCAGGCCGGTGCAGGTGGGGCATGCGCCGTAGGGATTGTTGAAGGAGAACATGCGGGGCGTCAGCTCGCCGATGGATATGCCGCAGTCCGGGCAGGCGTAGTTCTGGGAGAACAGCATGTCCGGCGCCCCGGAATCATCGACGATGGACGCGATCACCAGGCCCTCGGCCAGCTTCATGGCCGTCTCCAGAGAATCGGTCAGGCGCTGCTGGATGTCGGGCCGCACCACCAGGCGGTCGATCACGATCTCCACCGTGTGCTTCTTGGTCTTGGCCAGCTTGGGCAGCTCAGAGAGCTCGTAAAGCTCGCCGTCGATGCGGGCGCGCACGTAGCCCTGCTTGCCCATGTCCTCCAGCAGCTTGGTGAATTCGCCCTTGCGGCCCCGCACCACCGGCGCGAGGATCATCAGCCGGGTGCGCTCGGGCAGCGCCAGGATCTGGTCCACGATCTGGTCAACCGTCTGCTGCTGTATGGGCTTGCCGCACTTGGGGCAGTGGGGCACGCCGATGCGGGCGTACATCAGGCGCAGGTAGTCGTGGATCTCCGTCACCGTGCCCACCGTGGAGCGCGGGTTGCGGCTGGTGGTCTTCTGGTCGATGGAGATGGCGGGGGAAAGGCCCTCGATGTAGTCCACGTCCGGCTTTTCCATCTGGCCCAGGAACTGCCGGGCATAGCTGGACAGCGATTCTACATAGCGCCGCTGGCCCTCGGCGTAGATCGTGTCGAAGGCCAGGCTGCTCTTGCCGCTGCCCGACAGGCCCGTCATGACGATCAGCTTGTTCCGGGGGATGACCAGGTTTACGTTTTTCAGGTTGTGCTCCCGCGCGCCCTTGATGATGATTTCGTTGATGTTCAATGGTGCTTACCTCTTATTAGCCGAAGCGTTCTTTGTTCGTGTCTGTTCAGTGGAGTAAATACTGATATATCGCGCTGATGTTGACGGTCCCAAAAGTAGCCTTCCCCTCTGGGGAAGGTGGATTTCCCGGAAAATGCTTGCATTGTTCCGGGGCATAGGCGCGAAACGTAACGTGAGGGGAGGACCTCATCCGACCCGCTGCGCGGGCCACCTTCCCCAACGGGGGAAGGCTTTTGGATACCGCATCAGCGCGATAAATCAGTATCTGTTCGCGCCTAAAAGTTACCTTTATTCCCCGGCATACGCGATCCCGTCGATCTGGAACAGCAACCCATCCGGGCCGCCGACGTGGGCGAACTCGGTCTGTATGGATTTGCGCACCGGGTACTTTCCGTGGAAGCGCGCCTTGATGACCTTCTCCATCACCGGAATGTTCCAGATGTCCCGGAACAGGCAGTCCATCTGCACTACATTTTCCAGCGTCAGGCCCACCATGGCCAGCCGCTTCTCCATCTCGTCGATGGCCCCGTTGACCTGCGCCTCGATGGGCTGGCCCACGTTGCCTGCGCAATAGTTGAGGAAGACCAGGTTTCCGGCCCTGATGACGCCGGAATGGGCCCACTCCTCGTTCACATCGTAGCGTTCGATGGCGCTCATGCCTCATCGCTCCCTTCCGTGGACGCCGCCTGTTGTGCGCGGCATCGCTCATAGCCGTTCTCGTAGGCGCGGCCCCGCGCCGTCGCGTCCAGCTGAGCCGCATCGAGCGCGCCCTTGCCGTCGTAGCGGTAGTATTCCGCGCGCTCGGCGGTAAACTCGATCACGCAGTAGTCCGGGTCGTCCACGCCGAGGGGATAGTATTTCTCGTCCCCGTCGTTCCACAGCAGCTCGCGCAGGGCCCTGTCCCGGGTGGGCGCCGCCCGGCCCGTCAGGCAGACGCCCTCGAAGGCCTCGCTGTCGGCGAAGTACAGGCAGGCGTCGGGATGCTCTGTGAGCCGCTTCACATGTCCGGAGCTGGTGTTGGTGGAGATCAGGTGCGCGCCCATGCCCCGGTGCCAGACGCAGAACACCCGGCGAATGGCCGGCCTGCCGTCCGCGCCGATGTAGCCCAGGTCGGCGAACAGGGACCGGTCGATCAGGCTTTGAAGCTCAGTTGTGGTCATGTCTCTGCTCCTTTAGATGATTTGGTCGCAAAACGCTTTGATCTCGTCCAGTCGGTCGTCCACATCCTCGCGCCGTTCCACGCCGCACAGCCCAAGCCTGCCTCTACATTCGATTTCGAGATGGCCGTAGAAGTGTTCGATGGTCCCGATGATGCGCTCGCACTCCCGCATGCCCGGACCGGTGCGCAGCGCGACGGCGTACCCCCGCTTGCCGGGGGAGAGTCTGGCGTGGGGCTCGTGGGTGTTGCACCAGGGGGTACAGCGGTCGATGAACGCCTTGAACTGGCCGGGCACGTCCGCCCAGTAGGAGGGCGACACGCACACGATCACATCCGCCTGTTCGAATTCATCCATGAGCCGCGTCACGTCGTCGTCCATGACGCACCTTGCCGTCGCGTGGCAGCTGCGGCAGCCCCGGCAGAAGTCGAAGCGGTAGTCGTCGATGCAGGCGCGGCGCGCGTCGAAGCGGCCTTCCAGCGCTTCGGAGATGGCCTCTGCGATTCGCGCCGTCGCGCCGGTGCGGACCGGGCTGCAATTGAGTATGAGCGCTCTTTCCATGTCAGCCTCCTGCGTGGGTGTCGTTCGGCATTCCGAAGGGGCAGGCGACCATGCACAGCCCGCAGGCGTTCTTTCTGCCCAGCCGTTCGATGAACGCGCTGCGCATGCGGTTGCAGCGGTGATAGTCGATGATGTCCGCCCGCCGGGCGTCGATGGTCCATCTGCGATCCTTCAGCGCGTTGCAGGGGCAGGCGTCCACGCAGCGTCGGCAATCCTCCGGACAGCCGCTTTCGAGGATGGGCGTGCCGCAGTCGAGCCGGGCGTCGATCAGCAGGGCGGAGAGCCGCACCCTGGGGCCGTAGCGCCATGTGATGACCACGTCGTTCTTGCCGATCCAGCCCAGGCCGGCGCGGACCGCCGCGTACTTGAAGGAGAACGGGGCCAGCAGCGTCTGTTCGCTGTCCTGGGAGACCGGCGGGAGCCAGTAGCGAACGCCGCGCGACTGAAGAAGCGCCTCCACCCGGGCCACGATCTGCTCCAACCGCGCCTTCGAGGCCCGGATGCCGCCCTCGAATCCTTCCTCCGCATAGGTCTTTGGCGTCAGCAGCACGCCATGGGGCACGGCAAACACCAGCGCAGAGGGATAGCTGTCGGCATACTGGCTGTAGGCGGTGTCCGCGAAGCCGTAGAGCACGTCCGGGTATTCCGCGAAGAGCTCCCGGATTTCAGCCTGCATGAAGCCACCTCCCGTCAATCCGCGTCCTCGTCCAGCGCCTCGACGAGGAAGCTGACGGGGCGGAAGCCGTCGTTGCAGGAGATCATGGCGGACCTGGGATTCTTCATCCAGCCGTCGTAAAGGTTTTCCCCGCCGTGGGCCAGCGTCATCACGAAGGGGGACAGGGTCTCCCACGCGCTGTCGCACATGCCCTCGGGCCGCGCCCAGCCGTTGCAGGTGAATTCACGTCCCTCCCACATCCCACAGGCGTGCTCGATGGGGTTTTCGTACCGCGCCATCAGATCGTCGTAGCGGGCCATGCGCACGACGGTGATCCTGACCTTTTTCATGTTGACCTCCCGGTTGGTATCGCGCCGGACGGCATGCCTACCAGCGCTTCATGTTCCTCTCAAACTTGCACGTATAGGATTCTCGCAGTTCATCCGCCGATATGCCGTAGCAGAGCAGCACATCATTGTAATACATCAGGACATCTGCCAGCTCCTCGATAAGCTGCCCGCGCAATCCGGCGTCCCGGCACGCAAGTTCGTCGCCGTGCTTCTTGACGATGTCTATGACCTCGCCGATTTCGCCGACCATCCACAGCAGCTGGTCTTTTCCGCGCTCCGGACAGATGGGCGGCCACCGGTCCTTGTATCTATCCTGCAGGGTACTCTGCATTTCAAGCATTTCATTGATTCCAAAGTCACTCATGGATGCGCATCTCTTTTCTCATAAGCCTGTCGATGGCGGCGCAAACGCTGTCAAAATGCGCGTCCACGTCATGGTTGCTGAACCGGATGACCTGTAATCCGAGGCTGTTCAGATAGTCTGTTCGCTCTGCGTCCCTGATTTGCTCCTCCGGTTCATAGTGCTGGGAGCCGTCGATCTCCACCACGAGCTTGTGTTTGGCACAGTAAAAGTCAACGATATAGTAGCCAAACTGCTTCTGACGGCGAAAGCGTGCGGGACAGGCGCTGAGATAATCATACCAAAGATGGCGCTCCTGCCGGGTCATCTCCCGGCGCAGTTCCTGGGCCCGGGGCTTGTTGCGACCGTCATAGCTGAGAGATGTGGACACGGCAAGTGCCTCCTTCGATTTCCGGGATTAGGAAACGACCTCTTCCGGCGCTGACGCGCCACCTTCCCCTAAAGGGGAAGGCTCTATCAGCGCCTCAGCCGCCTCAAAAACTCCTCTTCCCCGATCACCTCGACGCCCAGGCTTTGCGCCTTGTCCAGCTTGCTGCCGGCGGCCTCCCCGGCGACCACCAGGCTGGTCTTCTTCGACACGCTGCCCGCGGCCTTGCCCCCGGCCTGGCGGATGGCCTCCTCGGCCTCCTTGCGGCCCATGGAGGCAAGGGTGCCGGTCACCACCACGGTCATGCCGGCGAAGGGGCCGGAGGAGGTGTCCTTCTTCTCCCACGCCGGGGAAACCCCCGCCGCCAGCAACGCGTCCACCAGCCGCACGTTCGCCGGGTCCTCGAAGAAGCCCGCCACGGAATCCGCCACGATCTCCCCCACGTCGTCCATCCGGGTAAGCTCGTCCCGGTCGGCCGTCCGCAGGGCGTCGATGCTGCCGAAGCGGTCGGCCAGGTCCCGGGCGGTCTTGGTGCCGATGTTGGGGATGCCGATGGCGTAGATGAAGCTGTCCAGCCGGCGGCCCTTGCTC
>ONHI01000076.1 GCA_900317565.1 uncultured Eubacteriales bacterium
CCTCCTTGAAGGAAATTGGTTATTTCAACTATAGACCTTGTAATAACGTATGTCAAGCAAAAACTGACAGACGGGCGTATCCGTGCCGGTTCATACTGTATTCCCCCCGATTTTGACCGTTGACGTTCAAACCGGGAAACGGATTGCCACGTCGGCCTGCGGCCTCCTCGCAATGACGCGCTGGATGTTCAAAGGTCCTTGCCTCGGGCAAACAAACAATCCGAAGAGGAATAAATAGCTTCACAAAGCATACGCAATAATGCTCCTTTACGCTGGAATCCTACCGCGTAAAGGAGCATCATCAACAGTCAGGCCTCTGCCTTCTCATTTTTCTTCCAGATATTTCAGCAGCTTCCGCTTGATCCTTTGCAGCGCGTTGTCGATGGATTTGACGTGGCGGTTCATCTCCCCGGCGATCTCCACGTAGCTCTTGCCCTCCATGTAGCGCACCAGCACGTCCTTTTCCAGATCGGACAGCATCTGGCCGATCTTGCCCTCGATCAGGGAGAGGTCCTCCCGGTCGATGATCATCTCCTCGGGGTTGGACATGCCCTCCTCGGTCATGACGTCCAGCAGCGTGCGGTCGGAGTCCTCCTCGTAGATGGGCTTGTTCAGGGAGATATAGCTGTTCAGCGGGATGTGCTTCTGGCGGGTGGCGGTCTTGATGGCGGTGATGATCTGCCGGGTGACACACAGCTCCGCAAAGGCCCGGAAGGAGGACAGCTTCTCCGCGCGATAATCGCGGATGGCCTTGTACAGGCCGATCATGCCCTCCTGGACGATGTCCTCGTGGTCCGCGCCGATCAGGAAGTAGTTCCGCGCCTTGGTGCGCACGAAATTCTTGTATTTGTTCAGCAGGTATTCCAGCGCCGCGCCGTCCGCGTCCTGCGCCAGCTTGACGATCTGCTCGTCCGCCATGCCTTCAAAATCGGGGGGTGTATACATATTCGGTGTCTTTCTCCTTTTGGTGGAGGGAGCGATATAATGAGGAATCGGGAATTGACATGCCCACAATTCCTACTCCCTACTCCCTGTTCCCTACTCCCTACTCCCTATTCCCTGCTCCCTGAAAAACCGATTTGCACGCCAAATCAGTTTTTCTCCCCCTTCCGCATCGCGTCCAGCTTGCGGCGCACGTCGGGGGGAAGGTGGTCGGCGATGGGGTTGCGCCGGGACACGGGCTTTTGGATGACCTGCCGGATGCCGGCCTGGCGCAGCTGCTGCATCTCATACATCAGCTCCCGGGCGGACATGCGGCTCGCGCCGCGGCCCAGCACGATGGTCTGCTCCAGCGCGTCGGAGGACGCCACGCGCACCTCCACCCGCCGCAGGTCGATGTCGGGGGCCAGCTCGTCGCACAGCCGCTCAATATAACGGTCCGCGATCTCGCCCTTCTGGGTGTAGACCACGGTGACGTTGCCGTGGCGCTCCTCGGTGCGCATGGTCCTGTCGGACATCCAGGCGTCGAACACCAGCACCACCTGCTGGTCGGAATAGCCGGCGTAGTCCATCAGGTCGGACAGCAGCTTCTCCCGGGCGTCGGCCAGGCTGCCGGCGGACATGCCGGGGCCGCCGTCCCGCCGGGCGTTGATGATGTTATAGCCGTCCACGATCAGCACGCGCTTCGGGGCCTTGCCTGCTCGCGCCATCGCCGCTATCCTCTCCGGGCGCGGACGACCTCATACATCAGTATCCCCGCCGCCACGGAGGCGTTCAGCGATTCGATGCGCCCCAGCATGGGCAGCGAGACCGTCCTGTCGCACTTTTCCAGGGTCAGCCGGGCGATGCCCTCGCCCTCGGAGCCGATCACCAGCGCGATGGGGCCGGTGAGGTCCGCCTTCAGCGCGTCCTCGCCCTCCATGGCCGTGCCGACGACCCAGACGCCCCGGGCCTGCAGCTCCTCGATGGCCCGGTTCAGGTTCTTCACCCGGGCGATGGGCATGTGGTTCAGCGCGCCCGCCGCCGCCTTGGCCGCCGCAGGGGTCAGCCCCGCCGCCCGGCGCTCCGGGATCACCACGCCGTGGGCCCCGGCGCACTCCGCCGAGCGCACGATCGCGCCCAGGTTGTGGGGGTCGGTGATGCCGTCCAGCAGGATCAGGAAGGGCGCCTCGCCCTTCTCCGCCGCCGCGGCCAGCATGTCCTCCAGCGCCACGTAGGGCACCGCCGCCACGTAGGCCAGCATGCCCTGGTGGGCGGGATAGATTTGATCCAGCCGCGCCCGGTCCACCTGCTGCACCACCGCGCCGGCCTCCCGGGCCAGGCGGATGATCTCGTGGGCCGCGCCGGACAGCTCGCCCGAGGCCACCAGCAGCTTTTCCACCGGCCGCCCGGCCTTCAGCGCCTCCCGGATGGGGTTGCGCCCGGCCAGGATGTGCTCGTCCTCCGGCAGCTCGACGCCCTCGGCAGGCGCGGCGTCCTCCCGCTTGTACTGCCGCGGGCCCGTGGGCGCGCGGTAGGCGGAGCCCCGATGGAGTGTGGAGTGTGGAGTGTGGAGTGTGGAGTTGGAGGAAGTGGGCTTGTAGCTGTCCCTGCTCCGGTATTCATCGCTCCCGTCCTCCGTAACCCGCTGGGCGCGGGGCACGTTTTGGGCGATGCGGCCCACCCGGGGACCGGCGGCGTCGGGATATGTCCGCCGCCCCGCGCCCTGGGTCCGGTTCCCCGAATAGGGCTTGCGGCGGTTGTTGTCGTTTGGCATAGCATTGGCTCCTTGGTCGTAGATAGCTTTTGTGGGACGCCTGAGGGGGGATCCCGTCAGAACGCCTCCTCCGGCAGGGCGAGCGCCAGGATCTCGTTCATCCTGTCCCGCTGGCCGGTGACGTACAGCCAGCCGATCAGCGCCTCCAGGGCGGTGGCGTGGTGGTACTCGCCGGGGTCGGCGTTCTTCGGGGGCGACTGGTGGGCGTTGCGGGCGCGGCGCACCACGTCCCGCTCCGCGTCGGTCAGCGCGTCCATCACGCGCTCCAGCGCCTCGCTCTGGGCGTGGGCGCACACCAGCGATATGGCCTCCCGGTGCATGGCCCGCACCCTTCCGCCCTTGGCGATCAGGTGCTCCCGCACATACAAATCGTACAGCGAATCCCCCAGGTACGCCAGCTCCAGCGAGCCGGGGAGGCTTCCGTGTTCAAAGTTGAATATCATAGCGTGTCTGGCGCGGAGCCCGGAACGAGGTATTCCGACAGCCACATTCCCGGCCATCTTCATTCCTCATTCCTCACTCCTCATTCCTCATTTATCCTATTATTCCCCGAACAGCTTCAAATACCGCTCATACGCCTCGTCCCAGGCCTTCCCGTCGGTCTCGGGGATGCAGGTCTCGGTGGGGAAGGAGGCCTCCACCACCCGGCGCAGGGCCCAGATATCCTCGATCTCGCCCAGGGCGATGGCCTGCATCAGCAGGTTGCCGATGACGGTGCCCTCGCTGGGACCGGCGATCACGGGGCGCTTGATGGCCTCGGCGGTGAAGCGGTTCAGCAGCATGTTCTTGCTGCCGCCGCCCACGATGTTCAGGCTCTTGATGGGCTTGCCCAGCATGTCCTTCTCCAGCCGCTCGATGGCCCAGCGGTATTTCAGCGCCAGGCCCTCGTAGATCACGCGGCTGATCTCGCCCCGCCCTTCGGGCACGGCCTGGCCGGTCTTTTTGCAATACTCCTGGATGCGGGCGGGCATATCGCCGGGGGCCAGGAAGCAGGGATCGTCCACGTCGATGAGCGCCTTGAAGGCGGGCGCGCCCATGGCCATCTCCACCAGCTCCGCGAAGCCCACCGCGTCGCTGCGGCGGTCCCATTCGCGCTTGCACTCCTGGATGATCCACAGGCCCATGATGTTCTTCAGCAGCCGGATGGAGCCGTCCACGCCGCCCTCGTTGGTGTAGTTGGCGTTCATCACGCCCTCCGCGCACAGCGGCTTTTGCAGCTCCGCGCCCAGCAGCGACCAGGTGCCGGAGCTGATGTAGGCGAAGTCCGCGTCCCGGGCGGGCACCGCGGCGACGGCGCTGGCGGTGTCATGGCCGCCCACGGCGATCACCGGGATCTCGTCCACGCCGCACTCCCGGGCGATGTCGGGCAGCAGCGTGCCGCGCACGGTGCCCGGCAGCTTCACCTCGCCCAGCATCCTCGTGGGGATGCCCAGCTTCTCCAGCAGCTCCCGGTCCCAATCCCGGGTGAAGGGGTTGATCATCTCGCTGGTGGAGGCGATGGTATATTCGGTGCCCTTCGCGCCGGTGAGCAGATAGGCCAGCAGGTCCGGCATGAACAGCAGGTCCGCCGCGGCGTCCAGGGTGGGATCACCCTCCTGGCGCATGGCGTAGAGCTGGTACAGCGTGTTGAACTGGTTGTAGGCCAGGCCCGTGCGGGCGAACAGCTCCGCGTCCGGTATGACCTCGCGCACCTTCTCCCGCATGCCCAGCGTGCGGTCGTCGCGGTAATTCACCGGCAGGCCCAGCAGGTGGCCGTTCGCGTCCAGCAGGCCGTAGTCCACGCCCCAGGTGTCGATGCCGATGGCGTCCACCTTCACGTCCATGTGGGAGATCTTCAACAGCGCCTGCTTCATTTCATACACCAGGCGCGGCACATCCCACACAAAGCGACCGCACAGCATCACCGGGTCGTTGGAAAAGCGGTGGATCTCCTGGATCTCCAGCTTGCCGTCCGCCAGCGTGCCCAGCATGGCCCGCCCGCTGGACGCCCCAAAGTCAAAGCCCAACAGGTTCAGCGTCTTCACGGTATCACTCCTCATATTCGTTTTCAAAGGGACATTCGTCCTCATATTACAGCTATACCTATTATACCAGATATTTCGCGGTCATACAAGACCCGCCGCGGCGATGCGGCGCTTGCGCAAAGGTCTTAAATGGATTATAATATTCGCAAGGTGATCGGCGCCCTTATATTAAGGTTCTCCCGGTTCCCCTAGTCCCTAATCCCTAATCCCTAGTCCCTCTCAGGCGGGCGCCGACCTCTTCCGACCTCGCTGCGCTCGGCCACCTTCCCCTAAAGGGGAAGGCTATGGCGCCCCTACGGGATAATGTCGCTCTATCGTCTCCCGGTTCCCCTACTCCCTAATCCCTAATCCCTAGTCCCTAATCCCTACTCCCTCACCCCCCCGGAGGTACACCATGGACACCCAACGCTTCACCGAATACAGGCACAATATCGTCGCCGCGGTCTCCCGGGCCATCGTGGGCAAGGACGAGGAGATCGAGAAGGTGCTGATCTGCTATGTCTGCGGCGGCCACGTGCTGCTGGAGGACGTGCCGGGCACGGGCAAGACGATGCTGCTGCGGGCCTTCGCGAAGGCCATCGGCGGCAGCTTCAGCCGCGTGCAGTTCACGCCGGACCTGCAGCCCTCGGACCTGACGGGCATCAACTTCTACAACCAGAAGGAGGGCGAATTCCGCTTCCGGCCGGGGCCGCTGTTCCGCGACGTGGTGCTGGCGGACGAGGTGAACCGCGCCACGCCCCGCACCCAGGCGGCGCTGCTGGAGGCCATGGAGGAGCGCCAGATCACCGTGGACGGCGAGAGCTATCCCCTGGGCGCGCGCTTCATGGTGATGGCCACCCAGAACCCGCTGGAATCCTACGGCACCTTCCCGCTGCCCGAGGCCCAGGTGGACCGCTTCTTCATGCGGCTGGCGCTGGGCTACATGGACCGGGTGGAGGAGCTTTCGGTGCTGCGGCGGCGGGACACCGTGGACATCATCGCCGGGATCGAGCGGGCCGTGTCCGACGAGGACACCGCCTGGGTCCGGGCCCACTACCGGGACGTGAAGGTCACGGACGACGTGGCGGGCTACCTGATGGACCTGGTGGAGGCCACCCGGACCGGCGAATTCAGCTGCGGCGTGTCCACCCGCGGGGCCATCGCCCTGTACAAGGCGGTGCAGGCCTCGGCGGCGCTGTCCGGCCGGGACTACGCGCTGCCGGAGGACATCCGGCGGATGGCCCCCTGCGTGCTGGCCCACAGGGTCGCCGCCGGGGCGGGCCTGAAGCGGGCCGACGCCGAGGCGAAGCTGGGCCACCTGATCGACCGGGTGCCGGTGCCCGTGGAAAGCCTGCCGTGATCGCCTTCCTGTTGATGCTGGCGGCGGTGATCGCCGGGGCGGAGCTGCTGTCGCTGCGCCGGGGGCTGGACGGCGTGGAATACGACGTGCGCCCCTCGAAGACCATCGCGGAGCCGGACGAGCCGCTGCAATTGGTCACGGTGGTCACCAACCGCAAGCGGCGCTTCCTGCCCTTCATCCGGCTGGTGGAGGACGTGCCGGACGCGCTATGCGTGGCGGGCGAGCTGCAGCCCGAGGATTTCAAGAGCCACCGCAGCGCGCTGCGCAGCACGGTCTACATGATGCCCCGCCAGCGGCTGACCCGCCGCACGGCCTTCAGCGTGCCCCGGCGGGGGCGCTATGTCTTCCTGGGGGCGACGCTGGAGGGCGGCGACTTCATGGGGCTCAGCACCGCGGCGCGCCGGGTGGAGTTGCACCGGGAGCTGGTGGTGCTGCCCCGCCCCGCGGACGCGGAGGCGCTGGATCGGGTGATGGGCGGCTGGATGGGCGACCGATCCGTGAACCGCTTCATCATGGAGGACCCGGTGCTGACCCTGGGCTACCGGGACTACACCGGGCGGGAGCCCATGAAGCAGATCTCCTGGACCCAGACCGCGCGGCTGGGCCGCATGACCGTGCGCTGCCAGGATTACACCGTGGAGCGCAACGTGACCGTGATGCTGAACGGCCACAGCTTCGCCTTCGGCAGCTACGGCCGACAGACGCTGGAGGCGGCGATATCGCTGTGCCGCGGCGTGTGCGAGCAGCTGGAGGAGCGGCGCATCCCCTATTCCCTGATCACCAACCTGCGCAGCCTCGGCGCGCCGGATGGCTTCGGCGAGGTGGGCGACGGCCTGGGCGCGGCCCATCTGGCCACGGCGCTGGAGGGCCTGGGCCGGGCCGACTGCGAGAGCCGCGACACGCTGGAGGGGCTGTTCGACCGGGCGCTGTCCCGGGCTGCCCCCGGGCGCGGCCACATATTCATCACCCCCGTGCGGCAGGACGTGCACCCCGAGCTGCTGGAGCGCATACGCGCCGCGACGGGAGAGCACGTGCTGGCGCTCACCGGCGATCAATCGGACGAGACCCGATAGTTCGCCCGTTCCGCTGAAAGGAGCCGTCCCATGTCCCTCGCCTACGCCCTGACGTTCTTCTGCGACGCGCTGCTGTACTACGGCGCGCTGGGCTGCTTTGGCCTTTTGAGGTTTTGCCGGGCGGGGATCTACCGGGTGCCGCTGGTGCTGCTGGCGGCCTGCTGGCTCAGCGGGCGGCTGACCGGGCGGGGCAAGCCCTGGCTGCGCTGGCTGCCGATGGCGCTGCTGGCGCCGTGCCTGTTCCTGGCGGAGAACGTCGCCGGGCGGCTGGCGTCGCTGCCGATGCTGGTCTACCTGCCGCTGTACGTGCTCAACAACCGGCGCGCGCCGGACTACGACTATGCCGCGGACCGCTTCCGCCACAGCCTGATCGTCACGGGCATCGTGCTGGTGATGGCGGTGATCTTCCGCGCGGCCAGCTGGAAGCAGGGCCTGCCCTACCTGTTTTTGTACTTCACGCTGAACGTGACGCTGCTGCGGCTGCTGCGCCACGACGACCGGGTCGCCCGCTCCCGGCGGTTCCGGATACTGAACCTCGCCGGGGTGACGATGGTCTACGGCGCGGGCTTCGCGCTGTCCCAGCCGGGCATCGTGGCGGCGGTCAGGGCCGGGTGGCAGTGGTTTTTGGAGCACGTGGTGCTGAATCTGCTGGCGCTGGCGGCCTACGCCTTCCAGCTGGTGCTGTACGCCATCGCCTGGGTGATGTCGAAGCTGTTCCCCGGCATGGGCGAGGGGCTCGGGGAGATGCCCCAGCTGAACCCCGGCGGGGAGGCGCAGCAGCTGGTGCCCCGAACCCAGCAGGAGATCCGCATGCTGCCCGCGTGGGCCCGCTTCGCCATAAAGGCGGTCGGCGTGGCGCTGGTCGTGCTGGTGGTGTTCCTGGTGCTGCGGGCGCTGTCCCGCCGGATCAGCCGCGCGGAGACGACCGCGGGCACGGATGAGCGGGAATCGCTGGACGCCGGCGCGCCAAGGGAGCCCCGGGGGCCGCTGCTGCGCCGCAGCCCGGAGGACGGCGTGCGCCGCTGGTACCGCAGGGCGCTGGCGCTGGTCCGCGCCCGGGGCGGGCGGCTGTCGCCCACGATGAACACGCTGCAGATCCAGCGGGAGAACGCCGACACCGTGAGCCCCGACGCCATGGGCGCACTGCGGGAGGTCTACCTGCCCGTGCGCTACGGCGAGCGCCCCGCCACCCGCGAGGACGTCGCCCGGGCCAAAGCCGCGTATGAGCAGATGTGGAAAGGATGACACGGATTGGGGACCGGATTGCCACGTCGTCGCTGCGCGACTCCTCGCAATGACACAGCACGACGGCAACGCAACTCCACACTCAAAATCCCACTCCATCCCCTGAAGGAGGCAGACCACCATGAAATCCCCCTCCCCGACCCGCCGCATCGCCGTGATGGAGGAAAAATACCGCGAACCCGCGCTGGCGCTGGTGGAGGAGGTCTTCACCGAGCACGACGGCCCGCAGGAGGGCCGCACGGTGCGCCGCCTGGTGGAGGAGATCCGCGCAAAGCGCTACTACCTGCCCGAGCTGGAGCTGGTGTTGGTGGACGCGCGCGACGACGTGATCGGCTACGCCATGTTCTCCCGCTTCCACATCGAGGGCCGCTACGAGGACGCGCTGCTGATCCTGACGCCGGTGGCGGTGAAGACCGCGCTGCAGCGGCGACACATATCGAAGGATCTGATCGAATACGGCTTCGAGCGCGCCCAGGCGATGGGCTTCCGGGCGGTGCTGGTGGAGGGCGACCCCCGCAACTACAACCCCCGGGGCTTCGAGACCAGCGCCGACCACGGCATCGTGGCCGGGCCGAACATCCACCTGCCCCACGTCTGCTGCCTGATGGTCAGGGAGCTGGTCCCCGGCGGACTGGAGGGCATGCACGGCGCGGTGGACTACGGCTTCTATGACGCGCTGAGCCAGGAATGAGCGCTCCCCCGAACGCCCCTGTTCGGGGGAACTTCATTTATCCGTAATACGGGACGCTTGAAGCGGGCCCGGTTTTTGTGTATAATAGGGGCAATTATCCAGAAAATGATGACGAGGTGTGTGCAAATGGATTTTAAGACCGCCGTCGCAAACGAGATACTGGCCGCGCTGAAGGCGTCCTTCGGGGAGGTCGAGATCGCCCCCGCCGACATCGCCGCCGCGCTGGAGATCCCGCCGGACACCGCCATGGGCGACTATGCCTTCCCCTGCTTCAAGCTGTCCAAGGCGCTGCGCAAGAGCCCGATGATGATCGCGGACGCGCTGGCCGGGGCGATCCACGCCGATTTCCTGGGCAAGGTGGAATCGGTGAAGGGCTATCTGAACTTCTTCATCGACCGGGCCACCTACGCCGAGAAGGTGGTGGGCCTGGCGCTGGAGCAGGGCGAGCGCTACGGCGCGGACGATTCCGGCGCGGGCAAGACCGTGGTGCTGGACTACTCCAGCATCAACATCGCCAAGCGCTTCCACATCGGCCATCTGTCCACCACGATGATCGGCAATTCCCTGTACCGGCTGCACAAATTCTTCGGCTGGAACGCGGTGGGCGTCAACCACCTGGGCGACTGGGGCACCCAGTTCGGCAAGATGATCGCGGCCTACAAGCGCTGGGGCGACCACGACACCGTGGCCGCGGGCGGCGTGGACGAGATGGTGAAGCTGTACGTGCGCTTCAACGAGGAGGCCAAGGAAAACGAAGCCCTGAACGACGAGGGCCGCGCCTGGTTCAAGAAGATCGAGGACGGCGACCCCGAGGCGCTGGAGATCTTCAACTGGTTCAAGTCCGTCACGCTGAAGGACGCCGAGCGGGTGTACGACCTGCTGGGCGTGAAGTTCGATTCCTACGCCGGCGAGAGCTTCTACAACGACAAGATGCAGCCCATCATCGACGATCTGAAGGCGAAGGGCCTGCTGATCGAGGACAAGGGCGCGCAGATCGTGGACCTGCAGGACTGGGGCATGCCCCCGGCGCTGGTCCTGCGCAGCGACGGCGCGACGCTGTACATCACCCGGGACCTGGCCGCGGCGAAATACCGCAAGGACACCTACAACTTCGACAAGAGCCTGTACGTGGTCGCGTACCAGCAGGACCTGCACTTCCGGCAGCTGTTCAAGGTGCTGGAGCTGATGGGCTACGACTGGTACAAGCAGTGCGAGCACGTATCCTTCGGCATGGTGTCCTTCGAGGGCGGCGCGCTGTCCACCCGCGGGGGCCACGTGGTGTACCTGGACGATCTTCTCCATGAGGCCATCGGCAAGGCCCGGGCCATCATCGAGGAGAAGAGCCCCGACCTGGAGGACAAGGACGAGGTCGCCCGGCAGATCGGCATCGGCGCGGTGGTGTTCTTCGACCTGTACAACAACCGCATCAAGGACATCGACTTCACCTGGGAGCGGGCGCTGAACTTCGACGGCGAGACCGGCCCCTACGTGATGTACACCCACGCCCGGGCCTGCTCCGTGCTGCGCAAGGCCGAGGGCAGCGACCTGTCCGCGCCGGACTTCGCCGCGCTGGCCGACCCCTACAGCCAGGACGTGGTACGCCTGATCGAGCAGTTCCCGGACATCCTGAAGTCCGCCGTGAACCGCAGCGAGCCCAGCATGGTCACCCGCTTCTCCGTGGACCTGGCCCAGGCCTTCAACAAGTTCTACTATGAGAACAAGGTCATGGTGGACGAGCCCGGCACCCGCGCCGCGCGGCTGATGCTCACCGACGCCGTGCGCCAGACGCTGAAACAGGCCCTGTACCTGATCGGCGTGGAGGCGCCAGAGCGGATGTAAGCAGCTTCGAGGTTGACAAGCCCCTCCGGATGGTTTATACTATGTATAAACCATCCGGAGGGGCTGATTTTATGCAGATACAGCTAAAGCCATGGGGCAACAGCCAGGGCATACGGTTTTCGCGGGAATTTCTCAAGAGTGCCGGGTTTCGTCCGGACGAGGTATTGAGCGTCCAGATCGTCGACGGCAAGGTGGTCCTGTCCAAGGCGTTCACCCACCGCTCGTTGCGGGAGCGCGCGGCCGAATACGGCGGACAGCTGAATCTTTCAGAGGAAATGGACTGGGGCGCGCCCCAGGGCAGCGAGGTGTGGTGACATGCGCCGCGCGGAACAGGGCGATCTGTTGAAGCTCAGCGGGCTGGCCCACCCGGTCATCGTCGTCAGCAACAACTTTTTCAACGACTCGGGCCGCGTCATCGCCTGCCCGATCCTGAAGCGCGCGACGGAAGGGCCGCTTCACATCCCCTTGAAGGATTGTCCCGCGGAGGGCTATGTGCTCTGCGAACAGGTGAAATACATCGATCTGACGGCCCGCGATTTTTCCAAGCTGGGAGAGGCCCACTACTTTGATATCATGGATATCTCCGACGCGGTGATGGGCATGTTTGACTACCAGCAGCTGTGACGGATGCGCCTGCCTGATAAGCCGGCGGGACGGAGCGATCGCTCCGTCCCGCCGGTGTTTATCCGATCCCGTACCCCGCCCGTTTGAGCGCCCCGGCGGCGCGGTCGAGGTTTTCGCGCTTTACCAGTATGTAGTCCGTGTCGTAGGTGGAAACGGCGAATATGCCGATTTTTTCATCCGCGAGGACCGTCGCGATTCTGGAGAGTATCCCCGTCAGCGAGAAGTCCAGCGTGCCGACGACGCGGAAGGCCCGCCAGCCGTCCTCCCGGGCGAGGGTGTCCGCCGGGGTCCTGTCCGTCTCGCAGACCAGGGACAGCTCCGCGTCGGTGCTGCCGATGAAGTACAGCCCGGACATGGAAAACCCCTCGAGGCCGTCCACCTTGCAGACGGTCAGGGGCTGGGGAAGGATTTGCAGGTTGAGCATGATGTGTCTTCCTTTATTGATGAAATGCGCCAAGGATGACGGATTGCCACGTCGCTTCGCTCCTCGCAATGACACGCAACGAACCAAGTCGAACGGCGTCATTGCGAGGAGGCGCACAGCGCCGACGGGGGAAGCAGGTCCCCCGCCACAATACCATTACTCCGCCGGCTTTGCGAACACCCTGCCGAAGATATCCAGCGCCTCGTCCAGCAGCTTTTCGTTCAGGGAGGCCATGTAGCTGGTGCGCAGCAGGCAGAGGTCCGGCGGCGTGGCCGGGGGCAGCACGGGATTGACGTACACGCCCTCCTCGTACAGCTGGCGGGCCCGCAGCAGCGTGGCCTCGGGGGTGTAGGTATAGATGGGGATGATGGGCGTCTCGGCCTCGATGATCGGTATGCCGCGCGCCTTCAGGCCCTTGCGCATGTAGGCGGAGAGCTCGCCCAGCCGCTTCACCAGCTCGGGATGGGCCTCGATATGGCGCAGGGAGGCCAGGGCGATGGCCGCGCTGGCGGGGGTGATGGAGGCGGAGAATATGAACGGGCGGGAGTTGTGGCGCACGAAATCCACCACGGTGGCGTCGGCCACCAGATAGCCGCCCAGGGACGCCAGGGACTTGGAGAAGGTGCCCATGATCAGGTCCACCTCGTCCTCCAGGCCGAAATAGCTGGCGGTGCCGCGGCCGCCCTCGCCGATCACGCCCAGGCCGTGGGCGTCGTCCACCATGACCCGCGCGCCGTACTGCCGGGCCAGCTTCACGATCTCGGGGAGCTTCGCGATGTCGCCGCCCATGCTGAACACGCCGTCGGTGACGATCAGGCAGCCCGCGCTCTCGGGCACCTTCTTCAGCTGGATCTCCAGCTCCTCCATGTTGCTGTGGCCGTAGGTCAGCATCCTGCCGTAGCTCAGCTTGCAGCCGTCATAGATGGAGGCGTGGTTTTCCTTGTCGCAGATCACATAGTCGCCGTGGCCCACGATGGCGCTGATGATGCCCAGGTTGCTCTGGAAGCCCGTGGAGAAGGTGCAGCAGGCCTGCTTGTGCAAAAACCTCGCCAGCTCGTCCTCCAGCTCCAGGTGCAGCTTCAGCGTGCCGTTCAGAAAGCGGGAGCCCGAGCAGCCGGTGCCGTACTGCTCCAGCGCCTTCAGGCCGGCCTCCTGTACCTCGGGGCAGGTGGTCAGGCCCAGGTAGTTGTTGCTGCCCAGCATGATGCGGCGCTTGCCCTCCATGACGACCTCGGTGTCCTGCCGGGTCTCCAGCGCGTGGAAGTAGGGATAGATGCCCTTCTCGCGCAGGTCATTGGCCAGCGTGTAGTTATAGCATTTGTTGAAGATGTCCAATTCGATTTCCCCCTCGGTGCGTCGGTTATCGTCGATATCCGCGGCCGCTCCCCCGAACGGCGGCGATTATGCACAGTATACTTCATCATTATAGCACAATAAAGCGGGAGGGATGGGCACTTTGTGTTTTATGAAGGTAAAATCCAGATTGAATCCCGGAGCTTTCGGAAAGGGGTCTGCGGCGCGGCGGCGTGGCTGTGGGAAAAGTTGCGTTTCTCGTTTCGCTTGAAGGGAGGGAGACGGTTCACACGGGGCCTTCCATGAAATAGCGGCGTCCCATGTCGGGACGGAGTTTTTGGCGGTTTGCCTTCCAAACCAGAACTGCGGCGCGCGCCCACATCGCGGTCGCGCTGCCTTGTCCAAATGGTTTGCGCCGGCAAACCGCCGTGACACCGCCGTGACGGGGGGGCCCCACCACCGCAAGCGGTCCCCCTCCCCACTGCGGTGGGGAGGCTTTGGAACGGCGAGCAATAGAGTACAGATTCGACCTCATCCGACCTCGCTGCGCTCGGCCACCTTCCCCAGAGGGGAAGGCTTATTTCTATCGTTCGTCGGTCCCTTGCCTTCCCCTCTGGGGAAGGTGCCCCCGCAGGGGGCGGAAGAGGTCCCCGGTCGTTCCCTGCCTTCCCCTTTGGGGGCCGAAGGCCTAGCGAGAGGGGGCGGAAGAGGTCCCCGGTCGTTCCCTGCCTTCCCCTTTGGGGGCCGAAGGCCTAGCGAGTTATACGAGCGTCAGGTGGCATTTGCGCAGCAAATGACGAAAGAGGTCGGTTCCCCCGGTGAAGGGCGGCTTGCCGGCAGGAACCATTGAACGAGCCAGGCTGACCGCGACGTGGGCAGCCGGCGAAGTTCCTGGTTCCGAAGGCAAGCCGCCCAAACCCGTGTCCCCGTCCCCCATGAACAGATTGATGCTCCTCCCGCGAACCTCTCATCAGAAACGCACTCCTCCCCCGCTGTGATGCTTTTGTTCCACAAAGGTAAAATCCAGATTGAATCCCGGGCGGAGGCATTTACAAATCCCAAAAATCAGGTATAATAAAGAAAGCGAATATCAACGCACAGATGGGAAATGCCCGTGGAAGCGCGGCGCGCAGCGAACCGGAGTATGGTGCAAGTCCGGAGGCCGACGCCATGGGGAATCCTCCCGGAGCAGCGTGCCGAACGCGGCCCAGCCGCCAATAGGCCACGCCGGGCGCGCCCGATACAGCGCACGCAAGAGGGCATGCGAGGCATGCCAAATTGGGTGGTACCGCGAAGCGTCTTCGTCCCATGGGACGGAGGCCTATTTTTTATCAGGAGGGAATGATCGCCAATGATCGAAAAGGTGTCCACGGCGCTGGATTTTCTGGCGCGTGAAAAGGAAGTCATCAAATTCTGGAACGAGAACGACATCTTCCAAAAATCCATGAAGAACCGGGAGGGCCAGCAGGTCTGGACCTTCTTCGACGGCCCGCCGACCGCCAACGGCAAGCCCCACATCGGCCACATCGAGACCCGCGCCATCAAGGACCTGCTGCCCCGCTATCACACCATGAAGGGCCAGCTGGTCACCCGCAAGGCGGGCTGGGACACCCACGGCCTGCCGGTGGAGCTGGAAGTGGAGAAGATGCTGGGCCTGGACGGCAAGGAGCAGATCGAGGAATACGGCATCGAGCCCTTCATCCAGGAGTGCAAGAAGTCCGTCTGGAAGTACAAGGGCGAATGGGAGCGCATGTCCGAGCGCGTGGGCTTCTGGGCCGACATGGAGAACCCCTACATCACCTATGACAACAACTACATCGAATCCGTGTGGTGGTCGCTGAAGCAGATCGCCGACAAGGGCCTGCTGTACAAGGGCCACAAGGTGGTGCCCTACTGCCCCCGCTGCGGCACCGCGCTGTCCAGCCATGAGGTCTCCCAGGGCTACAAGGAGGTCAAGGAGCGCTCCGCCGTGGTGCGCTTCAAGGTCGTGGACCAGGACAACACCTATATCTACGCATGGACCACCACGCCCTGGACGCTGCCCAGCAACGTGGCGCTGTGCGTGAACCCCGACGAGACCTACGCCCGCTTCGATTACGACGGCCGCACCATCATCATGGGCGACGCGCTGATCGAGAAGGTGCTGGGCGAGGGCGTCAAGGTGACCAACAAGATCACCTTCCCCGGCATCGAGCTGAAGGGCCTGCGCTATGAGCCGCTGTTCGACTTCCAGCGCGAGGCCATCCAGGGCGCGGACAACGCGCAGAACGCCTGGACCGTGGTCTGCGACGACTACGTCACCATGACCGACGGCACCGGCGTGGTCCACCAGGCCCCCGCCTTCGGCGAGGACGACGCCCGCGTGGGCCGGGAGAACAACATCCCCTTCCTGCAGCTGGTGGACGCCAAGGGCGAGATGGACAAGCAGACCTATTGGCCCGGCGTGTTCGTCAAGAAGGCCGACCCGATGATCCTGGAGTGGCTGGAGCAGCAGGGCAAGCTGGTGGACGCGCCCTACTTCACCCACGATTATCCCTTCTGCTGGCGCTGCGACACCCCGCTGATCTACTATGCCCGCAGCACCTGGTTCATCCGCATGACCGCGGTGCGCGACCGGCTGGTGGCCAACAACCGCACCGTCAACTGGTATCCAGAGAACATCAGGGAGGGCCGCTTCGGCAACTTCCTGGAGAACGTGATCGACTGGGGCCTGAGCCGCGAGCGCTATTGGGGCACGCCGCTGCCGGTGTGGGTGTGCAAGTGCGGCAGGACCCACGTGATCGGCAGCCGCGCCGAGCTGAAGGAGCTGGGCAACAACGTGCCCGACGACATCGAGCTGCACCGGCCCTACATCGACGCCGTGACGCTCACCTGCCCGGACTGCGGCGGCGAGATGCGCCGCACCCCGGAGGTCATCGACTGCTGGTACGATTCCGGCTCCATGCCCTTCGCCCAGTGGCACTATCCCTTTGAGAACAAGGAGATCTTCGAGGCCAACTTCCCGGCCAACTTCATCTCCGAGGCCATCGACCAGACCCGCGGCTGGTTCTACACGCTGATGGCGATCAGCACGCTGCTGTTCGACCGCAGTCCCTTTGAGAACTGCGTGGTCATGGGCCACGTGCAGGACGCCGAGGGCAAGAAGATGTCCAAGCACCTGGGCAACGTGGTCAATCCCTGGGACGTGCTGGACAAGCAGGGCGCGGACGCCGTGCGCTGGTATTTCTACGCCAACGGCGCGCCGTGGCTGCCCACCCGCTTCTCCTCCGAGCTGGTCAGCGAGATGCAGAGCAAGTTCATGGGCACGCTGTGGAACACCTACGCCTTCTTCGCCATGTACGCCTCCATCGACAACTTCCAGCCGGAGGTGCACACCGCCGAGGACAAGGACCTGACGCTGATGGACCGCTGGGTGCTGTCCCGGCTGAACAGCCTGGTGAAGGACGTGGACGCGGGCCTGGCCGGCTACGACATCACCGGGTCCGCCCGCGCCATTCAGGCCTTCGTGGACGAGCTGAGCAACTGGTACGTGCGCCTGTCCAAGTCCCGCTTCTGGGGCAAGGAGTGGACCGGCGACAAGAAGGCCGCCTACCAGACGCTGTACACCGTGCTGGTGACGCTGTGCAAGCTGGCCGCGCCCTTCATCCCCTTCATGACCGAGAGCATGTACCGCAACCTGGTGGTGGGCAGCGTGACCGGCGCGCCGGAGAGCGTGCACCTGTGCGACTATCCGGTGTGCGACGAGGCCAGGATCGACAAGCAGCTGGAGAGTGAGATGGACGAGGTCGCCCAGGCCGTGACGCTGGGCCGCGCCTGCCGCAACACCGCCAACATCAAGGTCCGCCAGGCGCTGAGCACGCTGTACGTGAAGGGCTCGAAGCTGTCCGAGGCCTGCGCGGCGCTGATCCGGGACGAGCTGAACGTGGAGCGCGTGGAGTTCATCGACGACGCCCGCGCCTTCACCTCCTACCAGATCAAGCCCCAGATGCGCACGCTGGGCCCGAAGTACGGCAAGCTGCTGGGCAAGATCGGCGCTTACCTGAAGGAGGTCGACGGCAACAGCTTCGTGGACGCCCTGGAGAAGGACGGCTCCGTGAAATTCGAGCTCGACGGCGCGCCGGTGGAGCTGACCGCCGACGATTGCCTGATCTCCCCCGCCCAGAAGCCCGGCTTCGTGGCGGAGACCGAGAAGGACATGACCGTGGTGATCGACACCAACCTGACGCCGGAGCTGATCGAGAAGGGCTACGTGCGCGAGGTGATCTCCAAGCTGCAGACCATGCGCAAGGAGGCGGGCTTCGACGTGGTGGACCGCATCAGCGTCACCTACCGCGCCTCCGACGCGCTGGCCCCGGTGATCGCGAAGAACGCCGACGCCATCGCCGCCGCCACGCTGGCCACCGCCATCCAGGAGGCCGACGCCCCCGAGGGCGCCTACGCCAAGGATTGGAACATCAACGGCGAAAAGGCCGCGCTGAGCGTGAAGAAGAACGGATAAGGAACAACGACCAAATCAAAGGGACCCCGGAAGCGAATTCCGGGGTCCCTTTGATTTGGTCGTCACAGCCGCCGCGTCTTGCCCGGCATGTGCTTTTCGAGATACGCCCACAGCGCGTCGTCGTCCACGTTCGCCTGGCCGTCGGGCAGCAGGTAGGCGCGGGCGGGGCTGGCGTAGAGGTAGACACAGCCCTTCACCCTGTAGGCGGCGGGCAGCTGGCTCCACTTCAGCGCGACGTGCTCGCCCTGCTTGCGGTCGTTGGTCACGTCCACGCCCTCCCAGCTTAGCCGCACGGTATAGACCCGCCGGGGCTGGTCCAGGCCCTGGTTCTCGGCCTGCATGTTCACCTGGGAGAAGAAGGTGCCGAAGTACACCAGCGGCAGGCCCAGGCCCACCACCAGCAGCACCGCGGCGATCATGCCCGCCTGCTCCTTGCCCGTCAGCAGCGCCACCGCGGCGAAGGCCATCAAAATCAGCGCGAACACCACCGGCCGCACCCAGCGCTTGCGCAGGCGCAGCATGTCGAAGCGGCTGAACCGCTTGAAGGTCTTCGCGTCCAGCTTTACGGGGACGGTGATTTCGCTCGGCGGTGCGGGCGTCGGGCTGTCCGAGGCCGGCGTAGAACACCGGGGCGCCCTCGTCCACGAGGCGGCCCTCGGCGTCGACGACCTTCAGGCGGTCGGCGGGGATCTCCAGGGTGAGGGTCACGCTGCCGCCCGCGGGCACCCGCACGCGCCCAAAGGCGCACAGCCGGGGATTGCGGGGCGCGTTGGCGGAGCCCTCGTTCTGCACGTACACCTGGGCGACCTCCTCGGTGTCCACGGCGCCGTCGTTGACGATCTGAATCTCCGCGCCGCCCTCGACCCTGCGGGCAGAGGCCACGCGGCAGTCGCCGTAGGTCAGGCCGTAGCCGAAGGGATACAGCGGCGCGTCCTCCACATAGCGGTAGGTGCGGCCCGCCATGGCGTAGTCGGTGAATTCCGGCATGGCGGCCAGCTGGTCGTTGCGATAGAAGGTCACGGGCAGCTTGCCGGAGGGAGAGACCCGGCCCAGCAGTATGTCCGCCACGGCCCGACCGCCCCGCGCGCCGGGATACCAGGTCAGCAGCACGGCGTCGGCCTTTTCGGCGGCCGCGCCAAGGTCGATGGCGCTGCCCGCCATCAGGCAGATCACGGTGGGCTTGCCCACGGCCAGCACGGCGTCCAGCAGCCTGCGCTGGCTCTCGGGCAGCAGCAGGTCCAGCTTGTCGCCGGAGGCGGCGGCGTTGCCGGTGTCGCCCTCCTCGCCCTCCAGGGTCTCGTCCAGGCCCACCACCAGCACCACCGCGTCGGAGGCCTCCGCCACGGCCAGCGCCTCGCTGATGCGGTCGTCGGCCACGGCCAGGTTCTCGTCCCGGTCGCGGAACAGGTGGCTGCCCTGGCCGTACAGCACGCGCACGTCGTCGCCCAGCGCGTCCTGGAGGCCCTCCAGCACGGTGACGTAGCGGGAGGAGGTGCCGTGGTAATTGCCGATCAGCGCGGCGCGGCTGTTGGCGTTGGGGCCGATGACGCCCAGCGTGTGCAGCTTCTTCGCGTCCAGCGGCAGCAGGCCGTCGTTCTTCAGCAGCACGCAGCTCTTCTCGCTCGCCTCCCGGGCCCGGGCCAGGTGCTCGGCGCACTCCACCTTCTCAAAGGGCACGGCGTCGAATTCGCTGCCCTCCATCAGGCCCAGCATGTAGCGGCAGGTGAACAGCCGCACGGCGCTGCGCCGGATCTGGTCCTCGGTGACCAGCCCCTGGGCGTAGGCCTTCATCAGATAGACGTAGGTGTTGCCGCAGTTCACGTCGCAGCCTTCCTTGATGGCCAGCGCGGCGGATTCCTCGGGGGTGTCGGTGACCATGTGGCCGGTGTGGAAATCCTTGATGGCCCAGCAGTCGGACACGAAGTGGCCCTCGAAGCCCCACTCCTCCCGCAGCACCTTCTGCAGCGCGGCGCTGCCGCAGCAGGGCTCGCCGTTGGTGCGGTTGTAGGCGCCCATCACGGCCTCCACCCCGGCGTCCACCAGCGCGTGGAAGGCGGGCAGATAGGTCTCGGCCATGTCCTTCTTCGAGGCCACGGCGTTGAAGCGATGGCGCAGCGCCTCCGGGCCGGAGTGCACGGCGAAGTGCTTGGCGCAGGCGGCGGATTTCATGGTCTCGCCCTCGCCCTGCAGGCCCTTCACGTAGGCCACGCCCAGCTCGGCGGTCAGCAGCGGATCCTCGCCGTAGGTCTCGTGGCCGCGGCCCCAGCGGGGATCGCGGAATATGTTCACGTTGGGAGACCAGAAGGTCAGCCCCTTGTAGATGTCGCGGTCGCCGTGCTTCGCGGCGGCGTTGTACTTCGCGCGGCCCTCGGTGGACGCCACGTCGCCCAGCGCGCGCACCAGCTCGGGATCAAAGGTGGCCGCCAGGCCGATGGCCTGGGGAAAGGATGTGGCCGTGCCCGCGCGGGCCACCCCGTGCAGCGCCTCGTTCCACCAGTTGTAGGCGGGAACGCCCAGCCGTTCGATGGCGGGCGCGTCAAAGCGCAGCTGGCCGGCCGCCTCCTCCAGCGTCATGCGGTCCACCAGCGCCTGCGCCTTCGCTCGGGCCTGTTCTCGATTCATCGTCGCATCCTCCTTCACCGTCACATTCTTATATTCGAGCATACCCCGAAAACCTTTCGCTTGTCAAGGGGAAAGCCTGTAAAGCATCGCCAAAAGCACAGTTTTGCAAGGCGGAGGGTAATTTCTGAGCCGCACGGGGAATTTATTTGCAATTCCCCCGCCGATGCACTATAATGGTGGTAAGGAGATCCAAACCAAACAGGGAGGTGGACCCATGGACAAGTGGGACACGCGGTTCATGGAGCTGGCCGGCGTGATATCGGGCTGGGCCAGCTGCTACAAGCCGAACCGGAAGATCGGCGCGGTGATCGTGAAGAACAAGCGGATCGTGACCACGGGCTACAACGGCGCGCCGGCGGGCATCAAGACCTGCGTGGAGCGGGGCGAATGCCTGCGGCAGAAGCTGGGCATCCCCTCGGGGACCCGGGCGGAGCTCTGCTATGCGGTCCACGCGGAGCAGAACGCCATCATACAGGCCGCGCGGCTGGGCAGCAGCATCGACGGCGCGACGCTGTACTGCACCCATCAGCCCTGCGTGCTGTGCGCGAAGATGATCGTCAATTCGGGCATCAAGCGCGTGGTGTACCAGGAGGGCTATCCCGACGATTTCTCCCTGGAGATACTGCACGAGAGCGGCGTGGAGCTGGAGCGCTTCCAGCCGCAAGAAAACGAAAAGTGAAGGAAAGCGACATGAACACACAGCGAATCCAAAAGGTCATTGAAAACATGCGGGCCTGCGGCCTGAAGCAGATCCTGGTCACCGGCACCGCCAACGTGTACTACCTCACCGGCGTGTGGTGCGAGCCCTTCGAGCGGATGCTGGCGCTGCACCTGACGGACAGCGGCGATATGAAGCTGTACGCCAACAGGATGTTCGCGCTGCAGGGGCTGACGGACGTGCCGATGGTGGAGTACGAGGACACGGACGATTGCATCGCCGTGCTGGCCCCGGACATGCTGCCGGGCAGGCTGGGCATCGACAAGACCTGGCCCAGCCATTTCACCATCCGGCTGATGGAGCGGCGGCCCGACATCACCCCCGCCCTGGGCAGCAAGCCGCTGGACGACGCCCGGCTGGTGAAGGACGCGGAGGAGATCGAGCTGATGCGCATCAGCTCGAAGATGAACGTGGAGGTCTGCACCCGCATCGGCGAGGCGCTCCATGAGGGCTGCACCGAGAAGGAGATACAGGCGCTGTACAACAAGATCGCGCTGGAGCTGGGCGCCGCAGGCCCCTCCTTCACGCCGCTGATCTGCTTCGGCCCCAACGGCGCGGAGCCCCACCACGACAGCGACGGCACCCGGCTGAAGCGGGGCGACACCGTCATCATGGACGTGGGGCTGCTGTGGAAGCACTATTGCAGCGACATGACCCGCACCGTGCACTTCGGCGAGGTCACCGACGAGCAGAAGAAGGTGCACGAGATCGTCACCGCCGCCAACCGCGCGGGCATCGCCGCCTGCCGCCCCGGCGTGAAGATGAAGGACATCGACCGCGCCGCCCGCAAGGTGATCGAGGACGCGGGCTACGGCCCGTACTTCACCCACCGCACCGGCCACGGCATCGGCCTGGACGAGCACGAGTTCCCCGACTGCTCCTCCGTCAGCGAGACCGTCACCCGCCCCGGCATGATATTCTCCATCGAGCCCGGCATCTACCTCCCCGGCAAGTTCGGCGTCCGGGTGGAGGACCTGGTGGTGATCACGGAGGATGGGTGCGAGGTCATTACGTGGTGATGGGGAATTGGGAATTAGGAATTAGGAATTAATCATTCCTCATTAAAAAAGACCGGTTTCCCGGTCTTTTTTAAACTCAGTTCGCCGTCCAACACACCGGGCAGCGGGTGAGGCCCGCGGCCAGGGCGTTGACCAGTATGCCCTGTGTGGCCTGGGTCATGCCGGAGCAGGTGGCGTAGGAGTGGTAATAGGGGTTGCCGGTCTCGGCGAACACGGTGGTCTCCGCGTCGGGGCAGCACACCGGGCAGGGCGGCCGGTTCTGCTTGATCATGTCGGACAGCAGCACCTGCTGGGCGTCCTTCATGCCGGAGCACGTGGCGTTGACGTGGTAATAGCTGCCCTTGGGCGTGGCGTAGACATAGTAGCCCGTGGCCTGGCCCTGGGGATCCTCCTCGGTCTCGTCGGTGCCGCCGATGCACACCGGGCAGCGCTTCTTGCCCGTCACCCGCGCCTCGGCGTAGGTGACCTTGCTGGCGTTGCGCATGCCGGAGCAGTCCTCCTTGACGTGGTAGTAATTGCCGTCCGCCGTGCAAAGCACCTCGCGGCCCGCGTCGGGGCAGCAGATGTCGCAGGCGGTCTTCGCCATCAGCAGCGCGTCCTTCAGGCTGACCTCGTGGCCGTCGGTGCCCAGGTCGCTGCACTGAGCGTTGGTGTGGAAGCGGGTGTTGTAGGCGGAGCAGTAGACCCGCATGTTGCTGCGGTCCTCGGTGTCCGCGTTGACGAAGGCCAGGTCCCACATGCCGTCGCTGTACTGGCTGCCCAGGCAGTAGGGGCAGGCCATCAGGCTCTGCTCGATGGCGGTGTTCCGGGAGACGCGGCTGACCTCGCTGTCCGCGGGGATGGCCGAGCAGCTCTCGCCGGTGTGATAGTAGGGCGCGCCCGTCACCACGTAGACCGCGTTGGCCTCGTCCACCTCCTCCGGCGGGATCACCGCGGAGGCGGGCTCGGCCTCCTCCTCGGTCTCGACCGCCTCCTGGGCGGGCAGCGCCGCCGCGCCCACGGGCTGGGGCGTGATGGTGGTCTCGGTGCGGGGCCGGAAGGGCCGGATCAGCAGCACCACCAGCAGCGCCGCCATCCACAGCACGCTCAGCACGCTGAGCACGGAGCTGGCGCTCTGGCTGTAGCGCTGCCTGCGCCACAGCAGCCATATGCCCACCGGGGGCAGCACGATCAGCAGCAGCCAGGTCACCCAGTCCTGCTCGTCCATGAACCGCAGCAGCGCGCCGCCGATGCCCGCGGGATATTCCGGCGCGTCCTCATACCGGGGCGCGTCGTAATAGGGCGGGCGGTCATAGCCGTCGTCGTCCAGGGGATAGCCGTCCTCGTCGTAGCCGTAGGCTTCATTATAGCCGTAGTCGTCGTCGTAGCGGCTGCCGTCCCCGTAGGGATCGTCGTAATAGTCGTCGTAGGGACCGTCGTCATAGGGATCGTCGTAGCCGTCGGGCATGTAGGGCTCCTCGCCGTTGTAGGGCGTCTCGTAGCCACCCGGCATGTAGGGCTCTTCGCCGTCGTAGTTGGACAGCAGCTCCTCACGCCGCTTGCCCTGGTTCAGGCCGATGCGCAGCAACGCCATGTTCGTCCCCCCTCGCGCAGTCCATGCGATGATAGTCCATATATCATTATAGCACAAGCGACGCCCGTTTGGCGCATTGTCGAAATTTGATAACGCAAAAACCCCCGGTTCGTCCAGAGGGGGACACAATTCGCGGGCGGGGACAAGGTACAATCAACGTCAATGAAGCAAGTGGATTCTTCGCTCCGCCCGGCCTGCGGCCACGGCTCCGCTCAGAATGACATCCCGGCGTCGTCTGTCATCCCGAGCGAAGCGAGGGATCTACTAATTAGATTAATATACAGCACCACGGAGGTATCGCCATGCCGAACATCATCGAGATCACCGACTTCGCCGACCCGGCGCTGGACGTCTACGCCCGGCTGACGGAGGCCCAGCTGCGCAACCGGCTGCGCCCGGAGGACGGGCTGTTCATCGCCGAGAGCCCAAAGGTGATCGGCTACGCCCTGGACGCGGGCTACGCGCCGGTGTCGCTGCTGCTGGAGCGCCGCCACATCGCGGGCAAGGCCGCGCCGCTGCTGGCGCGGGTCGGGGAGGTCCCCGTCTACACCGCCGAGCCCGCGCTGCTGGAGCGACTGACCGGCTATCCCCTGACCCGGGGCGTGCTGTGCGCCATGCGGCGCAGGCCGCTGCCCGGGGCGGAGGCGCTCTGCCGGGACGCCCGGCGGGTGGCGGTGCTGGAGGGCATCGTGGACACCACCAACATCGGCGCGATCTTCCGCTCGGCGGCGGCGCTGGGCGTGGACGCGGTGCTGCTGAGCCCCAGCTGCTGCGATCCGCTGAACCGCCGGGCGGTGCGGGTCAGCATGGGCACGGTGTTCCAGGTGCCCTGGACCTACCTGGGGGACAGCCCCGCCGAATGGCCCGAGGCGGGGCTAAAGCGGCTCAAGGCCCTGGGCTTTGAGAGCGTGGCGCTGGCGCTCAGCGACGATTCGCTGGACATCGACGACCCCGCGCTGGCCTCCCGGCCCCGGCTGGCGCTGGTGCTGGGCACCGAGGGGGACGGCCTCGCCCCGGCCACCATCGCCCGCTGCGATTTCACCGCCCGCATCCCCATGGCCCACGGCGTGGATTCCCTGAACGTCGCCGCCGCGGGGGCCGTGGCCTTCTGGGAGCTGTGCCGCAGGAAGATATAAATAAAATCTATTATTCAGCATCGGTTTCGCATATTTGACAATAGCCTAGCTTTGTGCTATGATACTCCCATCAAACGAGCACATCGCATTCATGGGAGGTCAATACAATGTCCGATATCCGTTCTTCCGCCAATTGGGCCTTTGAAACCAAGCAGCTGCACATCGGCCAGGAGAGCGCCGATCCCGTCACCGACGCCCGGGCCGTTCCGATCTACGCCACGACCTCTTACGTGTTCCACGACAGCCAGCACGCGGCGGACCGCTTCGGGCTGCGGGACGCGGGCAACATCTACGGCCGGCTGACCAACCCCACCGAGAGCGTGTTCGAGGAACGCATCGCGGCGCTGGAAAACGGCAGCGCGGCGCTGGCGGTGGCCTCCGGCGCGGCGGCCATCAGCTACACCTTCCAGGCGCTGGCCAGGTCGGGCGAGCACATCGTGGCCAGCAAGACCATCTACGGCGGCACCTACAACCTGCTGGCCCACACGCTGCCGCTGACCAGCGGCATCACCACCACCTTCGTGGACCCGGAGATCGAGGGCAGCTTCGAGGCCGCCATCACCGACAAGACCAAGGCCATATTCATCGAGACGCTGGGCAACCCCAACAGCAACCTGATCGACATCGAGGCCGTCGCGGCGGTGGCCCACAGGGCCGGCATACCGCTGGTGGTGGACAGCACCTTCGCCACGCCGTATCTGGTGCGGCCGCTGGAGTGGGGCGCGGACATCGTGGTCCACTCGGCCACGAAGTTCATCGGCGGCCACGGCACGGCCATCGGCGGCGTGATCGTGGAGGGCGGCAGGTTCGACTGGAAGGCCGGCGGCAAGTATCCCTGGATCGCCGACCCGAACCCCAGCTACCACGGCGTGTCCTTCGCGGACGCGGTGGGCCCGGCGGCCTTCGTGACCTACATCCGCGCGATACTGCTGCGGGACACCGGCGCGACGCTGTCCCCGTTCCACGCCTTCATATTCCTCCAGGGGCTGGAGACGCTGTCCCTGCGGGTGGAGCGCCACGTGGAGAACGCGCTGAAGATCGTGGACTTCCTGGCGAAGCATCCCCAGGTGGAGGCGGTGCACCATCCCTCCCTGCCCGGCGAGCCCAGCCACGCGCTGTACAGGAAGTACCTGCCCAACGGCGGCGGCAGCATATTCACCTTCGAGATCAAGGGCGACGCCAAGACCGCCCAGAAGTTCATCGACAACCTGCCCATATTCAGCCTGCTGGCCAACGTGGCCGACGTGAAGAGCCTGGTGATCCATCCCGCCAGCACCACCCACAGCCAGCTGACCGAGGTGGAGCTGAACGACCAGGGCATCAAGCCCAACACCATCCGCCTGTCCATCGGCATCGAAAAGGCCGAGGACCTGATCGCGGCGCTGGAAGCCGCATTCGCGGCGGTGAAATAGGGGCCGAAGCAACGTGCCCCGGCGGCCACAGGCCGCCGGGGCTTTGTGGCGCGCTCGCCGCGGGCCGCATAGCATACACGACACCACCGAAGGGAATGAGCCCATGGATTTCGACTTCATACGGCGCTTCGCGCCGATGTACGTCCGGGCCGCGGGGCTGACGCTGCGCATCGGACTGATCGGCATACTGCTGTCGCTGGCCGTGGGGGCGGCGTGCTGCCTGGCCCGGTATTTCCGCGTGCCGGTGCTGCGGCGGATCGCCGGGGCCTACATTGAGCTGGCGCGCAACACGCCGCTGCTGGTACAGTTGTTCTTTTTGTACTTCGGCCTGCCGAAGGTGGGCGTGCGGCTGAGCGCCGAGGCCTGCGCCGTCACGGGGCTGACCTTTCTGGGCGGGGCCTACATGGCGGAGGCGCTGCGCAGCGGGCTGGAGGCGGTGGACCGCGCCCAGGCGGAGTCCGGCATGTGCATCGGGCTGACCACGCTGCAAAACCTGCGCTTCGTGATACTGCCCCAGGCGCTGGCCACGTCCATCCCCGCCATCGGGGCCAACGCCATATTCCTGATCAAGGAGACCAGCGTGTTCAGCGCGGTGGCGCTGGCGGATCTGATGTACGTGGCAAAGGACCTGATCGGCATGTATTACAAGACCGACGAGGCGCTGCTGATGCTGACGGTGGCCTATCTGACGCTGCTGCTGCCCATCTCCATCGCGTTCTCGGTGCTGGAAAGGAGGCTGCGCTATGCGGGATTTGGCGGTACTGTTCAGGGGCAATAATCCCTGGCGGCTGCTGGGCGGCCTGGGCGTCACGCTGAAGCTGTCGCTGGTTTCGGTGGCGCTGTCCGTGGCGCTGGGGCTGGCGGTCGGGGCGCTGATGACGCTGAAAAATCCGGTGGTCCGGGCCTTCTTCCGGCTGTGGCTGGAGACGGTGCGCATCGTGCCCCAGCTGGTGCTGCTGTTCCTGGTGTACTTCGGGCTGGCGAAGACCTTCAACATACAGATATCCGGCGAGACCGCCGCCGTGGCGGTGTTCACCTTCTGGGGCGCCGGGGAGATGGGCGACCTGGTGCGCGGCGCGATCACGTCCATACCCGTTCACCAGCGGGAGAGCAGCGCCGCCCTGGGGCTGACCCGGGGCCAGTGCTGGCGCTTCGTGCTGCTGCCCCAGGCCGCCCGGCGGCTGGTGCCCCAGGCCATCAACCTGGCCACCCGCATGATCAAGACCACGTCGCTGGTGATGCTGATCGGCGTGGTGGAGGTGCTGAAGGTGGGCAGCCAGATCATCGACGCCGCCCGCTACGACGCCCCCCAGGGCGCGGTGTGGGTCTACGCCGCCGTGTTCTTCCTCTATTTCATCGCCTGCTGGCCGATATCGCTGATCGCGGGGAAGCTGGAGAGGAAATGGAGCTGACGGGAAGAGGGCACGGGGAAATGAGGAATTAGGAATTAGGAATGGCGGTGCAAATCCCTGCGGGATTTGTTTTGGATTTCATTCTGCATCCTACGCTGTGGATTCAATATCGTATACCTGAAATAATACAATGAAATCCGTCAGGATTTCTTCCGGAATTCCTCATTCCTCATTCCTAATTCCTAATTCCTCAAAAATCCGACTGACAGGAGCATATCTTATGAGCGAAAAACCGATTCTTGAAGTTCGCCATCTGAGCAAGCGCTTCGACGGCAACGGGGTGCTGAAGGACGTGTCCCTGTCCCTGAACGAGGGCGAGGTCATCGTGATCGTCGGGCCCAGCGGCTGCGGCAAGTCCACGCTGCTGCGCTGCATAAACGGGCTGGAGCGCCCGGACGGCGGTGAGATTCTGCTGGACGGCAGCCGCATCGACGACGGCGCGGACCTGGTGCAGGTGCGACGGCAGATCGGCATGGTGTTCCAGAGCTACGACCTGTTCCCCCACATGGACGTGATGGGCAATCTGACCCTCGGCCCGGTGCAGGCGCTGAAGCGGCCGCGGCTGGAGGTGGAGGCCGAGGCGGAGAAGGCGTTGGAGCGCGTGGGTCTGGCGGACAAGGCGAAGGCCCTGCCCCGACAGCTGTCCGGCGGCCAGAAGCAGCGCGTGGCGCTGGTGCGGGCCATGCTGATGCACCCGAGGCTGCTGCTGCTGGACGAGATCACCGCCGCGCTGGACCCGGAGATGGTGCGCGAGGTGCTGAACGTGGTGCTGGACCTGGCCCGGGACGGCATGACCATGCTGATCGTCACCCATGAGATGCGCTTCGCCGAGGCCGTGGCGGACCGGGTGGTGTTCCTGGAGGGCGGCGTGGTGCTGGAGAGCGCCCCGCCCAGGCAGTTCTTCCACGCGCCCCAGACCGAGCGGGCGAGGCAGTTCCTGGACACCTTCGAGTTCGACAGTGTAAAATAAGGGTTAACCGCTTGACATTCCCACCGGCGCGGCATATAATGCACTTAACCGACCGAAATACTAGGTAAAAAGGAGGGCGACATCATGAAGCGCGTTTTCACCAACTGCATGTGTTGTATGCGCCGCCAGCGTCGCCCGATGCCCTGCCGGTTGTGTTGACATGCTTCAACGGAGCATACGATATATCCAGGCGGAGCGGAATGGACGATGCGCACGTTCATTCCGCTCCGCTTGTGTATATAAAACTACGAATCATCATCAAGGAGAGATCATCATGAAAAAGCTGTTTGCATTGGTTCTGGTCCTGGCAATCGCCCTGATTCCCGCCGCGCTGGCCGACGCCCAGGCGCGCACACTGGATGAGATCGTGGAGAGCGGCGCGCTGACCATCGGCGTGTTCTCCGACAAGAAGCCCTTCGGCTATGTGGACGAGAACGGCGAATACCAGGGCTACGACGTGTACCTGGCCCGCCGGCTGGCGGAGGACCTGGGCGTGGAGCTGGAGCTGGTGAGCGTGGACGCCCCGAACCGGGTGGAATACCTGACCAGCGCGAAGGTGGACATCATACTGGCCAACTTCACCGTCACCCCCGAGCGCGCCGAGGTCGTGGACTTCGCGCTGCCCTACATGAAGGTGGCCCTGGGCGTGGTCAGCCCGGACGACGCGCTGATCACCTCCATCGAGGACCTGCGGGGCAAGACGCTGATCGTCTCCAAGGGCACCACCGCCGAGACCTGGTTCACCGCCAACGAGCCGGACGTGAACCTGCTGAAGTTCGACACCTACACCGAGACCTTCAACGCGCTGCTGGACGGCCGCGGCGACGCCCTGTCCACCGACAACACCGAGGTGCTGGCCTGGGCCATCGAGAACCCCGGCTTCACCGTGGGCATCGAGAGCCTCGGTAGCCTGGACACCATCGCCCCCGCCGTGCAGAAGGGCAACGACACCGTGTTGGCCTTCGTGAACGACGAGATCGTGAAGCTGGCCGACGAGCAGTTCTTCCACGCCGATTACGACGCCACGCTGAAGGAGGTCTACGGCGACGCCGTCGATCCCGACAACCTGGTGGTCGAGGGCGGCGTGGTCGAATGATTGTCGACGCCATCCTGCGGATGTCGCCGACCCGGAAAACGTTCCGTTTTCCTAATCATGAGCATGAAATGACCGTGGCGGGGGATATGATCCCCCGCCACATTTCTATTCGAGCAGGAAGCAGCTCGTATACGCGATCTTCTGCGGCCCGTAGTAATAGCCCATGCCGTTCTTCTGGCAGGTCTCCAGCACCAGCATGCCGTAGGCCTCCATGGAGGACACCCGCTTGTCCGGGAAGCGGCACGGCGCGTCGGGATAGGTGCACTGCTTGCAGCGGGTGCAGGTGCCCGCGCCCAGGGCCAGCAGCCCCGGCCACTGCTCCAGCAGCTTCTCATGCAGCGCGGTGAAATGTTCCTTATGGGCGGCTTCAGCCTCCATCATGCCCTCGAAGTCCAGCGAATCCTCCACGTCGCCCACTGTCTGCACCAGTATGCCCTGCTTATACCCTCCGACCTGCGCCCGCAGCGCGTCCAGCTCCCCGCAGGCCGGGGGACAGCTCCAGTTCTTGCCGTAGGCCCCGCAGCTGTTCGCGCCGCACATGGCCCGCACCTCGTCCTTCAGTTCGATCGTGCCGGCGTCCAGCGGCCCGGCGTTGGTAAAGCCCGCCTCCCGCGCGAGGCCGGTCAGATATTCCATGTCCAGCATGGCGGTCATTCCTCCTCCTCATAGAAGTTCAACTGCTCCACGAATTCGTCCTGGAATTCGGGCAGCGTGGCCAGCTCCAGGAACTCGGTGGTCCGGGCGAGGGTCTCGGCCTCACGCCAGGCGTTCACATCGCACAGGGCCAGCTTCGCCCCGGCCCCGGCGGCGTTGCCCACGGGCACGATCACGTCCCGCAGCTCGACGGGGATCAGCCCGATGGCGCAGGCGCTGTCCGGGTTGATGTAATTGCCGAAGGCCCCGGCGATGTCCACCTCCCGGATGTCCCCGATGGCCACGCCCAGCCGCGCGGCCATCAGCCGCAGCCCGGCGGCCATGGCGGCCTTGGCCAGCTGCACCTCCCGCACGTCCTTCTGGGTCAGGTAGACGCCGGTGTCCCCGATGTCGAAGCGGTCCCCGGCGGCCAGCCTGCCGCTGCCGTCCATATCCCCCCGGGCCAGCAACGCCGCCACCAGGTCCACCAGGCCGGAGCCACAGATGCCCCGGGCGGGACCCTCGCCGATCACGTGCCACTTCAGTTGGCCGTCCTCCAGCCAAGCGTGGTCGATGGCGCCGTCCGCGCCCCGCATGCCGCAGGCGATCTTCGCGCCTTCAAAGGCGGGCCCGGCGGCGGTGGAGCAGGCCACCCGACGGGTCCGGTCGCCCAGCACCAGCTCGCCGTTGGTGCCGATGTCGATCATCAGCGTCAGCCTGTCCCGCCGCAGCCAGTCGCCGCTGATCAGGCAGGCCACGGTGTCCGCGCCGACGAAGCCGCCGATGACCGGCAGCATGTACAGCAGCGCCCGGGGATGGGCGTGCAGGTCGCAGTCCGTCGCCCGCAGCGTCAGCGGCTGGCTGAGGGTGGGGTTATAGGGGGCCTTCACCAGGCTGTCCGGGGCGATGCCCAGGAAGAGGTGGTGCATGGCGGTGTTGCCCGCCAGGGACACGGCGAACACGCGCTCCCAGGAAACCCCCGCGGCGACGCACATGCGCCGTATGAGGCCGTCCACGACCTCCCGGGCGCAGCGGGACAGCTCGCCGGTGCCGTTGGCGAGGGCGTAATCCGCGCGGGAGATCACGTCGCCGCCGAACCGGGCCTGGGGATTGCGCTCGCCCGCGGTGGCGATAGTCGCGCCGGTGTTCGCATCGATCAGGTAGCCCGCCACGGAGGTGGTGCCCAGGTCGAAGGCGGCCATGTACATATCAGGCGCGTCGGCGCGGACCTCCAGCACGCGATCCCCGGAGATCACCGCCCACACGCGGCCCTTGCGCTGAGCCAGCAGGTGTCCGAGACCCGCGCACACGGTAGGGTCGGGATCCTGCACAGTTATACCCTGCTTCGCCAGCGTCGCCGCGAGGCGGGTCCAGTCGGCGCTGCTCTCCCCCCGGAGGCAGGGCGGCACCTCCAATTGGACAGCACGGACCATGGGGTTCCATGCCATGTCGGCTCCGTTCGCGTCGGTCAGCACGCGGAGCTTTCCACTGGCCTCCGGCAGACGGACCTCCAGATCGCCGTCGACGGCGGTCTGGCACATCAATACCTGCTGCCAGCCTGCTTCCCCCGGCCTGCGAACCTCTGCTGCGCACTTTTTGCAGGTGCCCTTGCCCCCGCAAGGCGCGTCGGTCTCCAGGCCCGCGTCGATCCTCGCCTGTAGCAGCGTCGTGCCGGACGGCACCGCAATCTCCCTGTCCTCCCGGACAAATCGCACCCTGTATTCCATCGTCATCCCGCCCGTACAGCAGTTTTCACCATCATAACATATTTCGGTGGATTAGCCAACAACAAAATAAAAAAGAGAGCCATTCATATGAATGACTCTCGATGAGATCCGGCGACGACCTACCCTACCGGGCCGTTTCCAGCCAAGTACTATCAGCGTGCTGAGGCTTAACTTCTGTGTTCGGGAT
>ONHI01000075.1 GCA_900317565.1 uncultured Eubacteriales bacterium
CCCGTACTTGTGCACGTGGATGCCCTCCACGTCCTCGGTATAGATGTTGCCGGCGATGTTGGGCCGCTTGTCGATGACCAGCACCTTTTTGCCGGCATCTGCCGCCTGGCGGGCAAAGGTGGCGCCGAACAGGCCGGAGCCCACCACCAGATAATCGTACATATTCTCGCCCTCCCGATCGATATTCATTTGTTGCCGGATAGCCTGAACCGCAGCTCGTTGGTCAGATCCCGCCTGAGGTAGGTCAGGTGGTCCCGGAGCGTGTAGGCCGTGCTGACCACGGGCAGGTATTTCACCCGCAGCTCGTTATGCGCGATCCACACGTTCATCAGCCGTTCGGACAGGAAGCCGAACAGCCGCTTTTGATAGTCGCTCCTGCCGGACAGGTCCACCTGGTCCTCCAGCGCGAACAGCAGCGGGAACAACCACGCACAATAGGCGTCGAAGCGCTCGCCCCGGCAGAACAGCATGTTGTACTGGGCGCAGCGATTGCCTGCGAAAAAATCCCGGAAGGCGCTCATGTAGTCCGGCTGAAGCTCGCTTACCACGTCCTCCAGCGCGTACAGATCCCATGGCTCGCAGCAGTCCATCAGCAGCTGCTCCCGGGCGTTCACGTGGTACCTGGCGGGCTGCGCCGCGATGATATCGCAATCCTCCAGCATGTCCCGCAGTTCGTCGTACCCGGCGATGTCGGAAAACCTGCTGCTGAAGGGTGCTTTTCCGAAGTAGCGCCGGTAGTGAACGAGGCCCTTGAAGTCGTCGTCCCGGTTCTTCCAGATCCAGTACATCGCGGTGAGCTCGCAGTAGTAGGGGTTCTTCCGGGCGATATTCTCCCCCGTGTCGTCCCGCAGATAGCCCGGGAAGCTGTCGCTCACGCCGCCCACCTGGATCGGGACGTAGCCAGGAAGCTCCGGCAGCTTTTCCGGCTTGTGGGATACGATGTAGATCATTCGCCCACCTCCGTAACGCCGTAGAGCCGCAGGAAGTCCCGCACCGTGTTGTCGATGGTGTAACCGGCCTGCATGACTTTCTCATAGCCCGTGGTCCGGTCGATGTCCATCCCGGCGATCTTCGCGGCAGCGTCCGCCCACTGTCCGGCGTCGCCCTGCCCCACGGGTAGATACCACACATCGTCCGTCAGCTTCGCCTGCCGGGTGATCCTGTCCGAGTAAAGCACGGGCAGCCCGGCCGCCTGGGCCTCCACGCCCACCACCGGAAGGCCTTCGAAGTGGGAGGGCAGCGCAAACAGGTCCATGGCCTGCATCAGCGCCGGAACGTCCCGGCTCGCGCCGTAGAAGATCACGTCATGCTCCAATCCCAGCCGGGATACCTTTGCGCGGACCTCGTCGAACAGCACGCCCTCGCCCACCAGCAGCAGTTTTGCGCTTTCTACGCGTCGGCGGATCTCCGCGAAGGCCTCGACCAGGAATTCGTGGTTCTTCTGGTAGGCGAAGCGCCCCACGTGTCCCACGACGAAGCTGTCCTCCAGCTTCAAATCGCCGCGCAAGCGCCGCCGGACGTCAGGACCAAAGGCGAAGCGCTCCGCTTCCACGCCGTTGCGGACCATCGAGACCCGGGCTGGGTCCACCCCGGGATACATCCATGCCGCGGCCATGTCCGAGCAGGCGGCAAAGTCCGTGGCGCGGCGCGACAGCGGCCCCTTTGCGAGGTCATGCAGTATGGCCTTCAGCCGTCGCGAACCGCCGTCGATGCCCGCGGCGTGAGAGTGCAGTATGATCTTCCCCACCCCCGCGCGACGCGCGGCGGCGGCGAATATGAGCAGTAAATAAGCCACATCCCCGTGGATGTGGACGCAATCATAGTGACCCTCGCGCAGCACGCGCAGGGTGTTTGTGTAATAGGCCCTGGGCCGGGACAGCTTGCCGCCACGGGTGCCGACATAATGGACGTCCGTCCCCATGGCGTTCAGCCTGCGGACGTTTTCCGGGTTTTCAAACTCCGCGATGCAGGCGATGTCCAGCTTCAAGCCCTCGGGCTTATGGCGGATGACGTTTTCAACCAGGGCGTACACGCCGCTCAGGCCCACGTCGTCCACGTTGATCTCAAGTACCTTCATCAATTCACGCTCCCGGGCGGCGACTGCCGGACGTACTCGATGCTGGGACGGAAGCCGAACCCCCGCATCGTGCCGCCGAGTATCACCCCAATGCGCTTCATGCGCAGGGAATCGGATTTTGTCAGCACCCTCCAGATGTGCACCGGCGTGCGCGCCGCGAGCCGCAGCGCCCCGCGCAGGCCCTCGCGCCGGTAGAGGTATACCTCGTTGCGATAGGCATAGCGATAGCGCCCGATGCGCTCCGGCGCGTCGGTGGCGATGTTGCCGCCGTTGTTGGTGGCGCACTTGTGCACCGTGACGCTGCCCGGTATCACATAGCAGGGATACTTCCGGGAGATGCGCCGGGTATACTCCAGATCGTCCGCCCAGATGAAAAATTCGCCGATGGGCAGGCCGACCTCCCGGACCACGGCGGCGGGCACCAGCAGCGACACGAAGGTCGCCGCCCCGGCGGGGATCCTTTCGCCTGAAAAATCGGAGAGGTTGTTCATCCGAAGGTCGCGCTGCACGTTCATCCTGCACGGGCTGCCGTCGGTCCAGAGTGTTCTGCCGGAGAGCCATCCGAACGGCTTGATCTGCTCCGCCGCGTCCAGCAGCGCCTGCAGCGCCGTGGGCTCGGGCATGGAATCGTCGTCCATGATCCATGCGTAATCGCAGCCCAGCGCTATCGCGCTGCGCAGCCCATACTGAAAGCCGCCCGCGCCGCCCAGGTTCGCGCCGGTGTTCTCATAGAGGATGTCGCCACATTCGATCATGTCCTCCAGCGCCTCGCGGGTGCCGTCGGTGGAGGCGTTGTCCACGATCAGTATGCGCAGGTCCCGGGCGATCTGCCGACGCAGGCACGCCAGGCACTCCATCAGCAGCGCCTTTCGGTTGTAGGTCACCACCACGGCCACGACGCCATTTTTCACGCCTTCATCACTCCAGCGGCTCATGAGAATTTCCGGAGCCCGGAAACGCCCCATCTGAGCGTATTGAACGCGGCGGTCACGACGCCCTCGTTCAGGTATTTCCTGTAGAACCGGTATTGCTTGACCACCAGGCCCAGCTTGTTGCCCGTGGTGCTCTCGGTCAGCACCCGGTATCGGGCGAGGATCTCGGGATTGCCGAAGGCCCTGCCCTCCAGCGCCACGATGTCATACCAGTAGGCATAGTCGTCGCGCATCGATCTCAATTCCTCGTGGAGGTAGACCACGCCGTGCCGCTTGCTGTCATACAGGCCGGTCAGGCAGCCGATGCGGTTCATCACCCGCATGTCCTTCGGCGTGATGACCTCCATGGGCACGGTGGGATGCTGTATCGGCTCGGAGCGCTCGTTGATGCGGCTGTAGGCGCTGCATACGCAGATCGCGTCCTTCTGACGCATGAAGGCCAGCTGTTTCTCCAAAAACTCCGGCATCCACACGTCGTCCGCGTCCAGCAGCGCGATATAGCGCCCCTTTGCCCGCCTCAGGGCGACGTTGCGGGCGCACGCGGTGCCGGCGTTTTGCTGCCGGAGCACCTGTATGCGCCCGTCCCGCCGGGAATACGCCTCGGCGACCCGCGCGGAGCCGTCCGCGGAGCCGTCGTCCACAATGATCATCTCCCAATTGGGATAGGTCTGGCGCATCACCGATTCAATCGTCTCGGCGATGTACCGCTCGCCGTTGTAGCACGGCGTAATGATGGATACCAGACCGTCGATCACTGCTGCTTTCCCCTTTGTTGCGTAATGGTTTTTGCCTCAATCGTATGCCGTCAGAGCTTGATGCACTCCACGGCCGCGCGCTCGATGGGCAGGCCCGCGCTGTAGCGCTGGATGTAGGCGTTGAAGCTGTCCACATCCTCCGCCCTGGGCGCGATCACGTCGCCCATCTTTCCGGCGAAGATCTTCTCGGACAGGTACTTCTCCAGGGATTCGTCCGCCTGCTTGTCGGCCATGTAGCCGGCCAGCAGCGCGATGCCCCAGGCGCCGCCCTCACCGGCGGTCTCCATCACGGCCACGGGCACGTTCATCGCCGCCGCCATGATGCTCTGGCCCACGCCCTTGGTCTTGAACAGGCCGCCGTGGCCCAGGATCTGGTCCACCTGCACGTTCTCCTCGTCCAGCAGTATGTTCATGCCGATCTTCAGCGAGGACAGCGCGGCATACAGGTGGGTGCGCATGAAGTTGGCCAGCGTGAAGCGGCTGTCGGGGGTGCGGGCGAACAGCGGGCGGCCCTCCTCGAAGCCGGTGATGTGCTCGCCGGAGAAATAGTTGTAGGCCAGCAGGCCGCCCAGATCGGCGTCCGCCTCCATGGCCTTGCGGTACAGCGTGCCAAACAGCTGGTTCGCGTCGGCCTTGAAGCCCATGGCCTCGGCGAACTCGCCGAACAGCTTCACCCAGGCGTTCAGGTCGCTGGTGCAGTTGTTGCAGTGCACCATGGCGACGGGCTTGCCGGAGGGCGTGGTCACCATGTCGATCTCGGGATGGACCTTCTTGAGGGCCTTCTCCAGCACGATCATGGCGAACACGGAGGTGCCGGCGCTGACGTTGCCGGTGCGGGGCGCGACGCTGTTCGTGGCCACCATGCCGGTGCCGGCGTCGCCCTCGGGCGGGCAGAACGGTATGCCGGGCTGCAGCTGGCCGCTGACGTCCAGCAGCTTCGCGCCTTCGGCGGTGAGGCAGCCGGCGTTTTCGCCCGCCATCAGCACCTTGGGCAGGATCTGCTCCAGCTTCCAGGGGAAGCCCTTATCGGCGACCAGTTCATCGAAGGAGGCGATCATGCCGGCGTCGAACTGGTTGGTCTCGCTGTCGATGGGGAACATGCCGGAGGCCTCGCCGATGCCCAGCACCTTCTCGCCGGTCAGCATCCAGTGCACATAGCCCGCCAGCGTGGTCAGGAAGCGGATCTGGGGCACGTGGGGCTCCTCGTTCAGTATGGCCTGGTACAGGTGGGCGATGCTCCAGCGCTGGGGAATGTTGAAGTTCAGCCGCGCGGTCAGCGCCTCGGAGGCGGGGCCGGTGATGGTGTTGCGCCAGGTGCGGAAGGGCACCAGCTGCTTGCCGTCGCCGTCGAAGGGGATATAGCCGTGCATCATGGCGCTGAAGCCGATGGCGTCCAGCTTCGCGATGCCCACGCCGTACTGCGCCTTGACGTCGGCCAGCAGCTTTGCGTAGCAATCCTGAAGGCCCGCCCAGACGTCCTTCATGTCATAGGTCCAGATGTTGTTGACCAGCTGGTTCTCCCAATCGTGGTCGCCCTGGGCAATGGGATTGCCGGCGGGATCGATCAGCACGGCCTTGATGCGCGTGGAGCCGAATTCCACGCCCAGCCTGGCCTTGCCGGCCTCTATGATCTTGCGAATGTCATTCGTAGCCATTTTGAACAACCTCCATATTATTATAGTTATTGCCTCTATTATAACAGATAATCTTGAATTTGACTAGGGGGTGTTTCGCGCGGAAACACCCCCTGAGGGACGATCATCAATATTTACCGGTCGGCGATGCGCAATATGGCCTCGATATCCTCCGGCGTCATCGGGAAAACGCCGCCGGTGGTGCCGTCGGGGTTGGTCTTCTTGGTGTGGGCGGCCAGCGCGGGGATGTCCTCGGCGCGCGCGCCCAGCTCGGACAGGGTCAGCGGCATGCCGATGTCCCGCAGGAACGCCTCGTGGGCCTCGATGCCCCGCAGCGCCGTCGCCTCGGGGTGCTCGAAGTCCATCGCGCAGCCGTACACCCGCACGGCGAACTGCGCAAAGCGCATGACGTTCTTATGCATGTGGTAGCGCATCCACGCCGGGAACACCACCGCCAGGCCCGCGCCGTGGGGCACGTCGTACAGCGCGGAGAGCTCGTGCTCGATCTGGTGGCTGCCCCAATCCTGCACCCGGCCGATGCCCAGCGTGTCGTTGTGGGCGATGGTGCTGCCCCACATCAGCTGCGCCTGGGCGTCATAGCTGTCGGGCTGCTTCACGGCGATGCGCGCCGCCCGTATGACGGCCTGCATCGCGCCCTCGCACAGCCGGTCCGTCAGGTCCACCTCCGCCTCGCAGGTGAAATAGCGCTCCATGATGTGGGCCAGTATGTCCGTCGCGCCGCAGGCGATCTGATAGGGCGGCAGCGTCATGGCCAGCTCCGGATTCATGATGGCGAACCTGGGCCGGTTCAGCTCCGAGCGCACGCCACGCTTGGTTTTGGTGGATTCCTGGGTGATGACGCAGCTGTTGGAGGACTCGCTGCCCGCCGCGGACATCGTCAACACCGCGCCGAAGGGCGTCGTGCGCTCCGGCCTGGCCTTGCCGCAGAAGAAATCCCAGAAATCCCCGTCGTAGCACAGCCCGTGGGCGATGGCCTTCGAGGTGTCGATCACAGAGCCGCCGCCGACGGCCAGTATAAAATCCACGCCCTCGCGCCGGGCCAGCTCGATGCCCCTGTAGACCAGCGTGTCCCTGGGGTTGGGCTGCACGCCGCCCAGGCAGACCGACGCGACGCCCGCCTCGTCCAGCGAGCGTGCGACCCTGTCGATCAGGCCGGAGCGCACGGCGGAGCCGCCGCCGTACACGATCAAGGCCTTCGTGCCGCCGAAATCCCTGACCTGCTGTCCCGCCTGACGCTCCGTACCGCGCCCGAAGACGAAGCGCGTCGGCACGCACTGCACAAAATCCTTCATGTGTAACCCTCCTTACAGGAAGCTCCTGATCTTGTCGGCCATGGCCTCCCCCAGCCGCAGATGGCCCTGGGCGGTCATGTGCACCGCGTCCAGCGGCGAGACCTCGGCATAGGGGCTCGCGTCAAAGAAATCGCAGCGCATCAGCTTGGAGATGCGCCGCAGCTCCCGGGGCAATCCCGCGGAAACGGCGATAGCCTGGGGACCGAAGCACTCCGCGTGCCGGGTTTGCATCAGGTTGTCCAGTATCAGCGGCGGCGCGACGATGACGATGTGGGAGACCTCCCCCGCCTCGTTCACCGCGTACTGCTTCGCCGTGCGCACCAGCTGCATCATGCTCTGGCCGATGGTCATGGGCGTCATGCCGAAGCGGACCTTGGTGTCGTTGGTGCCCAGCATGATCAGCACCGCGTCCAGCGGATTGTGGGTCATCAGGCAGGGCGGCAGATACTGTACGCCGCTCTTGAAGCCGCCCTCCACGGGATCGTCGAACACGCAGGTGCGCCCGTTGAAGCCCTCCTCGATGACGGCGTAGCTCTCGCCCAGCAGCCGCTGCATGCGCATCGGCCAGCGGGTGTTCTCGTCATAGCGCCCGCCGGTGGGAATATAGCCGTAGGTATTGGAATCGCCGTAGCACAGTATACGCTTTTGCAATGCCCTTGCTCCTTTATATGCGGTCAATCCCGGTCGTCCGGGTATTCCGGCAGGTTGGAAACGTTGAAGACCTCGTCCTCGTAGAAGTCGGAAACGTCCGGCTTGTTCAGCTCGACGGCGAAGATGCTGTCGGCGTCGCCGGAGCGCTTGACCTCCCCGCGGCGGCGCTCCGCCTCCTGCCGGTCCGCGCGCGCGCCGGCGGGAGCCTCGCTCCGTCGGGACTGGGCCTGCCCGTCCCGGTCCACGTGGCGCTCCACGCGGGTGCCCTCGCGCCTGCGCCCGGGTTGGGCCTTACTGCCCTGGGCGGGACGCCTGCCGTCCTTCACCACCGCGCCGCGCCCGCCGGAGGCCTTCTGGCGCTTCACCACGGTGCTGGCGACCACATAGTCGCGCTCATCCCAGTTGGACCGCAGGTCGCCCTCCCAGTCGTCGGGGCTGTCGATGTCGGCGTCCTTGAAGAAGCGGTCGTCGTTGACGATGACGCGCTCCTTGCGGAACCACACCCAATAGGGCCGCCATCGGATCAGCCACACCAGCCGGTCCAGCACGACACCCAGCACCAGGAAGAATATGAGCAGCTTCAGCCAGTTTTGGGACAGCCAGAGCAGCGGCGACGTGCTGACGCTGCCGGCCAGGTTGAACAGCCGCAGCACCCAGTTGGCGAGGCCCTTCAGCCAGCCCAGCATCACGTCCACAATCGCGTTTGAATATCCACTGATCGTCATATCTTATAAGTATCCTCCCGTCCGCGCGGCGGCGCGGCGATGGTCATCATTCTCCGTCCGGCTCCTCCGGGGCGACGTCCGTCAGCGTGACGGAGACCGCCTCGCTCTGCATGATCAGCCCGGGATAGCGCTCCTCGTCCACGTCCGGGTCCAGCAGGTAGTAGCCCGCGCCGTAGCCGGTCAAATCCACCACCACGCTCATGCCGTTCTCCTGGAGGCCCTCCACCAGGCTGCGCGGCCCGGTGACGTACACGCTCAGCGGGTCATAGGTGGCGACAAGGTTCTCGGCCTTGCCGATGAACATCACCTTCACGTTATCCACGTTGCTGCTGATGTTCTCTTCGGCGATGCTGACGTTGACGTACACCTGCTCGCTGGAGACGTTCTTGAAGTCGCTGAGCTGGGAGACGCTGGCCCGCGCGGAGAAGCTCTGGGTCGCGCCCTCGATGGACACGGGCTCGATCATCAGCTCCGTCAGGCTGTCCAGCAGGTCCTTCTCGGCGGCGACCTGTATGCTCTCGGGCTGTATGGTGACGCCCTGGAGCACATAGCCCTCCGCGGGCACGCCGGTGACCACACTGGCATAGTCGGCGGTCACGGGGATCTCCCGGCTGGGATAGATGTCCAGACTCACGGATATGGAGGTCGTGGAGCTGTTCAGCATGTCCTGGCTGATGACGTTCCCGGCGGAATCCAGCAGCTCATAGGGCAGCGCCGTGATGGTGGAGCCCTCCATGCCGGAGACGTCCGCCGTGACCCGCGCGGAGGCGATGCTCTGCACTACCGAGGCCGCGCCGGACACCGTCAGTATCGCGGGGTTGCAGCGCGTGACGTTGTACCAGTAGCCGCTGCGCTCGCCGGTGGTCTTGGGATTGACGGACACGTTGCGGCTGTCCAGCGCCTCGAAGGCCAGCGTCACCGTCGCGGGCGTGATGCTGCGCACCCGGCCGTAGCTGGAGGTGGCCCGCAGCGGCACCTCCTGGGTGCCGGCGCTGCGCACGCTGGACAGGTCCAGCGTCACCTGGATGTTGTCTGCGGAGACCTTGGAATAGTCCGCCTGGGGCGCCTCCACGGTCACCGATATGCCCGTGAGCGCCTCCGCCGGGTATTCCGTCAGCGCCAGCTTGTTGTCGTTCAGCACGATCTGGCCGTTCAGATAGCCGGTCAGGCCGTATATGGTCTTGTTCCGGGTGATGGAGGTATTCGAGGAGATCACATAGTTCCACAGCAGTATCGCCAGCAGCAGCGACAGCAGCTTCATGCCCAGGTTGTTGGACAGGGAGCCTATGATCCAGCGCACCGGGCGGGGCGCCTTCTTGTAAAAGCTGCTCTCCAGCAGCTTTTCGCGCAGCGCGATCAGCTTATTCTTCATCTTCCCGCTCCTCCCTGCGCAATCCGCCAAGCCAGGAATACATGTTGCGCTCCGGCGTGAAAAGCTCGGTCAGCAGTATGCTCAGCGAGCGCGTGTCCAGGTGTCGGGTCAGCCGCCCCTCGCGGGCCATGGAGATGATGCCCGTCTCCTCCGAGACGATCAGCGAGACGGCGTCGGTGGTCTCGGTGATGCCGATGGCGGCGCGGTGGCGCGTGCCCAGGTCGCGGCTGATGGAGGGATCCTCCGACAGCGGCAGTATGCAGGCCGCGGCGTTGATGCGCCGGTTGCGGATGATCATCGCGCCGTCGTGCAGCGGCGTGTTGGGCTCGAATATGTTCTCGATCAGCGGCGCGGAGATCTCCGCGTCCACCCGGGTGCCCGTCTCGATCACGTCGCCCAGGCCGGTGACGCGCTCAATGACGATCAGCGCGCCGATGCGCTTGCGGGACATGTCTGTCATGGCGCGCACGATCTCCGTGACCGGGCGCTCCACCTGGACCTGCTCCGGGGTCTGGCCGTTGACGCCGAACACGCGGCGCATCAGCTTCGACCGTCCCAGCTGGTCCAGTCCGCGCCGGAACTCCGGCTGGAACAGTATGACCAGCACCAGCAGGCCCATGCTGATGATCTGGTTCAGCAGCCAGGACACCGCGCTGAAGCGCAGTACGCTTGAGAGCCACGCCATGACCAGCACCATGGCGATGCCCTTGAACAGGGAATTTGAGCGTGTATGTATGACCAGCTTTATAACATTATATATCAGCACCGCCAGTATGGCCACATCGACGATGTTGTGCCAGTCCGGGTGCTCGAAGAGATTGGTAAACAGCGCGCCGATGGAGAAGAAGAACTCCCGAATCTGCACCATGTCTGCCGCCTCCGTTGCGTTTGTTTTTGCCGTTTTGTGGTCGAGGGACACATGCCCCCCTTTTACCGATTCTATTATAATACAAAACCCCGCAAATGCCAACTTGCTTTTGAAAAACATAATTCAAAAAAATTATGTCATAATCATATATGGACGGTTGCGGGGCGTTCCGTTCGATGCTATAATGGACGTATGCATTTGGCGCAGCCATTATGGACCAAACGGGAGGAGTACGAGGATTATGAAGCAGTTGAAGGAAATGGTCTACGAGGCCAATATGGAGCTCTATCACCGCGATTTGGTGATCTACACCTGGGGCAACGTCTCCCAGATCGACCGGGACAAGGGCGTCGTCGCCATCAAGCCCAGCGGCGTTCCCTACGAGCAGCTGACGCCCGATATGATCGTGGTGATGGACCTGGAGACCGGCAGGACGGTCGAGGGCAGCCTGAATCCCTCCTCCGACGCGCCGACCCACCTGGCGCTCTACCGCGCGTTTGCCGAGGTCGGCGGCGTGACCCACACCCATTCCCCCTATGCCACCGCCTGGGCGCAGGCCGGCCGGGCCATCCCCTGCTTCGGCACGACCCACGCGGACTATTTCCGCGGCGATATCCCGATCTCCCGCTTCCTGACCCCCGAGGAGACCGAGGAGGCCTATGAGGCCAACACCGGCAAGGTGATCATCGAGGCCTTTGAGGGCCGCAACCCGATGTATACCCCCGCGATCCTGACCCGCGGCCACGGCCCCTTCACCTGGGGCAAGTCCGGCATGGATTCCGTGCACAACGCCGTGGTGCTGGAGGAGCTGGCGAAGATGGGCATGTGGTCCCTGAGCCTGACACCCGACCTGGGCCCCCTGCCCCAGCACGTATCCGACAAGCACTTCCTGCGCAAGCACGGCCCCAACGCCTATTATGGACAGAAGTCGGACAAGTAAAGTTCCACCTGCAATGTGAATTATCCGTGTTTTTTTCACGCTGATTTCCGTGAATCGTTTCACATTGTCATTTTGCATCAACAGCCCTTCCGCTTTTTGGAGGGGCTGTCATTGCGTCAAAATGAGGGCAATATTTTTGTGAAATCAATCCATTCACAATCCAATCAAATTCTGTTATAATAACAGTGTCGAATTTTATTGGAGGAGGTAACCCCATATGGCAAGTTTGTCTCTTCGCGGCATTTACAAGATCTATGCCGGCGACGTCGTTGCGGTAAGCGATTTTAACCTCGAGATCGAAGATAAGGAATTCATCATCCTGGTCGGACCTTCCGGCTGCGGCAAGTCCACCACCCTGCGCATGGTCGCCGGCCTGGAAGACATCTCCAAGGGCGAACTGTACATCGACGACAAGCTGGTCAACCATATTCCCCCGAAGGATCGCGATATCGCGATGGTGTTCCAGAGCTACGCTCTGTATCCCCACATGACCGTTTACAACAACATGGCCTTCGGCCTGAAGCTGCGCAAGATGCCCAAGGCGGACATCGACCGTCGCGTGAAGGAAGCCGCTTCCATCCTGGGCATCGAAGCCCTGCTGAACCGCAAGCCCGCCGCTCTGTCCGGTGGTCAGCGCCAGCGTGTTGCCCTGGGCCGTGCAATCGTCCGTGAGCCCAAGGTCTTCCTGATGGACGAGCCTCTGTCCAACCTGGACGCAAAGCTGCGCGTGCAGATGCGTTCCGAGATCACCAAGCTGCACAAGAAGCTGCAGACCACCTTCATCTATGTTACCCACGACCAGACCGAGGCCATGACGATGGGCTCCCGCATCGTGGTCATGAAGGACGGCTACATCCAGCAGGTCGACAGCCCGCAGAATCTGTACGACTATCCCGCCAACCTGTTCGTCGCCGGCTTCATCGGCATGCCCCAGATGAACATCTTCCGTGTCAAGCTGCAGAAGAAGGCTGACGGCGTGTACGCCGTGTTCGGCAACAACTCCATCAAGGTTCCGGACGGCAAGGTCCAGCGCATGACCGGCGATTACATCGGCAAGGAAGTCTTCATGGGCATCCGTCCCGAGAACATCTCCGACGACCCCGTGTTCACCTCCACCTATCCCGATGCCTGCATCGACGTCGACGTCGAGATCATCGAGCTGATGGGCTCCGAGACCTATCTGTACATGACCACCAGCGGCAAGGACGAGAACTTCATCGCCCGCGTCGATCCTCGCACCACCTCCCGTGGCGGCGACAAGATCAAGGTTGGCTTCGATGTGAACCGTCTGCACTTCTTCGATGTGGAGACCGAGAAGACCATCCTGTCCCGCGACTGATCTTAAAACCCAATAATCCAAACGATATTCCCGGTTCAGCATGCTGGACCGGGAATATCTGGCTTTATGGAACTTATTTTAGTACAGTGCATATAACCTGATCGACAGGGTGGAGACCAAGCTGCTGGATTCCGGCGAGTGCGAGGCGACGGTGAACCTGAACCGGGCCTACGCTGGTCTCGGCCGCACCACCTGGACGGTCTACGCCATCCAGGCGAGCGCTTCGGATGATGTCATCAAGGAGAGCTTCCCGACGGCGGCATCAGCATGAGCACCAAGTACACCATGACGGCCAGGTTCAAGCAGGGCGATGTCGTGTATTTCGGCGCGTACACCGACGTGACCGCGAAGAATTGGAGGACGGATGATTACGCCACGCTGCTGGAATACGCCGCCGCAAACCCCGTCCAGATGCCCGAAAAGCCCACCGACCCGAAGGCCAACGCCGAGGTCATCACCTTCACCGGCGCCCCGATCCTCTCTGAGAAGACAGACGTCAGGTTCCGCGAAGGCCGGTATCACTATGTGAAGCTGGTGCTCGAGCAGGACGCGATGATCACCATCACCAAGTGCGAGGGCTCCGGCATCGTCAACGCCCCGTTGGGCGACAACACCGTCTATAACACCCACTTTGCCGATGGTGAAAAAGAGCCCATCCACGACGACGGCGGTTCCTTGATCAACCATCCTTTCCTGCTGACCAAGGGCACCCACTGGCTGCGCTTTACCTTCTATTGGTACAGCGACAGCTACGCGCAGGCCCTGAGGCTGGATTACGCCTTCAGCGTGGAGCCCTATATCCCCGCCACCGGCATCACGTGGACCAGCACCGAATATCCGGACCTGGCCGCCGTGGCCATACCCGCCGGACAGGAGCTGCACATGACCGCGACGGTTGATCCTGCGAACGCCAGCGCGGAATTCGTAAAGCTGACCTCCGGCAATTACATCGATGATGTCCGCGACGTCGCGCTGAGCGCGGACGGACGCACGCTGACCTTCACGACAAACAATGGGGCGGGCGGCAACATCAAGACCCTGACGGCGAGCGTCAAGAACAAGTTGGATGTGGGCGGCACTGCGTACAGCATCTCCCTGGTCTCCCCGCCGAACAAGCTTGACCTGACATACGCGAAGATCGAGGTCGAAAGCACCTCTATTTTCGTCGAAAGCAACAGGGCCGACTATGGCATACAAAACCTGTACGTGCGCGCATGGGTGAAAGGCCCGAAGGACAAGAAGTGGGTCAAGAAGCTGGATGAGGACGCGATGCCCGGCAACGGCGCGGACCGTCATTACATCAAGGGACTGAAGCCGAATACGGCCTACCAGGTCAAATATATCTACTAAAGGTCAAGACAGGCGCGAAGAAGGCTCCCTCGATCAAGAGCGTCAAGATCTCCAACAAGAAGAAGGTCTTCAACGGCTACATCGACGCGCACTGGGAGCGCAACGGCAGCATCCTCAAGTGGGTGCCGCGCAAGAAGAGCTATTCCTACTCCTACACCCTGACCGTCACTTTGAAGAGCAAGGCGCCCTCCGGCGTGCTGGGCCTGCGCTATGGCGACAAGAACGTGGCGGGCAAGGGCAAGACGAAGTACGTGTTCAAGCTCAAGACGGGCACCGTGCCCAAGAAGGGCGTGTTCACCTTCTACAGCGGCAAGACCTACGGTGGCTACAGCCCCACGTCCAAGAGCGTCAAGTTCAAGTAACCGACAATCCCATCAAAACGGGGCGGCGCAGTGTGCGTCGCCCCATTGCTATGCATTGGGATCACTTCTTCTTCGGCGGCCTTCCGCCGGCTGCGTCGCTGGTCAGCCCCAGAGCCTCGCCGATCTGGCGCAGCGCGATGCCCGCATCGTTGCGCAGGCGCTCGTTGGCGGGCTCGATGTCGAGGCAGTAGTTCGCCACGATCTCGGGCGCGTAGCCGCTCTCCATGGCGCAGAGCATGCCGACGGCGTTGTAGATCACCTGTCCCCTGCGCTGGTGATAGGCGGAGGTGACGATGGTCATGCTCTTTATGTCCCTCTCCTCCAGCATGGCGAATGTGTTGATCGCGTTTTCCGTGGTGGTCAGCGCCCGCTCGTCGGTCAGTATCCGCCCGGCGTCGATGCCGCAGCGCTCCACCAGGTAGTCCCGCATCATGCCGGCCTCGGTGTGTCCCTTGGGGTTGTTCTCGCCGGTCGCGCCGCCGGAGCAGACGATCACGGCGTCCGGGAAGGACCTGGCCACGGCGGCCGCCGCGTCGCAGCGTCCCTTCAGCTCCTCCGTCATCTCCCCGTTTCTCAGCTCGTAGCCCAGCACGACGACGGCCTGTATGTCGCCGCTCTGATAGCCCGCCTCCTCCAGCGCCGTCGCCCGCTCGCCGCCGTCATACAGATACAGCGGATAGTCGGGGTCGAGATAGACCTTTTGCCAATGTTCCGCGACGCCGCGGGCGATGGCGTAGTCTTCCTCGCTCACCCCGCGGATGGCCTCCAGGTCGGCCCCGATGCGCTGCGCGTCGCATTCGGCGGGTGCTTCAAAGGCGTCCAGCAGGTCCTGGAACAGCACAGCAAAGTTGTTCACATTCCCGTCCGCGACCCTGTAGCCCTCCGCCATGGCAGCCGCGCCCGTCATCAGCAGCATCGCGGCCAGTGAAAGTATCATGATGCGCTTCATACTTTGTCCAACCTTCCGTGCGCCCATTGTCGCCCATTTACGGCCGGGGTTCAACGCACGCCGGCGTTGCCCTTCTTGGCCAGCTTGTCCTCGTACATCCTCTGGTCGGCCTCGGCGAACAGCGCGTCCGGGTCGTAGCCCTTGGTGCCGTAGGCCATGCCGCAGGCGATCACGCAGTGGATCCCGTCGTTGCGCTGGTTCAGCTCGGCAAGGCCCTGCTCCCAGGTCCGCAGCAGCTGCTCCGCCTCCTGCCTGGAGACGTGCAGCGCCACGGCCATGAATTCGTCGCCGCCCGTGCGGAAGGTGAAAACGTTTCGCGCCTCGATCCTGCGCAGGCTCTCCGCGGCCTTGCGGATCAGCCGGTCCCCCGCCTCGTGCCCATAGGTGTCGTTCATGTGCTTGAGGTTGTTGACGTCCATGTTGTAGATGGCGATGGCTTCCTGGTTTTTGAACAGCGACTGCTTCATCTCCATCAGCTTGCCCTTGTTGTAAAGCCCGGTCAGGCCGTCGTGCTCCTTCTCGGCCTTGAGCTCCCTGGAGTAGTCGTTCATGTCCCGGAACAGCTCCATGTAGACGCTGCTGTCCGTGAAGTGATGCACCTGTATCATCTCGCCGTCCTCGATGAAGGTGGAGGTGGTCACCATATAGGGCTTCCCGTCCGTGGCGTTGGGCAGATCCCAGATCTCGCCCCGCTGGCCCTCCATGGGCGGCGGACACATGCTCTTCCAGCGCACGGCCTCGCGCCTGATCCGGGCAGAGCGCTCGTCCTCGTACAGTATCTCGCCCCTGGAATTCACGATGAGGATGCCGCCCACATCATCGCGGAAGAAGCGAAGCAACAGATCATCAATGCGCATGTATTCAGCCTCATCTCTGTATAGTGGTACAGCCTGCTCTCAGCGTATGGATCGGCATCACCGCAGGGAAGCGTACATCGAAGCCATCAGCTTCGGGATGAACCTGTAATGGTCTCCCGGAAGGTTGGTGGTCAGGTAGACGCAGGTCAGGCTCTCCTTCGGGTCCACGCAGAACCAGTTGCCGAAGGCGCCGTCCCAGCCCCATTCGCCGACGGAGCCGTTGATGTCGGCGACCTCGGGGTTGGTCATCACCCGCACGCCCAGGCCGTAGCCGTAGCCCCGCTGGGTGTCCCAGTTGTGGGTGGCCTGCTGCTGAGGCGTGAGGTGGTCGGTGGAGATCAGGTCGATGGTCTTCCGACCCAGCAGCCGCACGCCGTCCAGGCTGCCGCCGTGGAGCAGCATCTGCGCGAAGCGGGAATAGTCCTTCACCGTGGAGAACAGGCCGCCTCCCCCGCTTTCAAAGGCGGGCTTCAGCATGGGATACTGCCGCGCGTCCGGCTTCATGCCCTCGCGGATGTGATACAGCGTGGCGACCCTGTCCTGCTTTTCGGCGGGTACGAAGAAGCCCGTGTCCTTCATGCCCAGCGGATCGAATACGTTCTGCTTCAGATATTCCCCCAGCGTCTTGCCGGAGACGACCTCGATCACCGCGCCGAGCACGTCGATGGAGAAGCCGTACATCCACCGCTTGCCCGGCTCGAAGGCCAGCGGCATGCCGCCAACCAGGTTGCAATAGGCCACGGTGTCCGGCATGGGCTTCCCGGAGGCCATGTATTCCCTCTCCTTTTCCATGCGGATGCGCGCCGCCGCCGTGTCCTCCCCGGGATAGGGCACGCCGCTGGTCATCGTGAACAGCTGCCGCAGGTTGACCTCGCCCGCGGCGGGCACGATCTCACAGGAGCCGTCGGGCTTCTCAACCGCAATCTTGGGGTTTTTGAAGCCCGGCAGGTACTCGCTCACGGGGTCCCACAGCTTGATGAGCCCCTGCTCGTAGAGCTGCATCAGGCCGACCACGGTGACGACCTTGGACATGGAGGCAATTGGGAAAATCGTGTCGTCCAGCGACATGCGGACGCCCTTTTCGATGTCCGCATAGCCAAAGCTGCCCTCAAAGAGAACCTCGTCGTTCTGCATGATCCGCGCCGCACACCCAGCGATCTCGCCGTCGGCCACAAAGCGACTGAGCGTGTTCTGAAGCATATCCATGGTCAGCCCTCCTCGTTTCGCGTGGAATTCTTCCACTATAGTTTACATCAAAATACAAACGTTGTCTACTGTGAATTGGCGATTCCCCTCAGGCAGTGCCGACGAAAAAATATGGCTCTATCCCGCGGATGCGCTTTACAACGAAGTGAGCGTCGTCTATACTGTAGATGATATATCATGAAGGGAGCTGTGCCACATGTCCCAATGGTCGAAGGTCACCCTGGCGGAGGGGCTGCGCGTCTCGCCGGTAGGCCTTGGAGCCGCCTTTTTCGGCACGAAGCTGTCTGAGGCGGACAGCCTCGCCCAGCTGGACCGCTATGCCGAGGCCGGCAACCTGATCGACACCGCCCGCGTCTACGGCGACTGGGAGCCGGGCGCGCGGGGCCGTAGCGAGAGCATCATCGGCAGGTGGCTCGCGTCCCGCGGCAATCGCGACCGCGTCGTCATCAGCACCAAGGGGGCCCATCCGCGCCTGGAGCGCATGGACGCGCCCCGCGTCTCGCCGGAGGACATACGCTCCGACCTGGAGCTGAGCCTGCGCGCCTTGGGCACGGATTACATCGACCTGTATTTCCTGCACCGGGACGATCCGGCGCGGCCCGTGGGTGAGATCCTGGAGTGCCTGGAGGCGCTGCGCAGGGCCGGAAGCCTGCGCTGGTACGGCTGCTCCAACTGGAGGCTGCCCCGGATCATCGAAGCGCGGGAATACGCCCTGGCCCACGGCCTGTCGGGCTTTGTGTGCAACCAGCTGATGTGGAGCCTGGCGGTCCCGGACCCGCGGCGCATCGCCGACAAGACCCTGGTGGGCATGGACGCTGAGACCTACGCCTTCCACCGGCAGACGGGCATGGCCGCCATGGCCTATATGTCCATTGCCGGCGGCTACTTCGCGCACCTGGCAAAGGGCAACCTGCGCGAGGAGGCGCGCCTGAGATACGACCTGCCCATCAACGCCGAAAATTATAAGAAGCTGTCGGCGCTGTCCGCCGAATGCGGGGTCACTCCCGGAGACCTGTCCCTGCTGTACTTCGCCTCCTCGCCCTTTCCCGCCGTGGCGCTGGCGTCCTTCAGCCGGACCGAGCAGCTGGAGCAGTGCCTGGCGCTGCTTTTGAACAGGCCCGACGTCCCCTTCGATCTGCAAAGGCTCCGCCCGGATCTGTATCCATGATATAAAGCCCATTAAAGCAAGAGAAAAACCGCTTCTGTCCAGTGGACATAAGCGGTTTTTCGTGGCGGAGAAGGAGGGATTTGAACCCTCGCGGCAGTTATCCCACCCTACTCCCTTAGCAGGGGAGCCCCTTCGGCCTCTTGGGTACTTCTCCACGGTATTCAATTGGCGGAGAGAGAGGGATTCGAACCCCCGGTGCCTTTCGGCATCACTGGTTTTCAAGACCAGCGCCTTAAACCACTCGGCCATCTCTCCTGAACCAAACCAGCGAAATATATTATAGCAGAAATATCCTGTCCTGTCAACCCGTTTCGCCTATTTTTTTCATCCGTAAGTAAAATGACAACAAACGCGGGGACGGCGCAGGCCGTCCCCGCGGGTCAATTGCAGCGTCAGCCGATGATGGCCTTCAGCTCCTCGAGCACCTGCCTGAACACGTCCATCGCCTCGCGGATGGCGTCGGGCCGTGTCAGGTCCACCCCGGCGATCTTCAGCTCCTCGATGGGATAATCGCTGCCGCCGGTGGACAGGAACTTCAGGTAGTTCTCCGCGCCGTTCCGCTTGAGTATGCCCTCCGCGATGGCCACGGCGCTGGAGAAGCCGGTGGCGTACTGATAGACGTAGAACGCCCGGTAGAAGTGGGGAATCCTCGCCCACTCCACGTCGGCATAGGCGTCGTTCACCGCGCCCTCGTAATACAGGCCGTTCAGCTCCCGATAGACGCCGTTCAGCGTCTGGGCGGTCAGCGGCGTGCCGCTCTGGTACAGCTCGTGGGCCTTGCGCTCGAATTCAGCAAACAGCGTCTGGCGGAACACCGTGGTCCGGAAACCCTCCAGGAAGTGATTGAGGATGTAGGCGCGGCGCTTGGGATCCTGCTCCCTGCCCAGCAGATAGTGGGTCAGCAGCACCTCGTTCACCGTGGAGGCCACCTCCGCCACGAAGATGCAGTAATCATGGTTGACGTAGTCCTGGGTGCGGTCGGAGAAGAAGGAGTGCATGGAGTGGCCCAGCTCGTGGGCCAGCGTGAAGGCGTCGTCCAGCTTGTCGGTATAGTTCAGCATGACGTAGGGATGCACGCCGAACACGCCGCTGGAGAAAGCGCCGGTGGACTTGCCCTGGTTCTCGTATACGTCGATCCAGCGCTCGTTGAACGCTCGGTCCAGCAGCTTGCCGTACTCCTCGCCCAGGGGCTTCAGCGCCTCCTTGACCAGCGCCTTGGCGCTCTCATAGGGCACGTCGAATTCGACCTCGTCCACCATGGGCGTGTAGAGATCATAGAGGTGCAGCTCGTCCAGCCCCATGGCCTTCTGGCGCAGCGCCAGGTATTCCCGCATGGTGGGCAGCGCGGCGTGCACCGTTTCGATCAGGTTGTCATACAGGCTGACGGGCACGTTGTTGCCATACAGCGCGGCCTCGCAGGCGCTGCCGAAGGAACGGGCCAGGGCGTTGAAGTTGTCCAGCTTCACCGCGCCGCCGTAGATGCAGGCCAGCGTGTTGATGAACTTCCCGTATGCGCCGAAGTATTGCTCGAAGGCCTCCTTGCGCACGCTGCGGTCCCGGCTCTCCCGCAGCACGGTAAAGCCGCCGTGGGTCAGCGGGATCTCCGCGCCGGATTCGTCGTGCACCGGCGGGAAGGCCAGGTCCACGCTCTCGAACATGTCGAAGGTGTTGCCCGGGGTCTGGGCGATATCGCCCATCATCGCCAGCAGGCGCTCGCCCTTGGCGTCCAGCGTGTGGCTGCGGCTGCGCAGTATGTCATCCAGCATGTGGCGATAGGTCCGAAGCCCCTCCGCCTGGTCCATCCATGCCGCCAGCAG
>ONHI01000112.1 GCA_900317565.1 uncultured Eubacteriales bacterium
CGCGGGCCGCCGGGGCGCGCCTTGCGCCGGGCGGGCAGCCGTTCCGCGCCGGGACGTCCGCGGCCTTTTAAGCAGCGTCCTTGCGTTGAGGAGCGATATCACACACAGCGCCAGCAGCAACCCCTTGGTCAGGCCGTTGTCGATGAAGTTCATCGCTTTGTTGACGCGGTCGATCAGGTAGAACACCACATACATGTTGCAGAGCAGTATCGCCGCGTGCGGGGCGAGCCGCCCCAGCCTTCTCATCGCCCCGTTCATGTCACTGCCACCACTGGCGCAGCACCTCGGGGGCCTCCATGAAGGCGTCGCCCACCGTGATGCGCCGGATCTCCAGATCGTTGCCGTTGTAGTTGAACGTGCGGAACTCCACGCGCTCGCTGTCCTTCTCCAGCTTGAACAGGTAGCTTGCGCCGTCGGCGGACACGCGCACCGCCCCCGCCTCTATGACCACGTCGTCGGCGTACACGTCGAAATCGCCGTAGCCCAGGCGCTCGAAGCCGGAGCCCTCAATCTGCACCATGTACAGGCCGTGGGCCATGGGCACATAGGGGCCGTATTGCAGATAGCCCCTGTGGATGAGCATCGATTCCCCCAGCACCGGCGCGGGATCGTTGGTCAGCAGCTGGGTCCAGTCGTAGACCGCGCTGGTATCGGCGTCCATCCGCATGGCCAGGTCGTCGAAGCCGTGCACGCCGGAGATGATCTGGTTGTCGATCACATTCGGCATCTCGGGCAGGCTCTGTCCCTCCCCGTCGGTGAGGATGAACACGCCGCTGCACTCAAACAGGAAATCCAGCCCCAGGCGCTCGATGCCGCCCGGGATGTAGATGTAGCGCAGCGCGCCGCAATTCTTGATGGAGCCGTTGTTCACCGCCCGGGTGTTGTCCCCCAGGCGCAGCGTCTCCAGGTTGGAAAGGCCGTTGAGCACGTTGTAGCCGATCTCGGTGATGTCATTGCCGATGATCACATTCACCAGCTGGTTGCTCCTCACCTCGGCGGCCTTCATCAGCGCGCGCAGGTCCTCCTGGCACAGCGCGCCCTCGCGGCCGATGTAGAGGACGTCGCCCTCGCGCTGCTCGAGGAACAGGCTCTTGTTCTCCAGCTGCCGCTCCGCCTGCTGGACGGCGTCGACGGCTCGGTCCTTCATGGACAGCAGGCAGATCGCGCCGAACAGCAGCACCATCAGCAGCAGGAAGCCCCTCTTGCCAAAGTCGCTCTTCATGTCAGTCCACCGCTCCCTCCTGGATCAGCAGCGAGACATCGTGGAAGGCGTCCGTGGCCTTGAGCTCCTTGATCAGCGCGCCGCTGTCCTTCACCCGGCGCACCTCGATGATCAGGTTCACGCCGTCGTTGTGGACGCTCTCGGTGCGCACATTGTACCAGCGCACGTACTTCTTCAGGATCGCCTTCAGCGCGGCCTCGTCGTAGGGATAGCGGCCGTCCAGCACCAGTATCTTGTTCCGGGAGACGCCCGGGATCTCGTCGGACAGCAGGATCACGATGCCCAGCACCAGCGTCAGCGGCACCGCGATGTAATACAGGCCCGCGCCGCAGATGATGCCCACGGAGATGGACCAGAACAGGAATACCAGGTCCAGCGGGTTCTTGATCGCCGTCCTGAAGCGCACAATGGACAGCGCGCCCACCATGCCCAGGGAGACCACGACGCTGGACTGTATGGTCAGTATCACCGACACCGTGATCAGCGACAGCGCCATCAGCGATACGGCGAATTCCTTGGAGAAGAAGTATTTCCTGGACTTCAGGTAGTACACCGCGCAGATGATGAGGGAGATCATCAGGCACACGAACATGGCGATCAGCGCATACTTGAAGGTGATGTCGCTGTTGGCATAGGATGTCAGGAAACCCTTTTTGAACACGTCACGAAAACTCATTGATTCTTCCTCCCATCGCTTTGAGTCCCAGGTAGAATTTGGAAAAGGTGGATTGCACCATATGGCCGTCGTCGATCAGCTGGTAGATGATGTCCGGCAGGAAGTCGTCGTACTTGACCTCCAGCACGTGATACCCCGTGGGCAGCACCGCGACCCGGGAGATGTTCGGATCGAATATGCTCTCCACCTGGGGCGACGCGCAGATGTTCCTGTCGAAGGTGATCCTCACGTTCCCCAGCCGGTAGATGTAGGGCTTGCGCACGTATTCCCCCAGCATCACGGGCCGGAGCCGGGCGGTGTCCGCCAACAGTATCCATTCGTCCAGCAGCGAGTGCCGCCCCAGCCGGTCCCGGATGGGCTCGCCCCGGAGCATCCGCATGCAGGTCTCCCGGTCCAGCGGGCAGCTGTCCTTGCCGGTCATGCCCCGGTTCTTGCGCTTCTTCTCCAGCGATATCCTGCCGTCGGAGCAATTGTAGATGCGCACCCTGAACTTGGCCCGCGGGTCGGTGCCGTCCTCGTTGCTGTAGAAGCTGCTGCGCATGTAATCGTCGAAGTACACGCTGCGGATCAGGTATTCGCCGTTGCCGTCGGCATGGGCGTCCGGGCGCATCACCGCCTGGATCTTGCGCTCGATCACCCGCAGCTGCGTCTCGGAGCAGATGTATTTCAATTCATGGCGGTACTTCTGCGCCTTGAGCACGGTCCTATTCACGGTAATCACCATACCTTTCCAGGATGTCAGCGCTCCTCTTGCGGAAGAAGCCGGCGATCTCGAAGCAGTAATCCCGGAAATCCTCGGCGCCACGGGTATCGGCGTAATAGCGCTGGTAGTCCTTCTGCATGATGTCCGTCATCGCCATCCAGTACTCGAGCACGAACGCATCCGTCTTTTCCGGATCGAACGTGTCCTCCGCCAGGTCCACCAGCCGCGCGTACAGCGCCTTTTTGAAGTCCTCGTTGTCCATCAGACTTGCGAACAGCGTGTCCCGGTTGATGGCCCACTGCACCATGTCGTAGTCCAGCTTGTCCGGGTTGAGGGCGCAGTTCATGTCGAATATGATCCAGCGCCATCGCCCGTCGGCGTATTCGCCGTCGCTGACGTTGCGGGTACGCCACAGCGCCTTGTTCAGGTGGGGCCAGTCGGTGTTGACGGTGTAGATCTCGGTGGCGTAATAGTCGATGCAGCTGTCGATGTCCACCAGCTCGCAGGCCCGGGCATACTGCGCCGGATCGCTCATGTCCCCACTGGAGATCTCGTCCACCATGTCGTTGTAAAGCTCGATGTCCTCGTCCCTGCCGATCTCCACCTCGCCGACCTTGACGCTGATAACGTCGCTGCCGTAGACGCCGTACCGGTTCTGGAAGAACTCCTCCTCGTAGCGGGGCGTCATCCAGTACACGCCCCAGAACTCGCCGTCCAGGAACAGCGCGCAGGGCCTGTAGTCCCGGGTGGCGACGTCCATGTCGCCAATCAGCGCGTTGATCATGTAATCGTGCAGCTTGACGCGGATGCCGTTCGCGCCGGTATTCAGGTTCAGGCTGCTCAGCTGCCAGTTCACGCCGAACAGCGGGGCAGCGTCGATGTACTTCTGCCCGTACTGCTTGCGGGCGAACACGTTCAGGCTCTTGGGCAGCATGCCGCGGGTGTAGCGTCCCTGTATGCGGATGCCGAACTTGCCGGACAGGGTCTGGTTGCGCTCCGCGTCGAAGCAAGCGACGTAGGCCTCCCGCTCCCAGTCGATGCCGCGCTGGCGATAGTTGGCGGGCCAGAATTCATAATTGGAGTCCTTCGCGGTCACCCGGCCGTCCACCAGGGAATCCCAGAAGCCCGTGCCCAGCACGTAGATGCCCTTTTCATAGTCGAACAGGTTCTCGGGATTGGTGGTGATGGAGACGATGTTCAGGTCCTGATAGCCCGTCTTTGTCCGGTAATCCACAAAATACACGGCGCAGATCTCGTCGCCGCGGTTGCCATCCTCGTCGATGCACACCGCCCGCAACACCGTCGCCTTGTCCACCGGCGCGTCGGGCAGCTGGTAGCGGTTGTGCAGCCCGCGGCCCTCCTGATCCAGGATATCGGTGTGGAACTCCAGGGAGACGTCGGTGTTCATGGAATAGACGTTGGGGTTGCCGCTGGCGTCCTCGATCCGGATCGGCCCCTCGTAGCGGGGCGAATTCACATCCGGCTCGGTGGCGTCCAGCGTGTAGTAGATCGGCCCGCTGCCCTCCAGCTCCAGGTCAAACGGCTCGTCGTAGAAGCCGGAATCATGGGACAGCGTGATCCCCGCCCGCGCGACGCCCTCCCGGTTGGGCGACAGCAGCGCCGCCGCCAGGATCAGCAGCAGCGCCGCGCCTCCCAGGGCGCACAGCAGTATCTGTAATATCCTTCGATTCATCGGTTGCCTCCGTCCCGGGACGGTTTGCCCGGGCCATCCTCGCGCGCCTCGGCGCGCCGCAAAAGGGCATGAATATACATGTATATTATATATGAAACCCGTGGCTTGTTAAATGGCAAACCCGCGCTTTTGTGTTAAATTTGTCGATTTGTGTCCGCGCAACTGCATATAAAGCGCCGGGGGCCGCGCGGATCGCGCGGCCCCCGGCAAACAAACGGGCCATTCTATTCCTCCCGGTCCGCGGGCTTGTCCCCGACGCTGCCCTCGGCCTCCACGATGCTCTCCGGCGTCTCCTCGGCCTTGTCGCCCACCATCTGCAGCGCCTTGAATATCTCCTGCATCTTGTAGTCGGTCTCGGTGATCACGTCGGCGCAGGACCGCAGCTCGTCCACGATGCTCTGGGGCACCTCGTCGGTGGACTTATAGCGGATGCCGTGCTCCAGCGTGGCCCAGAAGTCCATCGCGACGGTCCTGATCTGTATCTCCACGGGGATGTACAGCTTGCCCTTTGACATGTACACCGGCACGTCCACCACGATGTGCAGGCTGCGATAGCCGTTGGGCTTGGGGTTCTTGATGTAATTCTTCTCCAATATCAGCGATATGTCGTCCTGGGCCAGCAGCAGGTCCGCGATGCGATAGATGTCGTCCACGTACCGGCACACCACCCGCACGCCGGCGATGTCGTGCAGCGTCTTCTTCGCGCAGGAGATCGAGATGGGATAGCCCAGGCTGTGCAGCTTCATGACGATGCTGCTCAGGGATTTCACGCGGCTCTCCATGTGGTGGATGGGGTTGTGCAGATGTCGGAACGAGAATTCGCTGTCCAGCGTCTGCAGCCGGGCGTTGATCTCCCGTATGGCCGCCTCATAGACGCCCTGGATCTGGGCGTACTCCCGCCGGAGCTCCTCCATGGCGTAATTGATGCCCACGTTCATGGGCCGCAGCTCTATCTTCACCCGCGTTGTATCGGGCTTTTTCCGTTCCATAAGCGCCTCCAAATGCTATCACTGGGCATCCTTGATCACGTCCCACGGCGTCAGCATCGCCAGCACCGGGGTGTGCTGGGTGCCGTCCTCGGTGATGAAGGCCACCGCGACGCGGCTGTTGCGGTCCCGCTTCTTTTCAAAGGCCTCCCGCACGGCGTTCAGCGTGGCGCCCGGATCGAAGAACAGGTATTTTTCACTGCGCTCGTCGCTGATGTCCAGCGCGTTCTTCAATTCGCCGATGCGCAGCGAATCGTGCAGCGCCTCGAAGCCCTCCTCGCCCACATAGCGCATCAGGCTGCCGGAGCTGAACACGCCCACCAGGCCGCTCCTGTCCCGCACGGGCACATGGGAATAGCCCATGCGCATCATGTGCCGCATGACGCCCAGGGCCTCGTCGTTGGGATGGGCAAACAGTATCTTCTCGCCGGGCGTGCCGTAGTCCACCGCCAGGCGGGGCCGCTGGACATAGTCCACGATGCAGCGCAGCATGTCCACCACCGCCTCGGAGGGCTCCACCACCGGCTCGCCGTCGTCGTCGGCGTTGTGGGAGAGCAGGTTGCGGATCTCCCGGCACATGTCCAGGTCGGTGCGCACCGGCGCGCTGTCCGCGTCGCGCAGGTATTCCATCACGACGCTCCCGGAGGAGGTCCGCTTGCCCGCGTATCGCTTCTCCAGCAGCCCCTCCAGCATGCGGAACAGCTTCAGGAACTGTTCCGAGCGCAAATCCTCCCGGCCTTCCAACGCCTTCACCTCTTTAATCCCATCATAACATATTCGGCGGCAAAAAGCAATATTGGACGCAAATTAGGTGTGAAGCATGCAAATCGCGTCCGAAACGCGGCAGAGCTCCTCCAGCGTCAGCGCCTCGCCCCGGGTGCGCTCGTCCACCCCCGCGGCGGCGAGCACGTCCCGCGCTGCCTGCTGGCTGAGCCCGAAGGAGGCCTTCAGGTTGTTGGCCAGGGTCTTGCGGCGCATGGCGAAGGCGGCGCGGATCAGCCTGCGGAAGAGCGCCGGGTCCTTTGGCCGCACGATGGGCTCGGCGTGGGCGTCGATGCGCATGAAGCAGCTGGTCACGTGGGGCGGCGGATCGAAGGCCTCGGGCGGCACCTCGGCCAGCACCCGGGCGTCGCCGTAGTATTGCAGCTCCGCCGCCAGGGCGCACCACTGCTTCGACCCCGGCGCGGACATCAGCCGCTCCGCGGCCTCCCACTGTACCATGATCGATATGCTCTCGGGCGGGCGCTGGCAGGACGCCAGCCGCAGCAGTATGTCGGCGGTGATGTAATAGGGCAGGTTCGCCACCACCCGGTAGGGCTCGCCGCCGAAGGCCTCCCCCACCAGCTGTGCCACGTCCGCCTTCAGTATGTCCTGGAAGACCACCCGGGCGTTGGGGGCGTCCGCCAGCAGCTCCGCCAGCACCGGCTCCAGCGCCCTGTCCACCTCCACGGCCAGCACCCGCGCGGCCCTGCGGGCCAGCAGCGCCGTCATCAGCCCCGGGCCTGGGCCGATCTCCAGCACGTTGTCCGCCGGGCCGACCGCGGTCTCGTCCAGAAGCCCGGACAGCAGGCTCTCCGAGAGTATGAAATTCTGGCCCAGGCTGTGGGTGTTGTGGAAGCGGTGCTTCTCCAGCGCCACCCGGGCGCGCAGCTCGAGGGACGGGCCCTGATAATCCGTCATATTGATCTCCTCATAAAAACCCGCGCGCCATGGCATATGCCGCCTCTGTGCGCGCGGGTTTTCCGGTCGTGTATGTATTACTTCGTGCCGAACAGCCTGTCGCCGGCGTCGCCGAGGCCGGGCACGATGTACTTGTTCTCGTTCAGCCGCTCGTCGATGGCCGCGATGTAGATATTTACGTCGGGATGGGCAGCCTGCACGGCGGCGACGCCCTCGGGGCAGCCCACCAGGCACATCAGCGTGATGGACTTGCAGCCGCGCTTCTTGATGAAATCGATGGCCGCGTTGGAGGAGCCGCCGGTGGCCAGCATCGGGTCGACGACGATCAGGTCGCGCTCGGCCACGTCATAGGGCAGCTTGCAATAGTATTCCACCGGCATGTGGGTCTCCGGATCGCGGTACAGGCCGATGTGGCCCACCTTCGCCGTGGGGACCAGGTTCAGCATGCCGTTCACCATGCCCAGGCCCGCGCGCAGGATCGGCACGATGCCCAGCTTCTTGCCGGCGATGACCTTGCTCTTGCACCGGGCGACGGGGGTCTCGATCTCGATCTCCTCCATCGGCAGATCGCGGGTCACCTCATAGCCCATCAGCATGGTGATTTCCTCCAACAGCTGACGGAAATCCTTGTTGCCGCAATCCTTGTCCCGCATCAGGGTCAGCTTGTGCTGTACAAGGGGATGATCTACCACAACGACTTTGCTCATGTAATTGTCCTCCCGCTAATATTCGATTGACCTCAGATAATTATATACGATTTGCCCGGCAAAGGCAATGACAAATATATCACATTTCTATGATAACCCGCCGGGAGTGGTATCGCTAAGTTAGTAGATCCTTGACGCTTCGCTAGGCCTTCGGCAACTGCTGCGCTCAGGATGACGAACGAAACTACATCGTCATTCTGAGCGGAGTCGAAGAATCTACTTATGTCATTACGTCCAGCATGACGTATTACGTATACTCCGGCGCCGGATGCACGATGGCGCGGCCCGTGGCGGCGTCGAAGCCCTCCAGCACCAGCAGCGAGCGCACGTTCTCCACCCGCTTGGCCTCGGGCTTGGCGGTGGCGATCATCACGCTGACGCCCACCACCTCGGCCAGGAATTCCTTCATCAGGTCCACCATGCCCTGGAGCGTGCCGCCGCCCTTCATGAAGTCGTCCACGATCAGCGCGCGCTGGCCGGGGGCCACCGCCCTGCGGGTCAGGGCCATGGTCTCGATGCGCTCGCTGCCGCCGCCGGCGATGTAATTGATCTTCACGGCGCTGCCCTCGTAGGCGCGGCTGTCCCTGCGGGCGATCACCAGCGGCACGTCCAGCATCCGCGCCGTCATCAGCGCGATGGGAATGCCCTTGGTCTCCATGGTCAGCACGAAGTGGGGCTGGCGGTCGTAGTACTGGGACGCCAGGATCTCGCCCATCTGCTGGGCGATGTCGCTCTCGGCGCTGATGTCCGAGGTATACAGGAAGCCGCCGGGCAGCATGCGCCCCGGCTCCGACAGCCGCGCGGCGGCATCGTTCAGCACACGCCGAACCTTCGCCGCGCTGGGGATGGCGCGATAGCGCACGCCGCCCGCCGCGCCGGCCACCGTCTCCACCCGGCCCAGGTCGAAGCGCTCGAAGGAGGCGCTGACCAGGTCGATGTCCTCGCTGATGGTGGATTTGGCCGCGCCGAACAGCTCGCAGAACTCGCTGAGGGTGTGGATTCGGTTGGGGGTATCCGTCAATATCTTGGTCAAAGCGCCCAGGCGCTCGTTGCGCTTGATCTTGTCCATGCTTGGCAGCCTCAATTCCGAATTATTTTTGGATTTATCCCATTATAATTCGGAATTGTTAGCTTTTCACCTGATTTGTGCAAAATCGGGCAAATGCCCCAACTTTTAACCTTCATTTCCCCGTCGAACGCCGGTTGCGCTTGCAGCGGGCCGGGATTTGAATTATAATACAAGGAGCGGGTTCAGGCCCGCGCAACGAGCATTGGAGGGCAATTCATGGCCGCGAACATATTCGATTACAAGGGCAAGCGGGCCCACTTCATAGGCATCGGCGGCAGCTCCATGTCCGGCCTCGCCGGGTATTTGCAGCAGTCGGGCTATACCGTCACCGGCTCCGACCGGACAAAGTCCCACAAGACCGAGCACCTGGAGCAGCAGGGCATCCCCGTGGCCATCGGCCACAACGCCGCGAACGTGCGCGGCGCGGACGTGATCGTCTATTCCGCCGCCATCGGCGCGGACAACCCGGAGCGCCGGGAGGCCGAGCGCCTGGGCATCCCCCAGATCGAGCGCTGCGACCTGATCGGCCAGCTGATGGAGGGCTATCCCTTCGCGGTGGGCGTCAGCGGCACCCACGGCAAGACCACCACCACGTCTATGCTGGCCCAGGCCTTCATGCAGGCCGGCGTGGACCCCACGATACACATCGGCGGCGAGCTGGACTTCATCGGCGGCTCCACCCACGCGGGCAGGGGCGACGATTTCATCGTGGAGGCCTGCGAGTACAACGCCAGCTTCCTGCGCTTCAAGCCCACGATCGCGGTGATCCTGAACATCGACGAGGACCACCTGGACTTCTGCCCGCCCAGGGCTGGTGCGTGGCCTGGGGCGACGATCCCCGCGCCCGCCGGGTGTGCGAAAACGCCGCCTGCAACCACATGACCTACGGCCTGGGCGAGGGCTGCATGCTGCGGCCGGAGGGCCTCAGCTACGATGCGCAGGGCCGGGCCAGCTTCACCGCCGTGCTGAACGGCGAGCGGCTGGGTCAGTTCCACCTGAACGTCTCCAGCGAGGCCAACATGCTGGACGCGCTGGCGGTGATCTGCGTGGCCCACATCCGCGGGCTGGACATGGCGGATGTGGCGACGGCGCTCTCGGGCTTCGTCGGGGCGCACCGCCGCTTCGAGCTGACCAGCACCACCGACGGCGTGAAGTGCTACACCGACTACGGCCACAACCCGGCCGAGATCAAGAACGCGCTGCAGATCGCCTCCATGCAGCCCCACGGGGCGCTGTGGTCCGTCTGGCAGCCCCACACCTATTCCCGCACCAAGACGCTGTTCGACCAGTTCGTGGAGACCTTCGACGTGGCCGACCACGTGCTGATCACCGACATCATGGGCGCGCGGGAGGTCGATCCGGGCGACATAAGCTCCGACATGCTGATCGGGCCCATCCGCGCCCGGGGCATCGACGCGGTGTTGACGCCCAGCTTCGACGACGCGGAGGCCTATCTGCGCGCGCACTGGCAGCCCGGCGACATCATGATCAGCCACGGCTGCGGCAACATCGACCTGTTGAACGAACAGATCGCCCTGCACGGCGACACCGCCGGCAAGGCCTGAACACCATCGGAGGACGCTGCTTTGAAGAGGATTATCTGCGCGCTGCTGGTTTGCGCGCTGTGCGCCTGCGCGCTGTCCGGCTGCGGCAAGAAGGAGAGCGCCGACGCCGCCCAGGCCCCCCAGGCCAATTTTGACGTGGACGCCACCGCCGTTCCCGAGGAGGGCGACCACGGCGAGGAGGACCAGAGCCTCGCGCTGGAGGCGATGCCCACGCTGGAGCCGGTGGTCCGCATCGACGACGGCTCCGGGCAGAGCGATTATTACGACATCGCCGCGGTGCTCAGCGGCCAACAGACCGGCGAGGACGCCGAGGCGATCGACGACGGCGAGCCCGCGGAGGACGGCGGTGACAACCCGCAGCCCCGCGCCGCCTCCGGCGGCATCGATCCCGGCGCGTACCAGTATTCCGCGCTGATCGACACCTCGCTGGGCTTCACGTTCAACTATCCCTCCCACTGGGAGAACGTGCCGGGCGTGTTCACCGTGTGCTACCGCGAAAAGGTGGAGCCCGGCGACTTCCCCGCCCGGGTGGCCATCAGCGCCAAGAAGCTGGTCCACTCGCCGGAGGGCACGGTGCTGTCCGACGAGCTGACCTCCTACATGCGCATGGTCTACAAGCAGTACGACCCGGACAGCTTCCAGGTGGGCGAGCCCAACGCCGAGGACACCTTCATGGGCAAGCAGGCCTATTCCAACACCTACCTCGCCTACTCCGGCGAGACCGAGGTGAAGGGCTTCGTCATCGGCCGCGCCGTGAAGCGCACGCTGTACGTGTTCCACTTCTGCGCCTCCTACGAGGACTACGCCGCCATGGAGCGCGTGATGCGCTACATGGTCAACTCCGTGGAGCTGGTGGACGACGAGGAATAAACCGATATACACGTTTGAATCGAGGCAACCGACATGGAAAACCAACTGCCGGGCAAGCGCCTGAACAAGTACATGGCCGACAGCGGCTACTGCTCCCGCCGGGAGGCGGACCGGCTGATCCAGGAGGGCCGGGTCCAGCTGGACGGCCGGGTGGGCGCGCTGGGCGACCGCGTGCTGCCGGGCATGGCCGTCACCGTGGACGGCAAGGCGCTCAGCGGCGAGAGCGAGAAGATATACATCCTGCTGAACAAACCCCGGGGCATCGTCTGCACCGCCGACCCACGGGAGCCCATGAACGTGGTGGACTACCTGAACCATCCCGCCCGGATCTTCCCGGTGGGACGGTTGGACAAGGACAGCGAGGGCCTGCTGCTGCTGACCAGCGACGGCGAGATCGTGAACCGGATGCTGCGGGCCGCGGGCGGCCATGAGAAGGAATACGAGGTCACCATCGACCGGCCCGTGACCGCCGAATTCGCCGAAAGGATGATGGCGGGCGTGCCGATACTGGACACCGTCACGCTGCCCTGCAGGGTGCGCCGCACCGGCGAGCGCAGCTTCAACATCGTGCTGGTGCAGGGCCTGAACCGCCAGATCCGCCGCATGTGCGAGGCGCTGGGGGCGAACGTCACCCACCTGCGCCGGGTGCGCATCATGAACCTGCGGCTGGGCAAGCTGCAGCCCGGACAGTGGCGGGAATTGACGGAACGGGAGAAGGCGGAGCTGCTTGAAAGTCTTTCATAAACCGCGCCATCGGGCGGGAAGGGTCCGGCGCTGGGCGCGCCGCATCTGCCTGCTGATCGTCGCGCTGTTGGTGTACGTCTTCGTGGCGGCCTACGCGCCCTTCGCCCGCTGCCCCGAATTGAGCGACGAGCTCGCCGCCCGGGTGGAGGCCCGCGCGGAAGAGATGGGCCGCGACATCGACACGGCGGACCGGGGCATGATCCTGGAGACCCGGGCCGAGGCGCTGGACGAGCGGATACGGCTGTTGAGCCGGGCGCAGTCGGAGATCGTCATCACCACCTTCAACTGCCACGACGGCGAGAGCATCCGCGACATGCTGTGCGTGGCGCTGGAGCGGGCGGACGCGGGCGTGCGGGTGCGCATGCTGGTGGACGGCGTGGACGGTTGGCTGAAGCTGTCGGCGGCCCCGGTGTTCCGCGCCATGGAGGCCCATCCCAACGTGGAGATACGCTTCTACAACCCGCCGACGCTGCTCACCCCGTGGAAGGTCATGGGCCGCATGCACGACAAGTACGTGATCGTGGACGACGTGGCCTATATCCTGGGCGGGCGCAACATGCTGGACAATTTCCTCGGGGATTATCCGGTGGAGGTGCCCAAGGACGACCGGGAGGCGCTGATCTACAACGCCGCCTGCGGCACGCCCGAGGGCGAGGCGAGCTCGCTGTACCAATTGAAGGACTACTTCGAGGCCATCTGGAGCAGCGACGCCGTGGCGGGCTTCCTGGGCGAGGACCTGGTGGAGCCCCACCGGGAGGACGTGTACGCCGACCTGCGGCAGCGGCTGGAGGCGCTGAAGGCCCAGCGGCCCGAGCTGTTCACCGACGCGCTGGACTATGCACAGCGGACCGTGCCCACGAAGGGCATATGGCTCATATCGAATCCCACGAACGTCAGCGCCAAGCAGCCCGTGGCCTTCGCCCAGCTGTGTGCGCTCATGGACCGCGCGGAGCAGAGCGTGGTGATCCACTCCCCCTACGCCGTGCTGAACGGCTACATGCGCGACAGGCTGGCCGCGGTCGCCGAACGGGTGCCGATGACGCTGATGGTCAACGCCCCGGAGAACAGCGCGAATATCGCCGGCACCGGGGACTATGTCTACCATCGGGACGACGTGCTGTCCACCGGCGCGGCGCTGCTGGAATACGCCGGGGGCAACTATCACCACGGCAAGGCGCTGGCCATCGACGACGACATCTCCATCATAGGCTGCTTCAACCTGGACCTGCGCAGCGCCTATGTGGACACGGAGCTGATGCTGGTGGTGCGGGGTGAGGAGATCAACGCCTGGCTGCGGCGGAACATGGACGCGCTGCACGCGGACTGCCGCCGAGTGATCGACGCGGACACGTCCGAGGTCCCCGAGGGCCTGGAGATCCCGCCGATGTCCACGGGCAGGAAGGTCGCGCTGCGCGTGGTCGGGGCGCTGATGCAGCTGTTCAGGAACATCGTGTGACGCAAAAACGGGAGAGCATATGCTCTCCCTTTTTTGCGCCTGAATATCGAATGATCATTCATACAGCGGGAAGCGCTTGCACAGCGCATCCACGCGCTCGACGATCTCCGCCTTCTTCGCGTCGAAGTCCTTCGCGGCCAGGGCCAGCAGCTCGCCGACCTCGGTCGCCTCTGCCTCCTTGAAGCCCCGGGCGGTGACGGCGGGCGTGCCCACGCGGATGCCGGAGGTCTCGCTGGCGGACCGGGGATCGCCGGGGATCTTGTTCTTGTTCACGGTGATGTGCACCGAATCCAGGCGCTCCTCCAGCTCCCTGCCGCTGATTTCGGCCTGCTTCAGGTCCACCAGCATCAGGTGGTTGTCGGTGCCGCCGGAGACCAGCTTCACGTCCCGCTCCAGCAGCGCCTGCGCCATGGCCTTCGCGTTGACGACGATCTGGTGCTGATAGGCCTTGAACTCGGGCTTCAGCGCCTCGCCCAGGGCCACGGCCTTGGCCGCGATGACGTGCATCAGCGGGCCGCCCTGTCCGCCGGGGAATATGGCGCTGTTGATCTTCTTGGCGATGGCGGGGTCGTTGGTGAAGATCATGCCGCCCCGGGGGCCGCGCAGCGTCTTGTGGTTGGTGGTGGTGACCACGTCGGCATAGGGCATCGGGCTGGGATGCTCGCCCGCGGCCACCATGCCCGCGATGTGGGCGATGTCCACCATCAGGTAGGCGCCGGCCTCCTTTGCGATGGCGCCGAACTTTTCAAAGTCGATCACCCGGGGATAGGCGGAGGCGCCGGCGATGATCATCCGCGGGTGATGCTTCAGCGCCAGGTCGCGCACCTGGTCGTAGTCGATGAGGCCCGTCTCCGGGTCGCAGCCGTAGGAGAGGCTGTTGTACAGCTTGCCGGAGAAGCTGACCTTCGCGCCGTGGGTCAAATGGCCGCCGCAGCTCAGGTCCATGCCCAGCACGGTGTCCCCCGGCTGGCACAGCGCAAAGTAGACCGCCTGGTTGGCCTGGGAGCCGCTGTGGGCCTGCACGTTGGCGAACTGCGCGCCGAACAGCGCCTTGGCGCGCTCGATGCACACGTTCTCGATCATATCCACATATTCGCAGCCGCCGTAATAGCGATGCCCCGGATAGCCCTCGGCGTACTTGTTCGTCAACACCGAGCCCATGGCGGCCATGACGGCCTCGCTGACCAGGTTCTCGGAGGCGATCAGCTCCAGGTTGCGGCGCTGGCGACCCAGCTCCTTCATCATGATATCGCCGATTTCGGGGTCATACTGGCGGATGAAATCCATGCTCTGCTGTACCATTGCGTTGTCCTCCTGTTTTCGATGCATAAAAATAGACCGGCACAGGCTCCGGTCAGGGGTAGGCGCTTCCCCGGGCGCAGCCCGAAGAAGGATGCCTGCTCTGTCCTTTTGCCTGAGAGATTCGCCGGACGGCCATCGCCATCCTGCTTTCACCTTCGGCCCCCGCACGGTGCGGGCGTCTCCAGAGTGCCGTCCGTTCACAGTCCTCATTCCCCGGGGAACGCCTGAGAGTGTCTCTCCTTCGGCGGGACTTGCGTCCGCTCTCCTGCAAACATCAAACGGCATATATGCGATTGCCTGTATTATAGCACGCCGAGCCCCTTCCGTCAATGAAGTCTGCGAATAAAAAGTCAAGCCCCCAATGAAGAAAATTTGCAGACAAGGGGACAGCGATGAGAGGAACGAGAAACAGGCCACCCGGCGAGGTGAC
>ONHI01000093.1 GCA_900317565.1 uncultured Eubacteriales bacterium
CATCACGTCGCCCACCTTCACGCCCTCGCGCGGCGGGAAGCGGTTGGTCATCTCGCGGCCGACCATGCCCTTGATGATGCGCTCCTCGCTGACGGGCTCGGGGCCGCGGTTGTCGATGGTCTCGATGGTGGTGCCGTCGCGTATGACGGTTATCTTGTCCGCGACGTAGGCGACCTCATTGAGCTTGTGGGAGATGATGATCATGGTCATTCCCTGCTTTTTGAAGCCCAGCATCAGGTCCAGCAGCGCGCGGGAATCCTCTTCGTTCAGGGAGGACGTGGGCTCGTCCAGGATCAGCAGCTTCGCCTGCTTCGCCAGCGCCTTGGCGATCTCGACCAGCTGCTGCTTGCCGGTGCCGATGGTCTTGACCTGCACCTTGCTGCTCTCCTGCAGGCCCACCATCTTCAGATACTTGTCGGCCTCGGCATAGGTGGTGTTCCAATCGATCGCGAGCTTGTGGCCGCGCTCGTTGCCCAGATACATGTTTTCGCCGATCGTCATCTCGGGAACCAGCGCCAGCTCCTGGTGAATGATGACGATGCCCAGTTTTTCGGAATCCTTGATATTGGAGAACTTGCAGACCTGCCCGTTGTAGATGATGTCGCCCTCGTAGGTGCCGTGGGGATAGATGCCGCTCAGCACGTTCATCAGCGTGGATTTGCCCGCGCCGTTCTCGCCAACCAGGGCGTGGATCTCGCCCTGCTCCACCTGGAGGTTGACGTTATCGAGGGCCTTTACGCCGGGAAAGGTCTTGGTGATGTTCCTCATTTCCAGCAGTACGTTTGCCATGGCTCCGTTTCACTCCAATCAGATGAAATCTCGCCTCGATATACCTTAAATGATGCAGGCGGGGCAGAGCCCGCCTGCATCACTCTGAATCACCCGGTTCAGATTACTTCAGATCGTCCTCGGTGTAGTAGCCGGAGTCGATCAGGATCTCCTTGTAGTTGTTGGCATCCGCGAACACGGGATCGCACAGGAAGGAGGGAACGACCTTCACGTTGTTGTCGTAGGTCTCCTCGTCGTTGACGTCGACGGTCTCGCCGGACAGGATCTGGCCGACCATCTTCACGACCTGCGCAGCCAGAGTACGGGTGTCCTTGAACACGGACATGCTCTGCTTGCCGGCGATCATGTTCTTGGTGTTGGCGATGTCGCAGTCCTGGCCGGTGATGATGGGCCAGTTCTCGCCGCCGTAGTTGGCCTCCAGAGCGTTGGTCACGCCCAGGGCGGTGGAGTCGTTGGAGCACAGCCACACATCGATCTCCTCGCCGTTGGCATAGTTGGCGGTCAGGATATCCTCAGCGCGCTTCTGGGCGACGTCGGTCTTCCAGGTGGGGGTGGCAACCTGGTCGAACTCGATCTGGCCGGAGGTCACGACGAGCTTGCCCTCGTCCATGTAGGGCTTCAGCACGTCCATGGCGCCCTGATAGAAGTAGCGGGCGTTGTTGTCGCCGGGATCGCCAGCGGTGATCTCCATCACGAACGGGCCTTCCGCGTTGTCCAGATCCAGGGCGTCCTTCACATAGGTGCCCTGCACGGTGCCGACCTTGTAGTTGTCGAAGGTGGCATAGTAATCGACGTTGCCGTTGTCCATCAGCAGGCGGTCATAGGCGATGACCTTGACGCCCTTCTCAGCGGCCTTGTCCAGCGCGGTGCCGAGGGAGGAGCCCTCGATGGCGGCGATGACGACGACCTGGCAGTCGTTGTCGATCATGGTCTCAACCTGGTTCAGCTGGGTGGGAACATCGTTGGAGGCGAATTGCAGCTCGACCTCATAGCCGGCTTCCTTCAGCTTCTCTTCCATGTAGGCGCCGTCCTGGTTCCAGCGCTGCAGGTCCTTGGTGGGCATGGAAACGCCGACCTTCTCGGCCAGCGCGGCGGTGCAGCTCAGCGCCAGCATCGCGACGAGCAGGATAGCAAAAATCTTCTTCATAACACGGGTACACTCCTTTGCCAAAATTTATTACAGGAACTATGCCCTGCAATATCAGCGTTTATATTTTAACACTGTGTCGCGGTTCTGTCAACAACCATTTATGCCGGTTTTCATTTTTTGTTCAACCTGTCCGGCATTAAGTAGGAGTCATTATCGTTAATGTTATCCGAAGTAAAGCAATTGCCGCCGGAGGCGCGAACCCCCGGCGGCGAAAAACGCAACAATTGATGAATTTACTTCTTGTAGAACGGGCCGTAGTTGGCGCAGGCGCGATAGTCGGCGCCCTCCTTGTCCATGCCGAAGGCGTTCCAGGCCGCGGGCCGGAAGATCTTCTCCACGGGCACGTTGTGCATGGCCACGGGAATGCGCAGCATGGAGCAGAAGGTGATCAGGTCCGCGCCGATGTGGCCGTAGCTGATCGCGCCGTGGTTGGCGCCCCAGTTGTTCATCACGTCGTAGGCGGTCTTGAAGGGGCTGCCCTCCTTGCCGTCGCAGCGCGGGGTGAACCAGGTGCAGGGCCAGGTGTAGTCGGTGCGCTTCCACAGCACGTCGGTCACCTCGTCGGGCAGGGCCACGGTCCAGCCCTCGGCGATCTGCAGCATCGGCCCCAGGCCGTCCACCAGGTTCAGGCGGATCATCGTGGCGGGCATCTCGCAGTCGGTGACGAAGCGGCTGGAATATCCGCCGCCGCGGAAGTAGCCCAGGTCGGCGTAATTCCAGGTGGTGTGCTCCATGATGGCCTTCTGGTCGGCCTCGGTGACCTCGTACCAGGGCTTCATGACGCGGTTGCCCTCGGCGTCCTTCGCCTGGCCGTTGGCGTCCAGGCAGCACGCGCCGGAGTTGATCAGGTGGATGAAGCCGCCGTTCTCCTTGGCCTTGCCCTCGACGTCATAGCCGGTGCAGCGCTTCACGGCCTCGGGGCTCCAGAAGGTGCGCACGTCGGCGAACATCTGGGCGCGGTTGGTGAGCAGCTTCATGAACAGCATGCCCAGGCCGTTCAGCACGTCGTTCTCGGTGGCGAACACATAGGGCTCGCGGGCGCCGTTGTGGTCAAAGCTGGTGTTCAGCATGGCCTCGGGATAGTCGCAGTTGGGATAGAAGTCGGTCCACTGGCGCTGGCCCTGGAAGCCGCCGGCGATGGCGTTGTGGCCCACCATCTCCTCCTCGTTGCCCTCGGGCAGGTTGGGATTGCCGTTCAGCAGGTCCTTGATGATCAGGTACATCTTCAGGGTGAACTCCCAGTCCTTGTCCTTCTCCTCGCGGGTCTTCTGCAGCTCGGCGGGGTTCTTGTCGAAGCCCTCCTTGACGTTCGCCTCGGCCCACTTCTTCAGCTTCTCATATTCCTTCTCGTCGTAGATGCCCAGCGTCATGCGGCGGATGACCTCGACCTCGTCCACGGACTCCACGCGCATGCCCAGATAGTCCTCGATGAACTTGGAATCGATGATGGAGCCGCCGATGCCCATGGTGATGGCGCCGATCTGCAGGTAGCTCTTGCCCCGCATGGTGGCGGCGGCGACGGCCGCGCGGCCGAACCGCAGCAGCTTTTCCTGAACGTCGGCGGGAATGGAGGTGTCGTCCGCCTCCTGGACCTCATGGCCGTAGATGCCGAAGGCCGGCAGGCCCTTCTGGGCGTGGGTGGCCAGCACGGAGGCCAGGTACACCGCGCCGGGGCGCTCGGTGCCGTTGAAGCCCCAGACGGCCTTGATGGTGTTGCGGTCCATGTCCATGGTCTCGGAGCCGTAGCACCAGCAGGGGTGTCGGCGATGACGACCTTCACGGGCTCGCCGTTGGAGTAGCGCAGGTTCTCCTCAAACAGCCTGGCGGCGGACTTGGCCATGTTCATGGTCTGATCCTCCAGCCCCTCGCGCACCTTCAGCGCGCCGCGACGACCGTCGATGGTGGGGCGGATGCCGATCACCGGATAGCTGCCGAGATATCTGTTCTTAGCCATATGAATCAATCCTCCTTTAAGATTGCCGTCGGTTTTGACAACGCAAGCACCGACTAAATCGTTAATCTTACTATAACATTGATTTTGTCCCTTGTATTGTGGTATAATGGCAAAAAATAAAACAATATTCACCTTATCAGAGGTTATTTGCCATGCATTACCTGGACTACAACGAACATAAGCAGCACCGGACCGGGGATTTCCCGCTGGCCTACTATCCGGTGGATATTCACCACGAGCGCTATCGCATGCCGATGCACTGGCACCGGGAGACGGAGGTCATCCGCGTCGGTCGGGGCCAGCTGAGCCTGTACATCGACGACCGGGAGGTGCTGGCCCGGGCGGGCGACGTGATGCTGATCGCCGAGGGCGTGATCCACGGCGGCGACCCGGAGGACTGCGAATACGAGTGCGTGGTGTTCGACGCGGGGCTGCTGCTGGGCCCGGACGCCTGCGCCCGGAGCCTGAGGGGCGTGCTGAACCACAGCATATTCCTCTCCGGCGCGGCCATCGCGGCCCACGGGGACCTCTCCGGCGCGGTGGCGCGGCTGTTCGGGCGCTGCGCGGCGGGCGTGGCGGAGAACGTGCTGGGCGTCACCGGCGCGCTGTATGACTTCTTCGGCGCGCTGACGGCCCACCGGGGCGACGCGCTGCTGGACACGCCCTCCTCCCGCTTCGGCCAGAAGGCGGAGCAGCTGAAGCCCGCGCTGGAGTACATCGAGACCCACTACGGCCAGCCCATCACGCTGGAGGCGCTGGCGCGGCTGACGGGCATGTCCCCCAAGTACTTCTGCCGATTCTTCAAGGCCATCGTCCACCGCTCCCCCATCGACTACGTGAACTATTACCGGGTGGAGTGCGCCAGCCACTTCCTCACCAGCGGGGACATGTCCGTGGCGGAGATCGCCCAGCACTGCGGCTACAACGATTCCAGCTTCTTCATCAAGCAGTTCCGCAAGTACAAGGGAACCACGCCGAGGCAGTATCGGGCAGTATAAAAGCGCCGCCGGTAAAGCGGCAACGTCATTAAGCTAGTAGATCCTTCGCTGCGCTCAGGATGACGAACGAATCTATTTCGTCATTCTGAGCGGAGGCGAAGCCGTAGTCGAAGAATCTACATTCTAAGCCAATGACATTGCCGGTAAACCGGCGGCGCTTTTATATCGCGTCCGTTCGGGGGATCACTTGCTCTCCAGCATCTTGTACACCGCGGCGGCGAAGAAAGCTCCCACCAGCGGGCCGACGATGAACACCCACAGGCAGACCAGCGGCGCGGTATTGCCGCTGAAGGCGGCGAACAGCGCGGGGCCGAAGCTGCGGGCGGGGTTGACGGAGGTGCCCGTCAGGCCGATGCCCAGGATGTGGACCACCACCAGGGTCAGGCCGATCACCAAGCCGCCGAAGCTGCCGTGGCCGGCCTTCTTGCTGGTCACGCCCAATATGGCGATGACGAATATGAAGGTCAGCACGATCTCCACCAACAGGCCCGCCAGCACATTGCCGTTCACGCCCGCCAGGCCGTTCGCGCCGATGGCCCAGGCCAAAGATGGCCGCCAGCACCGCGGAGCCGCACAGCGCGCCCACGCACTGGGAGATCACATAGCCGATGAATTCGCCGGTGGTCATGCCGCCGGTCAGCAGCACGCCCAGGGAGACCGCCGGGTTGATGTGGCAGCCGGAGATGTTGCCGATGGAATAGGCCATCGCGACGATGGTCAGGCCGAAGGCCAGCGCGGTCAGTATGTAGCCGCCGCCGTTGGCGGCGTCGCAGCCCACCAGCATCGCCGTGCCGCAGCCCAGGATGACCAGCGTGGCCGTGCCGATGGCCTCCGCAATATATTTCTTGCTCATAGTCTAATACTCCTTGTTGGATTACGCCTTCTTCAGGGCGCTCTTCTTGACATAGCCGCCGGTGCCGCCCAGCGTCTTGATGTAGGCCCAGCTGCCCTTGGTCTGGTAGACGATGACGTGCTGGTACTTGTTCAGCGTGGTCACCCGCTTGCTGGAGGTGCTGGCCTTCTTGTAGACCTTCGCGCTCTTGTTGGCGCAGTAATACACCTGGTCGCGGTAGGTCACGCCATAGCTCTTCAGGAAGCCCTTGTACATATAGCCGACGATGCCGTGGGCCGTGCGGATATAGGCAAAGGAATCCTTGGTCTTGTTCAGGTAGAACACCTTGCTGCCCTTCTTCAGGCTCGTCAGCACCTCGTAGGAGGAGGAGGAGCCGCTGCGCACGCGCGCGCCGTCCACCGTCACCTGCAACAGATAGACCTTCTTGGCCGCGGCGGACGCGCTCACCGGCGCGACGACCGTGGACACCAGCAGCAGGACCGTCAATACAATGGTAAGAATTCTGCGTTTCATCACCGATACCCCCTATTACACACAGGGTATTCTATCATATTGTTTCGACAAAAGCAACCCCAAATATCATATTTTTGTCCATATTCGGGGCGCTTTTCCGACAAAAGCGATCAGTTAAAATATACCAGCTCTTCCTTGGGCGGCCCGGCCTTGGCGACCTTCTGCTCGATGAGTATGATGGCGTCGGTGTTGTGCAGCGGGCTGAAGCTCTTTTCCACCTTGGCGTCCAGGAAGATCCAGTCGTTGGTCTTGGGCGCCTCGCCGGAAAACTGGCACAAAAAGCCGATGCCGCCGATGTCCTCGGCGCAGCAGGTCATCACGTGGCGGCCGAACACATAGCAGTTCTTGGGCATGTCGTCCATCCGGAAGGCGCGGCCCCGGGCGTGGATGTGCTTGCCGTCATAGCGGTCCGGGTGCTCCAGCGCGTCCAGATAGAAGGTGCCGAAGTCCTCGTCGCCGATCTCGATCGGGTCGGCCTTCACGTCGTAGGGCAGGTCCTCGTCGGCCACGCCGTCGTCGGTGGTGCCGTCCAGGTTCTCGAAGAATATGCGGGTGCCGCTGTTCATGCCCTTCACCGCGCGCCGCCAGGGGCTCTTGCGGCTGGTCTCGTCGCAGCGGTTGAAGATCACCAGGTCGGCCTCCTTCAGGCCGTCCGCCATGTACTTGCGCATGTTCTTCAGGTACAGCTCGAAGGTGGAGGCGTCCACCAGGTCGATGATCTGCGCCAGCGCCCAGTCGTCCGGCTTTTCGGTGGCATACAGCGTGTCCATCAGCCAGGTGGCGTTGTATTCGATGATGACGCGCTCGGGCCGGTGCTCACGGTTCAGGCGCAGCAGCCGCTTCCCGGCGATCTGCTTGGGATCCTCCAGGTTCACCAGCGTGGCGTTGCCCTGCTTCAGCGCCTCTTGGGGATACTCCTCCTCCCCCTCCTCGCAGCACAGCAGCAGCGTGCGCTCACCCTCGCTGAAGCCCTCGTCGGTCAGCATGTCGGTGATGAACCTGGTCTTGCCGCTGCCCAGAAAACCGGTGACGATGTATACGGGTACGTTCATAACGCTTCAACTCCTCGATCAGATTCCGAACAGCTTCCTGATCGCGTCCTGATTGATCTTCACGCCGATGACGCACAGCCGGCCGGTGTAGTCCGCGGAGCCGTAGCGCACGTCGAATTCGCCGGGCACGTAGTCGAAGTGCAGCCACTTGCCGTCGTTCAGCGGCAGTATGCCCTTCGCGCGCAGGATCTGGCCGTACTCCGCACCGTTGCCGTCGTCCAGCTCCTCCAGGGCCTTGCGCAGCTCGGCCTCGTCGAAGCGCTTGGGCGTCTCGACGCCGATGTTGTCGAAGATCTCGTCGGCGTGGTGATGGCCGTGGTGATCGTGGCCGCAGCCGCACTCGTGGTCATGGTCGTGATGATGCTCGTGCTCATCGTGATCGTGGTCGTGGTGATGCTCGTGCTCGTCGTGGTCGTGGTCGTGATGGTGCTCGTGCTCGTCGTGGTCATGATCGTGATGATGCTCGTGCTCGTCATGATCGTGGTCGTGATGATGTTCGTGCTCGTCGTGATCGTGGTCGTGATGGTGCTCGTGCTCATGATCGTGATGATCGGCCTCGGGCAGGTCGTCCACGGTCAGCAGGAAGGTGGGATGCTCGATGGTCTCCAGCATCTTGGCGCTGTCCAGCTCGTCCCAGGGGGTGGTGATGATGCGGGCCTTGTCGTTGTGCTCGCGCAGCAGCGCCACGGTCTTTTCGATCTTCTCCTGGGTGGTGGTCTGGGTGCGGCTGAGGATGATGGTCTCGGCGCTCTCGATCTGGTCGATGAAGAATTCGCCGAAATTGTGGGCGTACATGCGGCACTTGCCCACGTCGGCCACGGTGGCGCAGCCCGCCAGCTCCACGGGGTGGGTCTTGGACACGTCGTCCACCACCCTGCGGATGTCGGACAGCTTGCCCACGCCGGAGGGCTCGATCAATATGCGGTCGGGATGGTAGGTGTCGATCAGCTCGCCCAGCGCCTGGGTAAAGTCGCCCACCAGCGTGCAGCAGATGCAGCCCGAGTTCAGCTCGGTGATCTGGATGCCGGTGTCCTTCATGAAGCCGCCGTCGATGCCCACTTCGCCGTATTCATTCTCCAGCAGCACGACCTTTTCGCCCTCAAAAGCGCCGTCCAGCAGCTTCTTGATCAGCGTGGTCTTGCCCGCGCCCAGGAATCCGGAAATGATGTTTACCTTGGTCATTTGTCTTATCTCCCATTCTGTTGATTTATCAGTTCAATATGCCCGCCAGGCCGGTCCCGCCGGCGAAGTGGCCGTATTTGAGCGCGATGATCGCCAGCTCGCCCCGCAGCTCCATCAGCCGCATGGCGTCCATGTGCAGCAGATCGTACATCAGCTCGTCGGTGCTGATGTTCACCAGCGTCATGGGCTCCACCGTCACGGTCATGTCGGCCTTCAGGCGCAGCCCGTTGCCGCCCCGCACGATGTCCAGCTCGAAGGTCGCGGCCTTGGGGTCGTAGCGCAGGATCAGCGAGGGGCTGTCGTCGGACGCCTCCAGCTCCTCCTCCAGCTCGCCCACATCCAAAAGCTTCATCAGGTCGATGCCGCCCATGATGTCCAGCATGCTCTTTGCGACGGCGTTGTATGCGCCCTCGGGCAGGTTCAGCGTCAGCGTGCGCACGCCGGAGCCGTCCTCGGTGCTCAGCGCCTGGAGCACCGCGTCCAGGTGTCCGCCGGCCAGCGCGAGGCCGCTGCCCACGCCCCTGGCCAGGCGCGCGCCCTCGCCAGGGGCCTCGGCGACCTCCTCCAGGTCCACGTAGTAGGTGCCGCTGATGCCGCCCATGGACAGCAGCAGCCTGTCGCCGTACACCTGGAAGATCAGGTCCAGCAGCTGGCCCTTGCCGTTGTCAAAGGAGCCCTGCAGCGTGGGCACGCCCCCGGCGGTGCCCATGGACAGCGACAGCCCCATGCCCTTCAGGCTGGTGGTCTTCGCCTTGCCGTTGGTCAGGCGGGAGACGGACAGCTTGTCGAGCTGGAGCGTGCTGATGGGGGGCTCCGGTTCCATGAAGTCCTCGGCGCAGGCGGGAAGCAGCGCCAGCATGGCCAGCACCAGCGCCAGCGCGAGGGCAGTAATCCTCTTCATAAAGACCTCCAGCGGCGCAATGCGCCGACGTTTTCACACTATCGGCATGAATTTTAGCACACCAATTGTTTCATTGTCAACGCCGCCTCCGAAAAGCCGGGATTATCGGCAAATTTTTACGTTTGATAAAATACGGGAGCCGCTTTCGCGGCTCCCGTCCGGAAATTCAGGGTTGTTTGCCGGTCAACGCGATCAGGCGGCGGGCTGCACGGTGTTCAGATAGCCCACCAGCTTGCCCAGCGCGTTGTTCAGCTCCTCTTGCAGCTGCGCGGTCTCCTCCTCGCTGAGGTTGGCCACGTCAAGGGCGTTGGCGGCGTCCGCAACGCTGCGGAACTCGACGTCGCCCACGTAGTTGACGTAATCGGCGTCGAAGGTCACGTGGGTCTCCTCGCCTGTGTAGGTATCCATGGTCAGGGACATGGCGCCGTTGATGCTGCCGTCCTCGGCCACGGCGTCCGTCACGCTGAAGTTGATGGCGAAGACGTTCGGGGCCTCGAAGGCGAAGGTGACGTAATCATTGCCCTCCGTCTCGCCGTAGACCACGGACAGGCTGATCACCTGCTCGCCGGCGGAGAACTGCAACGCAAACACCTGGGCGTCGTCCTCGGTGTACAGGCTGCCGGTCACGCTGATCATGCCCATCACGTCCAGGGAGAAGCTCAGCTCCGCCTCGGCGGGCTTGGAGGTCAGGGCGAACTCGGCCACGTTCATGGACTGGCCATCGCTGTAGATATCCACGCCCACGTTGAGCTGGTTGTCGGAGGAGCTGACCACCAGCGCGGCGACGGCGGCGTCGGCTGTGGCGCCCGCGGACACGGGATAGATGTCCAGCACAAGTCCGGAGGTCGTACCGTCGTCGGTGATCTTGCCGGACAGCGCGAAGCCGGAATCGGAGGCGACCATCTGGTCGATCAGGTCGAACAGCTGGCCGATCTGGGCCTGGGCGGCCTCGGGCACGGCGGACCTGTACTGGCCGACCATGCTCAGCAGCTGCTTGATCAGCTCATAGGGCACCTCGAAGGTGGCGACCTGCGCGCCGCTCTCGTCGGTGGCGGGCTCCGCGCCGATCAGGGCGGACAGGGAGATCAGGTCGATCTTCGGGATGTCGACGCCGGTGAATCTGGGCAGCTTGACGGTGCTCAGCTGGTCCAGGTTGGCGAAGGCGGCCTTGATGATGTCCTCGCCCTCAACGCCCATGGCGGACAGATCCGCGGCCAGGGCCTTGCTCACCTCGTCGATCTCGATCACGGCCTTGCCGTCCACGATCTGCATGATCGCGCCCAGCAGCGCCTCGGAGCCGTTGGCGACGTCCAGCTGAATGGTGGGCACCTCGCCCGGCAGACCGGCAGCCAGGGTCGCGCTCAGGTCCGTCAGCTCGATGTTCTGGGTCTGTCCGCCGGTGGTGGTGCTAATGGTGGCGTTGTTGAAGGTGATCACGTTCGCAGTCTCGGCACACGCGGCGGACACCACCAACAGCATCAGAGCCAGCAGCATTGCAAGCAGCTTCTTCATGGTTTCTTCCTCCATCTCTTGATGTAGTACGTACCATCGCTTCACTCTTGTAAAATGCCGCGCCTTCGGATATAATACCGATGGACGCGCCCTTCCCCGGGCGGCGTCCACAGTTCGAACCGGAACGCGGGAGGCGAGCGCTTTGCACTTTACAAAGATGCATGGTATCGGTAATGATTTTATCATAGTAAATGGGTTTCGTCAATACATAAACGACCCCTCTATGCTTGCGAAAAAGCTGTGCGAGAGGCATTTCGGCATCGGCGCGGACGGGCTGATCCTGGCACTGCCCTCCGACCGCGCGGACGCGCGGATGCGCATTTTCAACAGCGACGGCAGCGAGCCGGAGATGTGCGGCAACGGCATACGCTGCCTGGGTAAATTCCTTTACGACGGCGGCATCTGCCAAAAATTGTCGATGTCGGTGGAGACCGGGGCCGGGGTGCTGGCGCTGGACGTGGAGGCCGAGGGCGGCCTCGCCCGCCGGGTGACGGTGGACATGGGCACGCCCCGCTTCGAGCCGGAGGCCATACCGGTGGCGGCGGATCGCAACGAGGTCACGCTGGAAGTCGACGGCCTGGCGCTGCGCTTTTTCTGCGTGAGCATGGGCAATCCTCACGCGGTGACCTTCGACCTGTTCCCCGAGGGCGAGCAGTTTCTGCGGCTGGGGGCGCTGCTGGAGCGCCACCCCGCCTTCCCCCGGAGGGCCAACATCGAATTCTGCCGGACGGACGGCGCGGGCGGCGCTCAGGTGCGGGTCTGGGAGCGGGGCGACGGCCCCACGCTGGCCTGCGGCACCGGGGCCTGCGCGGTGCTGGCGGCGGGCGCGAGCCAGGGGCTGCTGCCCAGGCGCGCGCCGATCACCCTGCCCGGGGGCACGCTGGACATCCGCTGGGACGCGGGCGGGCACCTGTTCATGACCGGGCCCGCGGAGGCGGTGTACACCGGGGAGATCGAAATATAAAAGATCCTTCGCTTCGCTCAGGATGACATTTTTCCGTCATCCTGAGCGAAGCGAAGGATCTTCTTTCAGCGATAAGCGTCCGAGCTCAATCCTCGAATATCCGCCTGCCCCAGCTGAAGGTGCGCTTGTAGTAGCCGGAGGCGAGCTGGCTGAGTATGACCTTCTTGGCCGCGGAGGAGCCGTGCAGGAAGTATCCGCCGCCCAGGTAGATGCCCACGTGGTCGCTGAGGTCGTCGTCGCTGACGGTGTCGAAGCAGACCAGGTCGCCGCGCTTCAGATCGTCGTATTCGATCTTCTCGAAGCGGTCGTCGTAGCCCTGGGTATAGGAGGAGCTCTTCAGCAGGCCGCTCTGGGCCGCGCCGTAACAGTAGTAGGCGTACTTGGCGCAGTCGAAGGATTTGGGGGGCTGCGCGTTGCTGGCGTAGGGCGTGCCGATCAGGCCCTGGGCCACGTAGATGGTCTTTTCGATCTTGGAGCTCTCCGCGCCTTCCGCGGTGGCCAGCAGCGATTCGGGGATGGAATCCGACGCCGACGTGCCCTCGCCGCTGTCCTCGGCGGCCGCGTCCTGCTTCACCTTGGCGGTGGACAGCTTCCCGGCCTTGATGTAGCCCTTGGTGCCGCTCTTGTTCTGGATGCGCACATAGCTGCCGTCCACGCCCAGCACCGACACCGCCGTGCCCGCGGACACCGTGGTCAGCTTCTTGGAGCCGCTGGCGTCCTTATACACCGTGGCGTCCTCGGAGACGTAGGCCGGAAGGGGCTCGACCCGGTCCAGGTACTTCAGCTTGATGTAGCCCGTGCGGCCCTTGTAGGTGATCTTGCCCCAGCCCTTGGCGTAGGCCTTCAGCGTCACCCGCAGGCTCTTGGGCGCCTTGACGTAGCGCGCGGAGCTGGACAGCGAGGAATAGACCTTCGCCGAGGCGTTCAGCTTGACCTCTATGGAATCCGCCAGGGCCGACGTGCCGAGGATCAGCACGGCCAATATGAAAAGCAACGCGCGCGTTGCCCGCAAAGCGTTACGGGACATGCAGACATACCCCCAATGGTAGTTTGGAACATATTATATTGCGAAATTGTGTCAAATGCTATATCGTTAATGAAAATTTTTCATATCGTACTGATCAATTCGAGCTTTTTCGTGTCTTTTCCCCGCCTTCGACTTCACACAACCGCGCTTGCGGGTTTTGCGCGGCGGGGCTATAATTGTGCCGAAAAATCCATCAGGGAGGCGCATCGGCATGAGCTTTGCGGCCCGCTGCGCGGTGGTCGGCGCGGCGAACATCGACATCGGCGGCTTTCCCGCGGGACGGTTGGCCCTGCAGGACTCCGCTCCGGGCCGGGTGACCTTCTCCGCCGGGGGCGTGGGCCGCAACATCGCCTGCAACCTGGCGCGGCTGGGCGTGGACACGCGGCTGGTGGCGGCGCTGGGCGACGACGCCTTCGCCCGCATCGTGCGGGAGGACTGTGCCCGGGCGGGGGTCGGCACGGACCTGTGCCTCACCTTCCCCGGCGCGTCCAGCTCCTGCTATCTGTTCATCGCCGACGCCGGCGGGGACATGCAGCTGGCGGTCAACGACATGTCCGTCTGCGACCGGCTGACACCGGAGGCACTGGAGGACCGACTGGAGGCGCTGAACGCCATGGACGCGGTGATCCTGGACGCCAACCTGTCCGCCGGGACGCTGGAATTCCTGGCCCGGCGGCTGACGGCGCCGCTGCTGGCGGACGCGGTGTCCACGGCCAAGGCCCCGCGGCTGGCGGGGATATTGCCCCGGCTGTGGGCGCTGAAGCCCAACGCCATCGAGGCCGAGACCCTCACCGGCATGCCGGTGCACGGGCCGGATTCCGCCGCCCGGGCCGCCCGCAGGCTGGTGGAGCTGGGCGTGGAGCGGGTGTTCATCACGCTGGGCGAAAAGGGCGTGTGCTGCGCCGATGAGGCGGAGACGCTGTTCCTGCCCGGCGGCGCGGTGCGCATGGCGAACGCCACCGGCGCGGGCGACGCCTTCACCGCGGCACTGGCCTGGGGCCGGCTGCGCGATCTTTCGCTGCGCGATTGCGCCGTGGCCGGGCTGGCGGCGGCGTCCATCGCGGTGGAGAGCATGGAGACGGTCAGCCCCGACATCTGCGAGGCGGCGCTGCTGCAAAGGATGCAAACCTTGAATGAATGAGGTATAAATTAATACCTTAGAACAGGAGGCAACAATATGAACAAATACCTTGAAGTTTCCCCCGAGGTGCAGGAGGCGCTGGCGGCGAACAGGCCGGTGGTGGCGCTGGAATCCACCATCATCTCCCACGGCATGCCCTATCCCCAGAACGTGGAGACGGCGCTGAACGTGGAGCGCATCATCCGGGAAAACGGCGCGGTGCCGGCCACCATCGCCATCATCGGCGGCAAGCTGAAGGCGGGCCTCTCCCGGGACGAGATCGAATACCTGGGCAAGAAGGGCTACGCGGTGACGAAGGCCTCCCGGCGGGACCTGCCGGTGCTGGTCGCCAGGGGCGAGGACGGCGCGACCACCGTGGCCACCACGATGATCATCGCCGCGATGGCGGGCATCCGCGTGTTCGCCACCGGCGGCATCGGCGGCGTGCATCGCGGCGCGGAGGTCACCATGGACATCTCCGCCGACCTGGAGGAGCTGGCCCAGACCCCGGTGCTGGTGGTGTGCGCGGGCGCGAAGTCCATACTGGACCTGGGGCTGACGCTGGAATACCTGGAGACCAAGGGCGTGCCGGTGATCGGCTACGGCACGGAGGAGCTGCCCGCCTTCTACACCCGCAAGAGCGGCTTCGGCGTGGATTACCGGCTGGACACCCCGGACGAGGTGGCCGCGGCCTTCCGGGCGAAGCTGGACATGGAGCTGAAGGGCGGCATGCTGGTCACCAACCCCATTCCCGAGGCATACAGCATGGACCCCGACGTGATCAACAGGGCCATCGACGAGGCCGTGGCCGAGGCCAACGCCCAGGGCATCAAGGGCAAGCAGACCACGCCCTTCCTGCTGGCGAAGATCAAGGACATCACCGGCGGCGACAGCCTCGCCAGCAACATCCGCCTGGTCTACAACAACGCCGCGCTGGCGGCGCAGGTGGCGGCGAAGCTGTGAGCCTGGAGGCACCATGAAGACACGGGACATGACGCAGGGATCGCCGGTGCGGCTGATCCTGGCGACGGCGATGCCGCTGATGCTGGGCAACGTGTTCCAGCAGCTGTACACGCTGGTGGACGCCAGCGTGGTGGGCCGGGGGATCGGGCTGGAGGCGCTGGCGGCGCTGGGCAGCGCGGATTGGTTCAACTGGCTGTTCATGAGCGTGGCGGTGGGCTTTGCCCAGGGCTTTGCCATACCCATCGCCCAGGCCTTCGGCGCGAAGGACTTCGACGAGCTGCGCAGCTATGCCGGCAGCGCGCTGTCGCTGGGGCTGGCGGTCGCGGCGCTCATCACCGCGCTGGCGCTGGCCTCCATAGGGCCGGTGCTGGGCTGGATGGGCACGCCCAACGCCGTGCGCCCCATGGCAGAGGGCTACCTGCGGGTGCTGTTCGCGGGGCTGCCGGTGGTGATGGCCTACAACCTGCTGGCCGGGATGCTGCGCTCCCTGGGGGACAGCCGCTCGCCGCTGGCGGCCATGACGCTGGCCTCGCTGTTGAACATCGCGCTGGACATGCTGTTCGTGCTGGGCTTCGGCTGGGGCGTGGAGAGCGCCGCGGCGGCCACCGTGATCGCCCAGGCCGCCTCCTGCGTCTACTGCCTGCTGCGGCTGCGCGGGGTGGACTTCATGCGGCTGCGCCGGGAGGAGCTGCGCCCGGACGGGCGTCGCTGGGCGCGGCTGATGCGCCTGGGCGCGCCGGTATCGGCCCAGAACGCGGTGATCGCCGTGGGCGGCATGATCGTGCAGAGCGTGGTCAACGGCATGGGCGTGGCCTTCATCGCGGGCTACACCGCCACCAACAAGCTGTACGGGCTGCTGGAGATCGCGGCGGTGTCCTACGGCTACGCCATCTCCACCTACGCCGGGCAGAACCTGGGCGCGGGGCGGCTGGACCGCATCCGCGGCGGCGCGCGGGCGGGCCTGGCCTCCGGCATCGCCACGGCGCTGGCCATCGCGCTGGTGATGCTGGGCTTCGGGCGCTACATCGTGGGCATGTTCATCGACCGATCCGCCATGGCGGACGAGGCGCTGGGCTACGCGCTGGAATTTTTGCGGATCATGGCCTGCTGCCTGCCGATACTCTACGTGCTGTACGTCTATCGCAGCACGCTCCAGGGCATGGGCAACACGCTGATGCCGATGCTGTCGGGCCTTGCGGAGTTCGCCATGCGCACCGGCGCGGCGCTGCTGCTGCCCGGGCTGATCGGCCACAGCGGCGTGTTCTGGGCGGAGGTGCTGGCCTGGCTGGGGGCCGACATGATATTGATACCCAGCTATCTGCGCATGTACGGGCAGCTGAGCCGCACCGCGCGCGCACCGGAGGATAAAATCGCGTGAAAAAGACCTTCATCACCAGCATGCCGGACCAGGCCGGAGCCTTCCTGGCGGCGGGGCGGATCATCGCCGCGGCGGGCGGCAACATCACCCGGGTGAGCTACAACAAGGCCGTGGACACCCACATGCTGTTCCTGGACGTCTCCGGGGACGAGGCCCAG
>ONHI01000252.1 GCA_900317565.1 uncultured Eubacteriales bacterium
CTGCGACTACCTGCCGGACAACGCCGCCCACAAATACGCCGACGAGTACCGCAACGTCTCCATCATCGACAGGGAGGCGGTGCTGGAAACCGCGCGAGAGCTCGGGATCGACGGCGTCATGTCCTTTGCCTGCGACCCGGGCGTCACCACCGCGGCCTATGTGGCCGAGCAGCTGGGCCTGCCCTTCGCCGGCTCCTATGCCTCCGTGTCCATCCTGCAGGACAAGGGGCGCTTCCGCGCCTTCCTGCGGGACAACGGCTTCACCGTCCCCTGGGCAAAGCGCTACACCGAAAAGGCGGCCGCCCTCGCGGACGCGGGCAGCTACCCCTGGCCCATGATCGTCAAGCCCGTGGACTCCGCCGGCAGCAAGGGCGTCACCCGGGTGGACACCCCGGATGAGCTGTCCGCCGCTGTCGACCACGCCCTGGCCTTCTCCCTGGGCGGCGCCTTCATCGTCGAGCAGTTCATTCAGCAGAAGGGTTATTCCTCCGATACCGACTGCTTCTCCGTGGACGGGAAGCTGGTCTACTGCTCCTTTGACGAGCAGCGCTTTGACCCGAAGGCCGAAAACCCCTACACCCCCGCGGCCTACACCTGGCCCTCCAGCATGCCGGATGAAATCCAGGCGGAGCTGCGGCGGGAGCTGCAGCGGCTGATGACGCTGCTGGATCTCAAGACCTCGGTGTACAACATCGAGACCAGACAGGGCACCGACGGGAAAGCCTATATCATGGAGGTCTCCCCCCGGGGCGGCGGCAACCGCCTGTGCGAGGTGCTGGAGCTGGCCACGGGCACGAAGCTCATCCAAAACGCGGTGAAGGCCGCGGTGGGCCTGCCGGTGGACGAGATGCGCGATCCCGTCTATCGGGGCCACTGGGCCGAGGTCATCCTGCACAGTGACCACGAGGGCGATTTTGAGGCGCTGCGGATCGACCCCGCGGTGCTGCCCTTCGTGGCCGAGGAGCAGCTCTGGGTCGCGCCCGGCGAACACATTGAGCGCTTTTCCGGCGCCAACAAGGCCATCGGCACCCTGGTGCTGAACTTCCCCGACCGGGAGAGCATGGAACGGTATATGTCCGATGACGGCTGGTATCAGGTTGTCACCGGCGAATAAACGAAAAAGAAACTGGAGAACACCGTATGAAAAAACTATTGATGCTGGGCACCAGCTACGGCACCTGCCTGATGCTGGAGTACGCAAAGAGCAAGGGCGTCTATACCATTGTCACCGACTATCTGGAGCCGGAGCACTCCCCCGGGAAGCTGATTGCGGACGAGTACTGGATGCTCAACACCGGCGATCTGGACGCGCTGGAAGCCAAGTGCCGCGAAGAGGGCGTCAATGCCGTCATCTGCGGCATCAGCGAGTTTAACCTGGAGATGTGCATGGAGCTCTGCCGGAGACTCGGCCTGCCCTGCTACTGCACCCCCGAGGCCTGGCATTTCTCCCACGACAAGGTGGATTACAAGGCGCTGGCCACCGCCCTCGGCGCCCCGCTGGCCGACGACTACTTCCTCTCCGACCCCCCGACCCGCGAGGAGCTGGACAAGGTGAAGTACCCCGTGGTGGTCAAGCCCATCGACCTCAGCTGCAACCGCGGCATCAGCTATGTGTACAATGAGGAAGAGCTCTTCAAAGCCATGGACTACGCCCGCAGCATGTCGAGCAGCCGCAAGCTGGTGGTCGAGCGCATGCTCCACGGCGAGGAGTGGTACGGCACCTACGCCCTGGCCGACGGCGAGGTGCACCTGCTGGCCCTCTGCGCCATGTACGCCGAGCCCGGCTATCCCAAGTTCTGCTACTCCATCACCACCACCGTCTCCAACCACGTGGAGGACTTCTGCCGCGAGATCAACCCCCACATCGAAAACGTCATCAAGGGCACCGGCTGCCGCGAGGGCTACGCCTGGACCCAGGCCATGCGGGACGAGGACGGCCACTTCTACATCATCGAGATGGGCTACCGCCTCGACGGCGACATGATGTACGTCCCCTTCAAGGATCTGCTGGGCTTTGACGTGACCGCCTGGATTGTGGACTACGCCCTGGGCGAGCGGCACGACCCCGCGCTGCTGCCCCCCTCCCAGTCCAAGGCCTTCACCCGCACCGCCAACAGCTACATGCTCTGGACCGACGAG
>ONHI01000228.1 GCA_900317565.1 uncultured Eubacteriales bacterium
CGCCGCCGAGGCCGCCCGCTGCATCGGCGTGGGCCTGCAGGCCTTCTGCATCCCCGGCTCCGTCGCGGACCAGCGCCAGGTCGGCATCGGCCACGGCAACCTGGGCGCGCGCCTGCTGGACGAGGAGACCGAGTGTTTCGCGTTCCTGGCCGGCCACGAGTCCTTCGCCGCCGCCGAGGGCGCCATCAAGATCGCGCTGAATGCCAACAAGGTGCGCACCAAGCCCCTGCGCGTCATACTGAACGGCCTGGGCAAGGACGCCGCCATGATCATCAGCCGCATCAACGGCTTCACCTACGTGCAGACCAAGTATGACTATCTGTCCGCGGACGTGAAGGAAGATCACGCGCTGACCGTGGTCAGCAAGACCGCCTATTCCACCGGCGATCGCGCGAAGGTCAACTGCTACGGCGCCGACGACGTGCGCGAGGGCGTGGCCATCATGTGGCATGAGAATGCCGACGTGTCCATCACCGGCAACTCCACCAACCCCACCCGCTTCCAGCACCCCGTCGCGGGCACCTATAAGAAGGAACGCTGGGAAGCCGGCAAGAAGTACTTCTCCGTGGCCTCTGGCGGCGGCACGGGCCGCACGCTGCATCCCGACAACATGGCCGCCGGTCCCGCCTCCTACGGCATGACCGACACCATGGGCCGCATGCACAGCGACGCCCAGTTCGCCGGCTCCTCCTCCGTGCCCGCCCACGTGGAAATGATGGGCTTCCTGGGCATGGGCAACAACCCGATGGTCGGCGCCACCGTCGCCGTGGCCGTCGCGGTCGAGGAAGCGCAGAAGAAGTAATCCATTATAAGAGCATACAACAAACGGGCAGCCTCTTTCGAGGCTGCCCGCTGTCGTACAGCGCAGAAGAAGATTCTTCGACTCCGGCTGCGCCTGCGCTCAGAATGACGATTTCGCAACGTGAACCTGTCATTCTGAGCGAAGCGAAAAATCTACAGTATCTTCTCGCATAGCGCCAGCGCCGCGGCGACGGTCTGGTCCATGTCATAGTATTTGTACTCGCCCAGCCTGCCGCCGAAGACGACCTTCTCCTCCCGGTCCGCAAGCGCCTTGTACCGCTGATAGAGCTCGCCGTTCTTCGCGTCGTTGACGGGATAGTAGGGCTCGTCCCCCAGCTTCCATTCGCTGCTGTACTCCCGGCTGATGACGGTCTTGGGCAAATCGTTGCCCTGGGCGTCCTTGCCGAACTCGAACCACTTGTGCTCGATGATGCGGGTCCAGGGCGTCTCCCGGTCGGTGTAATTGACGGCGGCGTTGCCCTGGAAGTTGGGCATGTCCAGCAGCTCCGTCTCGAAGCGCACCGAGCGGTACTCCAGCGCGCCCAGGCTGTAGTCGAAATAGGCGTCGATGGGCCCGGTGTAGACCACCTTCTCCGCCAGCGCGTCCCACTGCGCCCTGTCCTGCAAATAGTCGCTGTTCAGCCGCACCTCGATGCCCGCCAGCAGGTTTTCCACCAGCTTCGTGTAGCCGCCGATGGGTATGCCCTGGTACAGCGCGTTGAAATAGTTGTTGTCGAAGGTGAGCCGCACGGGCAGCCGCTTGATGATGAAGGCGGGCAGGTCCTTGCAATCGCGGCCCCACTGCTTTTCGGTGTAGCCCTTCACCAGCTTTTCAAAGATGTCCCGGCCCACCAGGCTGATGGCCTGCTCCTCCAGGTTCCTGGGCTCGCCGGTGATCTCCCGGCGCTGCTCGTCGATCTTCGCCCGGGCCTCCTGGGGCGTGACCACGCCCCACATCTTATTAAATGTGTACATGTTGAAGGGCAGCGAGTACAGCTCGCCCCTGTAGTTCGCCACGGGGCTGTTGGTGAAGCGGTTGAATTCCGCAAAGCGCGTGATGTATTCCCATACCCGCCGGTCGTTGGTGTGGAAGATGTGCGCGCCGTATTTGTGAACGTGTATGCCCTCGACGGCCTCCGTGTAGACGTTGCCCGCGATGTGCATCCGCCGGTCGATCACCAGCACGCGCTTGCCCGCGTCCATGGCCTGCCGCGCGAACACCGCGCCATAGAGCCCGGCGCCGACGATCAGATAATCGTATTTCATATTTATTGTTTCTCCTTTTTCAGCGGGACGACCTCGCAGACGCGCAGCACGCCGTCTTCGACGGTAAAGCGCACGTCATACCCCGCGAACGCCACGCCGTAGCGCCGAGCGCTGTCGCCGTGCCGATAGCCGGGGCGCGGGTCCTGCCGCAGTATCTCCAGCGCGGCCGTCCGCTTGTCGTCCGGCAGCCGGTTCAAAAGCGGCTCGGGGAAATCCACGGTCACCGCGTAGTCCCTTACCCCCTCCGAAAAGCCGCCGGTGGCCTCGGGGTGGCAGTCGACGTGCGTAAGATAGGGCTTTATGTCGTAGATCGGCGTGCCGTCCATCAGGTCCGCGCCGGCCACGCGCAGCACCGGGCCGACCGGGGTGGACAGATCCACGCCCTCCAGCCGCACGCAGGACAGCCCCAGCGGGTTTGGCCGAAACGGGGAGCGCGTGGCGAACACGCCCATGCGCCGGTTCCCGCCCAGCCGGGGCGGCT